>CAZBLJ010000042.1:0-5244 GCA_964492605.1 uncultured Puniceicoccaceae bacterium
CAGCCATGAGCACCACCTCTCCCATCGACCTGAAACAGCCCGCCGCAGGAGAAATCCCTTCGCCGGATCTGCCCTACTGCGAGTCCCGCCTGCAAACGGTTCGCTGGCCGACCCGCGAGGTGAAGGTCGGCGATGTGGGAATCGGTGGCGACAACCCGATCCGGGTCCAGTCGATGACCACCACCCTGACGGATGATGTCGACGCCACGCTACGCCAGTCCATCGAGCTGGCGGAGGCCGGCTGCGAGGTCATTCGTATCACCGCTCCGACGACGAAAGCCGCCCGATGCCTCGGGGACATCCGCAGAAAATTCCGCGCGGCCGGCTTCACGGTGCCTCTGGTCGCCGACATCCATTTCGCTCCCAAAGCGGCCATGGAGGCCGTCAAACATGTGGAAAAGGTCCGGATCAATCCGGGCAACTACGCCGACCGGAAAAAATTCGCCGTGCGCGACTATTCGGACGACGAGTACGAGACCGAACTCCAGCGCCTCTACGACGCCTTCTCCCCTATCGTCCTCGAATGCAAAAGCCGGGGCAAGGCGATGCGGATCGGGACGAACCACGGCTCCCTCTCCGACCGGATCATGAACCGCTTCGGTGACACGCCCGAGGGGATGGTCCAGTCCGCCCTCGAGTTCATCAAGATCGCCGAGTCCCACGGCTTTCGGGACATCATCCTCTCGATGAAGGCCAGCAATCCGAAGGTGATGATCGCCGCTTACCGGCTGGCGGTGGCGCGGATGCGCGAACACGGGATGAACTATCCGCTTCATCTCGGAGTGACGGAGGCGGGGGGCGGCGAGGATGGTCGGGTGAAAAGCGCCATCGGCATCGGCAGCCTTCTCTACGACGGGATCGGCGACACCATCCGCGTCTCCCTCACCGAGGATCCGGTCAACGAGGTGCCGGTCGGCCGGGAACTCGCCAAGCGGGCGATGGCCCTCTGGGAATCTCGCCGGGAAGAACCCGCCTGCCCTCCGGAGGCCGTCCATCCCTATCAATTCGAACGGCGACAGACGGAACCGGTTCGACTGTCCGAAAAGCTTCGCACCGGCGGAACCGAGTTTCCGACCGTCCTCCACCGGACCCGCCTGCCCCTCTCCGGCGAACAAGCCGTCATCAAGGAGGTTTGCGGTGTGCAGACCCGCTTCAAAGACGCGAAGATCGAGGGGCTGGTGGTTCGACCCGATGGACCGGAGGACCTGAAACAACTACCCCTCCTTGCCGAGGCGCTGCACACCGTGATTCCGCTGATTTTGGTGGAAGCCGATTCGCTCCGGCCCGAAGCCCTCTCCCCGGAGAACTTCCCGGAGAAACAGGGCTGGGCGATCATTGCACCGGTGCGCGAGGGGCAATCGGAGGAGGCGGCTCGCTGGATGAACGCATCCACGCGACTGGGGGCGACCTTCTGCGCCCGGCTGGAATCCCCCGCAGCGATTACCGCCCTCCCCTCCTCGGCGCGTGCCGAAAACACTCTCCTCACGCTCTCGGAAAACTTCGGCGGGAATTCCTCCCATCCCCTGAGCGCCTACCGGTGCCTCGCCGCCTTTGCAGCGGACTGCGGCTTCAACGCCCCCATCTGGATCCGGGCATCCGACGGGACCAGCATTCAGCCGGACGATTACACGACGGCCCGGATTATCGAGGCGAGCATGCTGGCCGGATCTCTTCTGTGCGACGGCATCGGCGACCTCATCAGCTGTGAGAACTTTCCCGATCCGGCGATGGCCACGGCTATGGCCTTCAACATCCTCCAGGGGGCGCGGGCTCGGATTACTCGGACGGAGTATGTCGCCTGCCCGAGCTGCGGTCGGACCCTCTTCGACCTCCAGACCACCACCAGCCGTATCCGCGAGAGGACCGACCACCTCAAGGGAGTCACCATCGCGGTGATGGGCTGCATCGTGAACGGCCCCGGGGAAATGGCCGATGCCGATTTCGGCTACGTCGGCGGCGCTCCGGGGAAGATCAATTTGTACGTGGGGAAGGAATGCGTCCAGGTCGGCATCCCCCAGGCGGAGGCCGTCGACCGCCTCATCGACCTGATCCGCTCGCACGGCAAGTGGGTGGATCCGTAAGCCGTCAGAGAACCCTCTGATCCCCATTCAATCACCGCCGGGTGAGGTCTGCCACCACGAGAACCATGGGAACGAATCGCGAGTGACAACGCCGATTCTTCCGCCCAGACTTTTTTCCAGTGAAAGCTCGCTCTCTTATCTGTCTTACGCTGGCCGTCGCAGGTTTCGTCCTGATCAACGGTTGCTCCCGACCGGACAAGAAGATCATCCCGCCGGAAGACGTATGGGCCTACATCGAGAAGGAGGCGCCCCGCTACCACCTGGACCCCGGCTTCGTGTATTCACTGGCCTTTGCGGAAAGCTCCTTCAACGCCTACGCCGAGACCAGCGTCGCCCGCGGGATCACGCAAATCAGCGAGGGGGCCTGGGAAACGGTGACGGATATTTCCTACGACCGCGCCTGGAACTGGCGGACGAATCTGTCGATGGCTATGGCCTATCTCGCGCACTGCCGCGCTCAATTGGTGGAGGTGAAACACTTCAATTATCCGCTCCTGGCCGCCTCCTATCGTTACGGTCCGGGTGCCGTCAAAAGGGCGGGCTATTCCCTGGCCGGACTGCCGAAACCGACCAACAAAATTTACCAGCAATTCTTCGCCGGCCACATCCATCCGCATCCTCCGCCGATGGAGGAGGACGGGTGATTTTACTCAGCTGCCGCAGGGAGTAAAACTGGTGAAATCCGGCTCCAGCACCCGCAACAGGCCTTGCGCCCAGCCGCTGCTGAAAGGACGACCGGGACCGGTTATTTCCAGCGTCCCAAGAATCTTTCTCAGCTGATCGGGCACATCTCCGGCAGGCCAGACGAACCAGGCCGCAAAACGATCTTCCCCATCCTTCGCGGTCAGGAGGGGCAGCAATCCGTCCACCATCCAGGTGTGGAAGCGGGTTCCGCCGACCCCCGGCGCAAAAAACGCGCGCAACCGCTTCTCCGCCTCGGAGATCCGCAAACTTTTCCTCCGAGCGGAAACCCGCGGCACCCGGTCGGACGAGCCCGTATGGCCGGATTCGATCCATTTCGACGGAATCCGTTCCGCCCAGTCGACGCCGCGAGCCGACACCCACTCCCCGTAGGCCCGGAGACGCTTCTGCGGATGATTGGCGGGACGGCATCCCGCGAGTTTCCACTCGTCCTCGAAACTCTCCCACGCCCGTAGCGCCAACCCACTCGGGTCCCCGGCCCACGCATCGACCGGAAATTCGCAGGCGAGACGACTCATCGGAGCCCGGTTGCGTTTCAATCCGAGGGTTTCGAGAAGGATTTGATGGCAGGCGGCCCCCCACCCGTCCGACGCGATTCGCCGTCCGGCGATCTCCACCTTCCGCTCCCAGCGTTCCCGCGCGGCTCGGAACAGCCGATCTTCGCGCGTTTCGACGGGGTCATCCGCCAGATTCCGCACCGCCTCCGGCAATTCCTCGCCCGCCAGCAAATCGAGCCCGAGGTCGTCGAGATAGGATTCCAGATCCCGATCCAGATACGGGAGCCACTCCAGCGTTTCAAAGGCGGTCTCCCTCCCTTCCTCCGGCATTCTTTTGCGGTCGGGAAAGAGGACGACATGGAGAACCACGTTGTCGAAATCCGGGTTCGAATCGTGGCCGTGCAGCTTCCAATCTTTCTCATGGAAATGGATTTCGACATCGCCGTGCACCCTGCGTTCGTCCAGTTCCAGAATCGCATCCCGGAAATCCGGCCCCTCCTGAAAGTTCCACCGTCCGGGGTGCAGGATCTCCAGCCGCCGCCCGGAACGCGTTACCATCCCGCGCCCGCAGAAGGCACGGGAGGCCCAGATCTTCTGCACCTGTCGCTCCTCCAGATGAAAAGGACCGTACAGACCCGTCATCTCGCGTACTTTCTCCGCGTCTACCATGCTTCTCGAAATCTAATCGTCCCCCTTCGTCCGATCCCACACATCTTCGAGCGACTGCTTCCAGACCCGCTTGTCCGGAGAAGCCATCCGCCCCCGCGTCCGCCGTTCGCAACGGGCCACCCAATCCTCCAATCCGTCACCATCGATGGAGAAAGCCCCTCTCGCGGCAGTCGCCTCGCGGATCATGTTGTCGCGGGAAGCGATCGTGATCCGGTCCGGCTTTTTCGCACGGGCCAGCATCCGCTCGATCACCCCGTCTGCGGTCAACTGCCGGGGCGCGTAGACCACGGCGAACGAATCTCTTCCACAGGGATACTGGATCTGCGTCTGCTTCTCCCTTCCGTCGAAGACGACGGTGGTCCGGATTCCGTCCTCGTCATGGATGGACCGGCACATGGCGACCAGAGACTCGCACGCGGCTTCCGCGCTCTCCCGGAAAATCCTCTCCAGGGCCGCGATCCGGTGGATCATATTGTAGCCGTCGACGATGAGATGCCGGTCGGGGCTGTTCATCGGGCGGACTCTTTCGTCGGCGGGAGGTCCGGCGGAAAGTCAAACGGGCGCCCCGCCAACCAGCGGCCCGCAAAATACAAGATGGAAACCATACCCACCAAAATCCCCGCGACCACGCCGCAATCCACGATTCCCCGCCAGGGTTGATGAAGGAGGCGAACAAGAAGAACCAAACAGACAATACCTCCGGCAACCGACCAGGAAACGATCATCCGCTTTCTCGTTGCATGGAAGAACCCGAAACAGAAAAAAGGGGCCAAAGCGACATGCCACGGCTGCGGATTCCGGGACAGCGCCCGCGCCCGCGACACGACCCGCGGAGAAAAGGCCTGATGAAACCCCCGGATGCCCTCGGAATAGACCATGAAGATCATCCAAACGACGAACACCCCCCATTCGACAGCCCCGAAGCCGTACTCGAACGACGCAAGAGCGTTCGGCGTGAGTCGGTAGACCGCGAACCCTAAAATCCCGAGGACTCCCGCCAGCCCCCAACCTGCCGCCAGGTACGCCATTACCGCCGGGACTCCGTATCGAACGAAAAAGAGCCATCGAACGGCGCTGGTATCGGCGGAAATTTCACCATGACTCGAGCGTAAGTCCCCATCCACTCCGCGCAAGGGAAATGGTGATTTTCGGGTGTACCCGGCGAGGACCTTTCACCTGGCTCGCAGTGGGTCGAATTCCCAAAAGGCACTCCGCCTCGTGACCGTCGTAGCCCGGAGGGAGAAGTCGGTTCAGACGGTGGGGCAAAATAGACCAGTTCTATATTTATTGACACA
>CAZBLJ010000042.1:5344-15881 GCA_964492605.1 uncultured Puniceicoccaceae bacterium
ATAGACCAGTTCTATATTTATTGACACATATCGCGTGAGAAGAAAACGGTGGTTGAACTCAATCCCCTGTTCCGCAAGTTTCGGACCGCATGCCGTCTTACCCCCTCAACGGACTTTGGCATCTGTGCGACGACAGCGGTTCGATCGAGCTGCCCGGACAGGTGCCGGGAAATGTCCACACCGATTTGCTTGCCGTCGGCCTTCTGAAAGATCCCTATTTTCGTGAGCAGGAGTTGGAGGCGCAGTGGGTGGCCGAGCGGGATTGGACGTACCGGAAGAATTTCGAAGTCGATTCCGCACTTCTCGCCCATGAGTCCGTCCGTCTTCGATGCGAGGGGCTCGACACCTTTGCCACGATCCGAATCAACGGGCACGAGGTGGGCCGCGCCGACAACATGCACCGGACCTGGCAGTTCGACGTCAAGGAGGCCCTGCACGCCGGCGAGAACCACATCGAGATCCGTTTCGCATCGGTCTGGCCCTATATCCGGGAGAACGAGTCCATCCGGCATTTGGAAACCTCCTCCCACATCGCGCACGAGCATCCGGGCCGCCCCTGGGTGCGGAAAGAACAGTCGAATTTCGGGTGGGACTGGGGACCCGTCCTCGTCACGTCGGGAATCTGGCGCGAGATCGGGTTGCTGGCTTTCGACGGGCCGCAGATCGCCGATCTTCACCTGCGCCAGCAACACGAGCCCGGTCTCGTTTCCCTGAGCGCCTCCGTGCGCCTCGATAGCCCTTGCAAAGCGGGGGACCACCGCCTCGAGTTCCGGCTCTCGTTGGACGGCCGGATCGTCACGACTGCGGAGAGCCGTTTCTCCGGGGATACGGCTTGTGCCGTGGTCGATGTGCCGAATCCCCGCCTCTGGTTCCCGGCGGGAATGGGCGAACAGCCCCTCTACGTAGCCACGGTGCGCCGACTTTCCGCGAAGGGAGACCTCCTCGAAGAAGCATCCCGGCGGATCGGCCTGCGAAAGATCGAGCTGGTCCGCGAAAACGATCCATGGGGCGAATCGTTTTATTTCAGGGTCAACGGCGTGCCGTTCTTTGCAAAGGGTTCGAACTGGATTCCCGCCGACGCCCTTCGCCGATCCGGTGCGGCCACCTACCGCCACCTTCTGGAGAGTGCGGTCGAGGCCAACCAGAATATGATCCGCGTCTGGGGCGGCGGGATCTACGAGGCCGAACATTTCTACGACACCTGCGACGAATTGGGGCTCTGCGTCTGGCAGGATTTCATGTTCGCCTGCTCGGCTTACCCGCTGGACAAACCGGACTTCGTGGAAAATTGCCGGGCGGAAGCGGTCGAGATCGTCCGGCGCCTGCGCCACCATCCGTGCCTGGCCCTTTGGTGCGGCAATAACGAAATCGAGATGAAATGGACCGCCTTCGGGGAAAAAGACGTCGGCTGGCCGTTGCTCCCGGCCCGTTACTACCGGAAGTGGTTTGACGAGGATCTGGCGTCGATCATCTCGACCCACGATCCGGACGCCGCCTATTGGCCGTGCTCGCCCCATACGCCGACCGGGGACCGGAACGACTTCAACGATCCGAATACCGGAGATGCGCACCTCTGGGACGTCTGGCACGGGTATCAACCCTTCGAGTGGTTCCGCAGCTCGACCCACCGGTTCTGCAGTGAATTCGGGTTCCAAAGCTATCCCGAGCCACGGACGGTCGAAGCCTACACCGCACCGGAGGACCGCAACATAACGAGCCCGGTGATGGAATTCCACCAGCGCAGCTCGGATGGAAACCGCAAAATCATCCACTACATGCTCGATTGGTTCCGCATGCCGTCGGGCTACGAGGCGGGCCTGTGGTTGAGCCAGCTCCAGCAGGGATTGGCCATCAAATACGCAGTCGAGCACTGGCGTCGCAACATGCCCCGGTGTATGGGTGCGTTGTATTGGCAGTTGAACGACAACTGGCCCGTTGCCAGCTGGTCTTCGATCGACCATCAGGGTCGATGGAAGGCACTCCACTACTTCGCCAAACGCTTTTTCGCCCCGATCCTCGTGTCCGGTCTGGAAAGCGAGGATCCGGAGGACGGCCGGGTCGAGGTGCACCTGACGAGCGACCGACCCGCCCCGGAAGACCTCACCTTGCGCTGGACCCTAACCGCAACGGACGGAGCCGAACTGGCGGGAGGGGAAAAGGCCGTAGAAGCGGGCGTCCGGGAGAATCGCCTCGTGCATACGCTCGACTGCCGGCAGGCTCTCCGCGAGCGGAGCCCCCGGGAAACTCTCGTATGGCTGGAACTCTGGAAAGGCGACGACCTGCTGTCCCACGATTTCGTGACCTTCGTCCGCCCTAAAGCCCTCGCTCTCGAAGAGCCCGGCATCGAGGCCGACGTTCGTCCGGAGGGCGACGGCTGTTTCCGGATCACGCTGAACGCCCGCCGACCGGCCCTGTGGGCGTGGACGGAAGTGTCCGGCATCAACGTCCGTTACTCGGACAACTTCCTCTGCCTGCGCCCCGGCGCTGGGCGGGAAGTCAACGTCCAAACGGATTCTCCTTGCACCGCCGCCGACATCCGAAGCGCACTCCGCGTGCGAAGCCTTTTCGACCTCGGCTGATTCCGGTCGCACCGGCGATCCCCGGTTTACGCAAAAGAGTTCGAGCCCTGCGCATAACGGCCGGCCCGGAACCTTACTCTACTACCCTTCCAGAGAGAGCGTGTAGGTGGCGTTCCACTCCGGGTGTTGGTCGCAGGCGATCTCGAGGCGCATGCGCCGTTCGGTGCTTTCCGGCAGGGTAAGCCGGACGGTGCCACCGCGCTGGTTGCGGGCAGGAACCGCTTCGGCAAATTCAAAACTCCCGAGGGCGTAGCGGTCCCCGCCGATGACGAGGGTGGCTGTCAAGGTGGAGGCCGGCAGGGGCTGCTGGCTGTCGTTGAGCCGCCAAACTTCGGCCTCGAAGGTTTCGCCCACCTTCCAGAGGAACCTGGGGATGCGGGCCGAGCAAAGGATCGGGCGGAGTGCCTCGCCAACTGCGGCGAGAGCAGGCTTGGGGGTGGCGGGCCAACTGACGAGCGAATTGTTCGCGGCGGTCGGCCAGGGTTCGTTGAAGCACCAGTTCGTAATCATGCCGACCCGTGGCTGCTGGCGGCGCGCCTCTTCGAAGATGCCTTTGAAAATCTCAGCCTGCAGGAGTTGGCTCCGTTCGACCAACTCATCGATGGATCGGGACTCTCCAAAGGCCCGCTCGATGTGCTCGGGAAAAAGCCAGGCGTCCCGGACGACCCACTGGCCGAAAGCCTTGTGCCAATACCACTCCACGCCGTCGACGGGCCAGAGCTTCTCCTCCGGCAAAAAGAGGCGCAGGGTTTCGACGGAGGCGATGCCCGGCATCCCGAACTCGGTGTAGGTGGTAAGGGCGCTGCTCTGAAAAGCCTCCCAGGTCTCGAGCCCCGTGTTCGTATCGAAGAGGCAGTAGGGGCCGTGCCCCATCCCCTGCATCGGGGAGGTGGCGAAAAAGGGGGTATCGGGATCGAGGTCATAGCAATTGCGGTTGAGCAGGCGCAGCGCATGGGCCTGCATGTCCATGCGGGACCAGGAATTGAAGAGTTCGTTACCGCCGCACCAGAGGATGACGGAGGGGTGCTCGCGGAGGCGGCGGATCTGGGCGCGGGAGTCGGCGTCGAGGACGGCAAGGTATTCCGGCTGGTCTTCATAGTCGGCACAGGCCAGCGGGAATTCCTGCCAAACCATGAGGCCCAGCTCGTCGCACTTTTCGTAGAAGGTATCATGCGGAGCGTTTGCACCGCCCCAAAGACGCAGAAGATTCATGTTGGCACCCTTGGCGAGATCGAGCAGCCGGGCGTAGTCCTCTCCGGTCACGGCCCCGGGAAACACACTCGGCGGCACCCAGTTCGAGCCCTTGCCCAGGATACGGCGACCGTTGATCTCGATGGTCGTTTGCGGCGGCTCGGACTCGGCGGGAAAGGGCGGCGGCTCGTCCGCCCACCCGCCTTCGTGTTTCACCAGGCGCACCCGCCGAAAACCGATTCGTTTCTCCCGGCGCTCCGGCTTTCCATCCCCGCCGGACTGCCATTCGACAACGGATGCATAGAGCGGTTGCCCGCCGTGGTTGTGCGGCCACCAAAGTTCGGGCTCGACGACGTCGGCCTCCAGTCGGGCGCTTGGTCCGTCGATGGTTTTTGCCCGGGTAAAAACGGTGTTGCCGCCGGGATCGTACAGCGTCCAGGACAGCTTGCCCGGTTTGCCGGGGTCGCCACCGATGGCTACGTCGAGCGCCAGGCGCGCCAGTCCGCAGTCGCTCCGCAAGCGGTAGGTCGTCTCCGCTCTGGAAAGCCAGCGAATCGGCACCTCGAAAAATGCGGCGCGATCCCAAATCCCCAGCGGAATCAGCCGTGGGCAAAAGTCCCAGCCGTAGTTGACGACGGCCTTTGCGGAATTGACGGCCCCCAATTTGCCTCCGGCATCATTTTCGGGAGCGGGGAAGATGTGAACGTAGAGCCAGTTTCCGCTCCCGATTCCGTCCGTAACATCCACTTCCACAGGCTGCTGGGTGCCTTCCTGCGACAGGAGAACGGCCTCATCCACGCGGATCTCATAGCGGTAATCGATCCCCCCGCAGCGGAAGAGCATTCTTCGGCCGCGGGAAACCGCATCCGGCAGCGCTACCCGGTAGAACCAGTGGCGTTTCTCTAGCCCCTCGTAATCCCGGAAATTTCCGCCCTCGTACCAGGACTTCCACCCCCGAGCGACTGCCCAGTCCAACTGGACCGCGCCCGGGATCTTCGCCTCGATCCAGCCGTCTTCGGGTGGCTCGTCCGTTTCGGATGCGGCGACTTCCCATTGCGTTCTTTCCATAGGCAAATGGTTCGTTCGGTGGCGGATTCTCAGCCTCCGGCACGGACCGGACGGAACCCTTTTTCCGAAAGGATCGCCTCCGCCTTGTCGCGGCAGTCCCCTTGGAGTTGCATGCCTCCGGGGATCTCCGCGCCTCCGGTACCGACCTGGGTTTTCAGTTGCTTGAGAAGTTGGTCGAAGGAGCGTCGGTCCAGGGTGGCGAGGCCGGTCAGGGTGGTGACGGTCTTCCCGCCGCGACCGGATTTTTCGCGGCGGATCTCCACTCGCATTCCGGGCTTCTTCCTGGGCGGATCGTGGATGGATTCGGGGTGCCGGGACGGGGTTACGGAGTCGCCCGGCGGAAGGTCGGAGGAGTCCAGGGAGGCGAAAGGATTGCCCGCGCCGAAGGCTTCCGCGTTTGCGTCGGTTGATATCTTTTTCTTCTTACGGCCCATGGGGGACTCCATCCTCGACATTTCGGCTCCCGCGGTGTTCCCGCATCATGGGGCTGCCGCGGGTTTGGTTTCGTGTTGGTGATGCCGGTAGAACTGGTCGAGCGCTTCCTGGCTTCCCATGAAGAATTTCATGGTTTTGCTGTCGGTCGCCAGAAGGTCCACGACCATCAGCCCGTCGAGAACGTCGCTGAAGTCGGCGTCCACGTTGAAGCTCAGGAAGCGGGCGTTGAGTTTGACGTAATGGCGGAGAAGAGTCGGAACGCCTTTTTTGTCCGGCTCGATTTCGGCGATCAATGCCGATACGTCGTCAATGTCCTTCACCCCTTTGGCGATCGCCTCGCGTTCTTCACGGTTGAGCAGGTTCTTTTTCGACGGGGGGCTCTTGGCCTTTACCTTGCCGGACAGAATCTTGTCAAAATTGTTGCCGCGGAGAAAATGGATGATGAGGTCCTTTGAAATGGTTTCGTATTCGCAGTTGATGGACACCGGACCGAAGAGGTAGCGGTAGCGTGGATTGCGGGCGATGAAGGCACCGATTCCCTGCCAGAGAAGGGAGAGTGTGGCGAATTTTCTCTGGTAGGAGGGGATGATGAAGGACCGGCCCAGTTCCATCGCGGGATCGAGGCGCTCGAGGAAGGCGGTCCGGAAACGGAAGAGAGTGCTGGTGTAGAACCCCCGCTTGCGTTTTTTGGGAACGATCTCATCCGTCTGTCCCATGCGGTAGCCGCCGACAATCTGCTTTTCCTTGTCGTCCCAGAGAAACAGTTGGAGGTAGTCGAGATCGAAATGATCCGTGTCGTAGGGTTTGCCGGTGCCCTCGCTGACTTCGCGGAAGGTCAATTCGCGCAGGCGACCCAGCTCAAGGAGGATTTCGGGAGCCTGGGAGCCCTTGACGATGTAGACCTTGAATTGCTTCCTCTCATAAAGGAGCCCTTCCGGCGGGATCTTCTCGATCTCGCGGAGAAGCTTCTCGGTGGGGACGGGATCGATCAGAGGCTTGAGGGTCGGATCCGGCTGTTTGATTCGGGGCGGCCGATTCAAATGCAGGTTGGGGCGGATTCGCAAAGGCCCGCCGACCCGCCGGTCGCTGCCGCCGAGGAGGTAGGTGCGCAGGCGCAGAAAATCAAGGAGGTCCCGCTCGTTGGAAAATTCGGCGATTTTCGAAGGAGGGATAGGGGATCCGATCCGCAGCGAGACGGCGGTGCCCCGCTTGTTCGCCAGTTCGCGGGCCAACAGGAGCGTGCGCAGCCGCGGGTGGATCAATCCGAGGGTGTTGAAGACGAGCCCGTTGCCGCCGGAAAAATAAACGGGAACGACGGGAGCGCCGGACTTCTGAATCAGCTTTGCCGATACAGGGTTCCAGTCGCTATCGGTTACCCTCATTTGTTTTCTCCGGAAGTGCGAAACCTCGCCCGCCGGAAAGGTGCCCAGCACGTGGCCCTCGCGCACCCACCGTAGCGATTCCTTGACCGCCCGGGCGTTGAATCGGGCCGAATCCGGTCCGCCGAAGGGATCGATACCGAAAACGATCGGGTCGAGTTCCTTCATCCGCAGGAGGAGGTAATTGACGAGGAGTTTGGAGTCCGGGCGGATGGACTGGAGAAGGTCTCCGAGGATGACTCCGTCGAGTCCGCCGAAGGGGTGGTTGGCGACTACGAAAACCGGTCCCTCGGGAGGGATTCTGGCCGCTTCCTGGTTGCAGTAGCGATACCGGACGCCGAGATTCTCGAGAACGGCCTGGAAGAATGTCTCCGAAGGAGTGCCCCGGCTGTCGTCGTAAAGCCGGTTGACCCCCCGGATGCCGATTACCCGCTCCACAATGGGAGCGACGACGCGGTAGGCGCCTCGCAACGCCGGGTTCCGAATCCCTTTATCAAGCTCGATGAGGGACTCGCTGTCGGTGCAGGGTTTCATGAGGGCTTGGTCGAAGACCGAACCGGGGTCCGATCAGTCTCCGGTTCCCGTCTGGGTGGTGGCTTATTTTTTCGGATCCTTTTTCTCCGGTTCAGGCTTGGTCGGCTTGGCCGCGGCGGAGGGATCTTTGCGTTCGGAAGGATTCAAATCGGGCCGGCCCGGCGAAGGTCTGGCGGGGCCGGGTTTCGCGGTTGGCGTCGGGGCCTCCGGGGGTCTGCCGGTTGTCGGTAAAGGGGTCTTTCGCGGTGCGGTTCCCGGAGTCGCCGGGGCTGGAGCGGCGGGGGTCGCTTCGGGAGTCTCGACCGGCTTGGGCGTTTCCCGGGTTTTGGGGGTTTCCGCAGGGTTCGGAGTCTCCGTAGCTTTGTCCCCGCGCTGGTTGAGGTCGAATTTTTTGGGAGCCGCCGTGCGAATCCCGGTGACCATGACCTCGATCGTTCCCAAATTTTCCACGCCCAGGTTGTTCTCCAGGGCATCCTTAATGTGGTTTTGGAGGAAGGAGGCGGTATCTCTCAGCCGGGCGGAGCCGTCCACCCGGATCCGGACGAAAAGGTGCAGTTTCCGGCGCGCCCGGATGCGGATGCCGGGCTTGCGGACCTCGGGGAGTTGTTCGCAAGCGGAACGGACCAGGTCGAGGAGGGCATGCTTCGAAATCTCGACCGGCCCCGTATCCCCCTTGAAAGCCTTGATCTTGCGCCGGGGTCGAATCCGGTAAAGAAGCCACAGGAGCAGCAGCCCCAGAGCAATCGTCCCCAGCATGACGTAGGGTTCGCGAATCAGGTAATTCAGGTCCTCGGCTCGGAAGGCCTCGCAGTATTGTTGAAATTCTTTCCACATGGTTCAATTATCGGGCCCAGTGGCCGGTTTCTTCGGAGGGCTTCTCGTTCACGTGAACGCCGTCGATCGTGATGTCGACGCGGGAGACGTCCTTGCTGGTCATCTTCGATACTTCATCGCGGACGGTTTGTTGAATCTGTCCGCCGGTCTTGGCGAGTTCGACGCCGAAGTCGAGAAGCACGCGCACCTCGATTTCGTAGGTTCCGCCCTCGTCTTCGCTGACCCGGACGCCCCTCTCGCCCTCTCTCTTCCCGAACATGTCGGCGATTCCTTCGAATCGACCGCCGCCGACCGAGTGCACGCCGGGGACGCTCAGGGTTGCGATACGAACGATGTTGGCGACGACACTGTGGTTGATGCGGATATCACCGAGGGTCGGTTGTTCTTCGGACACGAAGGGAACGGTTGAATCGTTTTCGTTGGTCGGCTGTTCCATGGCGGTTTATTTGGTTTCGGGTTGCGAGGGAGTAAAAAGGTAGCGGGGCGTTCGTGCGAGAAATTCTTCGATATAACGCGTGGTGGTCTGCCCCTGCCGGAAAACGGGGTCTTTCACGATGGCCTGCAGGAAGGGAACGTTGGTGTGGATCCCGCGAATCAAGTATTCCTTCAAAGCGCGGTCCATGTGGATGATGGCTTCCTCACGCGTCGGTCCGTAGCCGATCAACTTGCCGATCATCGAATCGTAGTGCGGCGGAACCGGATAGCCGGAGTAGGCGTGTGAATCGACCCGGATTCCGGGCCCTCCGGGGGGGAAATAGAGGTCGATCTCACCCGGGCTCGGTGCGAAATTCCGAGCGGGATCTTCGGCGCAAATCCGGCATTCGATCGCATGGATTCCTCCGATCCGAACCTGTTTTTGCTCGATTCCGAGAGGCTCTCCCGCCGCGATCTGGATCTGTTTCTTGATCAGGTCGATGCCCGTCACGATCTCCGTGACCGGATGTTCCACCTGGATCCGGGTGTTCATCTCGATGAAGAAAAAATCACCGGATTTATCGACGAGGAATTCGATGGTCCCCGCATTGGAATAATTTGCGGCCTCGGCCGCCTTGACGGCGGCTCGACCCATACGGCGTCTCAGGTCGGCACTCAAGAAAGGGGAGGGTGCTTCCTCGATGACCTTTTGGTGGCGGCGTTGCACCGAGCAGTCCCGTTCGCCGAGGTGGACGACCTTCCCGTGTTCGTCGGCCAGGATCTGGAATTCGATGTGGCGGGGTTCCTGAATGAACTTCTCGATGTAAACGGAAGCGTCTCCGAATGCCTTTTCGGCCTCGTTGCGGGCCGTCTCGAATTCGCGTTGGAAGGCGACTGCATTATGGGCCACCCGCATCCCCCTGCCTCCGCCTCCCGATACCGCCTTGATGATGACCGGAAATCCGATCTCCTTCGCCAGTTTGAGGGCCTCTTTGTCGTCGGTTACGGAACCTTCGCTGCCCGGGACGGTCGGCACCTTGGCCGCTTTGACCGTTTCGCGCGCCAGGGCCTTGTCCCCCATCATCCGAATGGTTTTCGAGGCCGGTCCGATGAATTTGATGTTACAGCTCTCGCACTGCTCGGCGAAGTCGGCGTTTTCGGCGAGGAATCCGTAGCCGGGATGAATGGCGTCCACATTGGCGAGTTCGGCGGCGCTCAGAATACGATCCGCTTTCAGATAGCTTTCGGCGCTCGCAGCCGGTCCGATGCAGATCGCGTCGTCGGCGACCTGGCAATGGATCGATTGCTCGTCCGCTTCCGAGTAGACCGCCAGCGTCTCGATGCCCAGCTCGCGGCAAGCCCGGATGATCCGCAATGCGATCTCGCCACGGTTGGCGATAAGAATCTTTTTTAACATGCTTCGGGAGTTTACCCTTCCTTCACCTTCATGAGCGCCTGGCCGTATTCGACGGGTTCGCCGTTTTCGACAAGGATCTCGACGATCTTGCCGCCGACCTCCGCCTGGATTTCATTCATGACCTTCATCGCTTCGATGATGCAGACCACGGTATCCGCCTTGATCTTGCCGCCTTCCTCTACGAACGGAGGGCTCTCCGGAGAGGGGGCCCGGTAAAAGGTTCCCACCATGGGCGACTTTACGAAGGTTACTCCTTTCTCCGCGGTCTCTGGCGCGGGCGGCGCGTCCGAAGGGCTTGCCGCAGGCACGGCGACCGGTGCGGGCGCGGGGGCGGAATAACCGGCCCCGCAACCGTTGACGGTCACGATTTCTTTTTCGCGGGCGAGGCGGATGCGGAAAGTTTCTTCCTCGATTTCCATGCAGGACAGGTCGCTGTCCTTCATGATGTCGACGAGTTTTTCGATCTGTTCGATGTCCAAAGCGTTTCCTGGTTGGGTTTTAAAAGATTTTCAGTTCGGCAAATCGTTGAAGGAGACAATGGTAGGCCCTCATCCCAGGGAACTGCAACCCTATACCTGCGGGTCGGTTGGAAGACCTTAATCCGTATCGAGACGGGATACTTCTAACCTGAAGGTAAAGGTAGAGAGGATCCCCTACCCGAAAAGGTCTTTCCGGAGTCCGGTCCC
>CAZBLJ010000043.1:0-15852 GCA_964492605.1 uncultured Puniceicoccaceae bacterium
AAGAATTCGTTCGATACTGTAAGAAAATCTGGAAAGAAACCTCATGAAAGCAACCTACGCCCTCGAGGCTAACGGCCTCACTAAGCGCTTACGTTTCGCTGAACTACACTTGGGAGGTGGAGGACTTGCCCGGTGGCGTGGCGCTCGCACCCCTGGGCGCAATGTCCGAGGTCTTGGGCAGCAAGATTCGCTTGAAACAAGGAGCCAGCGGTTTTTTTGACTCGGTGGGAACGCATCCGAGACGGATGAACGTCCGTGAAGCGACCGGGGAGGAAGCCCGCGTCCTGTCGAAAGACTGAATCATAGTAGCCAATTTTCGGCCTCCATCTTTACGGAATTGAAATTCCGAAAAGCTCTGCCATGATTTTTTCTCATGGGTATACCGGAGCCGCAAGAGTTCATCTCGGTCGACGCCTACCTCGAAGGTGAGGAAATGAGCGAGATCCGCCACGAATACATTGGCGGGCAGGTCTACGCGATGTCGGGTGGCAGTGAGGCGCATAACCTTGTTTGCGGGAACTTGTATTCCGCCATCCGTCGTCACCTGCGGGGCAGTCCTTGCAAAGTTTTTATGGCGGACATGAAACTCCGGCTCAACATCGCCGAAGACGACATTTTCTACTACCCCGACCTCCTCGTCACCTGCGACCCATCCGACACCGAAAAGTATTTCAAGACCAAACCTTCAGTCCTGGTTGAAGTGCTCTCCTCCTCCACCGAACGCTTGGATCGTCGCGAGAAGTTCCTCAGCTATATTGCGCTGCCCACCCTCGAAGAATACGTCCTGATCGATCAGAGCAAACCCGCCGTCACCCGCTTCCGCAAGGAAGCCGGGTGGAAACCGGAACACCTGTCCGAAGGAGACTCCCTGTCGTTGCCGTCGATCCGTTTCGAGCAATCGCTCGCCGATCTCTACGAAGATATCGAATGGTCGAAGGATTGAGGGCAGACCGCACCGTCCGGTCGCCCCTTCCCGTTTACAAGCACACGGATCCCAGGGCCATCCGTGCCTCCAGCACCTCGGCGAAAGGGACCTTTTCACAACGCCCGAAATGAGGATCGCCGCGAAGGCCTCGCTTGGCCGAAACGGCCGGGGAGGTCAGCCCGCAGAGGAAGCGGGCCTGCTGGCGGGGTTGACCGAGAGCCTCCGGGTTTGAAGCGACCAGGGAGTCGAAGCCCGACAGATCGACGGAAGAAATCGGGGGAGCCTTTCGCTGGGAAAGGCGAAGCGGGGGTTGACCCAGGCAGGTGGCGCAGTGACCACACGGTTCGACCCTCTCGCCGAAGTAATCGAGCAGCCGGGCAGTCAGGCAGCCGGTTTCCTCGGCATAGGACAGCAACGAGTGGATGCGTTCGACCTCCCTCTGCTCGTGCTGGAGAAACAAATCCTCCATCTCCCCGGATACTTTCTCGATGTCGACGGACTCCGGAATTCGTCGGTAGCGCTGGCGATAGCCGGCCAATTGCAGGTCGGCAAAGCCGTTCGTCTCCAGGCTCTCGAGGGCCCGCAGGATCACGGCGCGGGATTGTCCGGTCGCGTTCATAGCCCGATCCATGTCGAGGGTCACCCACTTCTTCGCCTTTTCACAGCACGTAAAGAGCTTCTTCAGAAAAGACGCCTGGGAGTCGGAATAGTGCGCGAGGATGGCCCGGCTATCCTTTTTCGGCGCAAACCGGATGCTGCCGTAGTAAGGTCCCAACGAGCGAATCAGCCTGGCCAGCTCCAACCGAACGAGGAGGGTGTTCACCACGAGCTGGCGGATATCGAACCGGCGGGAAAGATCGTGGATGGCCACGTCGATCTCCGGACTCCCCCCGAGAAGCTCTTCCAGGAGACTGCGGAGATTTCCCGGATCGGGAGTATCCCCGAAAACGAAATTTTCCAGCGTCGTCGCATCGTCCGGGCAGGCAAACAGCTCGCACACCGAAGGTTTGCCGTCGCGCCCCGCGCGTCCGATTTCCTGCAAGTAGCTTTCGAACCCCTTGGCGAGATGGTAGTGGTAGACGTAGCGGATGTCCGCCTTGTCGATCCCCATGCCGAAGGCAATGGTGGCGCAGATGATCGGGAGGCGACCCTCCATGAAATCCTCCTGGACGGCCTCTCGTTTTTCGGAAGCCATTCCGGCGTGGTAGGCTCCGGCCGAAAAGCCCGCTTCATTCAGGGTCTCCGCCAACTCCTCGGCGTGGCGCTGGAGGATCACATAAACGATCGTCGGCCCCGGCGGACGCTCCTTCAACCGGCGGATGAGAAGATCCGCGCGTTCCTCGTCCCGGCACGCGCTCACCCGAAGCTCCAGATTCTCGCGGTAAAAACCGGTGTTGGTGATATCGTCCGGCGCGATTCCGAACGCCCGGGCCATATCCTCCGAAACTTGCGGCGTGGCCGTGGCCGTCAGCGCCAGAACCCGCTCCACCTGCAGCGACTTGGCCGCCTCGGCCAACTTCAGGTAATCCGGGCGAAAGTTGTGCCCCCATGCGGAAATACAGTGCGCCTCGTCAATCGCCAGCAGACTGATCCGCTGGCCGCGGATCAAATTGAGAAAACGCTCGTTCCCGAGCCGTTCCGGAGCCACGAAGAGCAATTTTACCCGACCCGACCGAATGTCCTCCGTCACCCGCCGGTAATCCTCCTCCGCAAGGCTCGAATCGAGCCGTTCGGCCTCAATCCCCCTCCTCCGCAACGCATCGATCTGATCCTTCATGAGGGCGAGCAGCGGCGAGACTACGAGCGTCAGCCCCGGCAACAGCAAAGAAGGGAGTTGGTAGCAAAGACTCTTCCCCGAACCCGTTGGAAAAATCGCCCCGGCACTGCGCCCCGCCAGGAGACACCCGATCACCGCCTCCTGCCCAGGACGAAACGCCTCAAACCCGAATTTCTCCCGCAAAACTGTATACGCATCATTCATCTCGTCCCCATCAGAACGGGAACGAAGACCGATTGTCAAGTGAACAAATTTTCACATTGACGGTCAGCGGGAAGCATGCATAGGTCAAACGCAAAACCTTAAAATCTTCACCCATTCCAAAGCATAATCATTTAGCGTCCGGAGTCTGCATGAAAATGCATTTGAGATTTGAGAAAAGCATTCGTAACTAACGACTTCTGATTCCAAATGACAAAGCTTTGCCCCCTGTAACCCAGTCGAGGACTTGACTCGCCGATTTCACCTCGGTTTTATAAAAAAGTGGCTCTACTCGCCGAAAAATTAGGATACAATGACTCCCCCAATTTCCTCAATGCGGGCAATGCGGGCAGTTACGGGTCATCCTCATTCGCCCATCTTTTCAGGAAGAGCAATCCTGACGCCAGGGAGCGTATCCGAAATGGGGGTAGATTTCCCGATGGGGCTGAATTGCAAGGCATCTATTTTCTCTCGGGGCAGGCCCATTCGGTCAAAGTGCCCGCGGTAGTTGTCTATTCAGTCGATTCCGATGCCGAGGCACGCGAGATTCACCGTCTTGTCTGGAATCAAGACTATGTGCCCTTTGTTTTGGTGGAATCACCGCAGGCGATTCGCCTGTATTCGGGCTTCCAGTATGATCGAAAGGACGGAAAAAACTCCGGCCTGCTTGACACTCTCGAGGACTTCAATGCCAGCTCGAAGGCTCTTCGGGCAGAGTCCATTGACGACGGTACCGTCTGGCGCAAATATGGAACCCGATTGCGAACCGACCAGCGCGTTGACTGGCAGCTTTTAAGTTATCTGAAAAAGCTTAGCATCAAGTTGCAGAACACTGGCATGGCCCGCCGCACAGCACACGCGTTCATCGGGCGTTTTGTCTATTTACAATATCTAAAAGGTCGTGGCTTTCTTTCGGTGCGCAAGCTTAGGGCTTGGGGCCTGGAAGCCAGGGAAATTTTTTCCCGCGACGGTGAAAAAGCCAAGTTCGCCGAATTGAATGATAAGCTCAACAACGCCACCGATGGATTGAACGGTGCCATTTTCCCCTTCGACTTGAACGAGGTCACGGAAGAGCAATATCAACTGACCGCCGCCGCATTTTACGGTGATGACCCGAACAGCGGACAACTGGCACTTTTCGAACCCTTCGACTTTTCTTACATCCCGATCGAGACGCTTTCCATCATCTACGAGCAGTTCCTCCACGAGACAGATCCCGAGAAGAAGACTCCGACAGGTAAAGACCTCGGTGCTTACTACACGCCCCTTCCCCTGGTCAATTTCCTCATCGCCGAGCTAGAGGCAGTGCACCCGCTCAGCTCGAGCACAAAAGTTCTCGATCCGTCTTGCGGCTCGGGCGCGTTCCTCGTGCAGACCTACCGGCGCTTGATCGAGCAAGCCTGCCGCAACAATATGGGCGTACCCCCGCCCGCTTCCAAACTACGCGAAATCCTTGAGCGCCAGATCTTCGGGATCGACCGCGACAACGATGCCTGTCGACTAGCAGAGATGAGTCTGCTCATCACCCTCCTCGACTATGTGGACCCGCCTGATCTGGAAGGACGTTCCAGGGGTTTCAAACTGCCGAAGCTACAGAACCAAAACATCTTTCAGGCAGACTTGTTCGAGCCTAACAGCACTTGGGAGCAAGAGCGGGCCAGACGCCGCGTGCTCGGGCACTTCGACTGGGTGCTGGGCAATCCCCCGTGGAAGGAACTCAAGTACCCGCCCAAAGACCCGCAAGATATTCATGCGCTCCGCTGGATACAGCGGAAGGAGACGCCGCCGGTTAGCGGGAACCAACTAGCCGAGGCCTTCGTCTGGAAGTCCGGCGAGCTTTTGGGCGATGATGGCGTCTCTGGCATGGTGCTTCCCGCCATGACCCTGTTCAAGATGGAAGGTGAAAGATTCCGCCAGCGATTATTTAAAACGAAGGAGGTGCGCAGTATAATGAACTTCGCAAACCTCCGATATATCCTTTTTGGCGGTCGCGCGAAGATTCCCACGATCACGCTTTGCTACGGCAATCGCGATGAAGACGAAGACCAGTCTGCCGTCATTCAATCCTATGCGCCCTTTCTCGTCGAGCAGGAGACCAGCCACCGAGCCCCCCACAAGAAACGCGATATTTGGAACATAACCGTCGACGCTGCCGAAGTACGCGAGATTCGCCCCGCCGAAGCCGAAGCGGGCGAAGCCCTTACCTGGAAGCTCGCCATGTGGGGTTCTGCCCGTGACGGGCGGCTCCTGAAGAGAATCGGCAAGCAACACCGAGCACTATCCGATTTTCTCAAAGACCATTGCTTATCCATGGCTCAAGGTTTGGAACTCCGGGAACCCGAAACCGAGGAGGAGAAAAAGAAACTCGAGCATCATCCCGAGCTGGAAGGTGAATGGGAATTGCACTTCGACCAACTTAAGAACTGCGGCGCCCTCTTTTCATTTCCTAACCGAGCCCTCTCGAAAATTCCCGCCAAGCGCTGCTGGGTGCGCAAAGGTCGAGCAAAACTACCTTATCGCGTGTCCACACCGCCCCACATAATTGCAGACGCAGATCGCCGCTTCTTCGTTTTTAGCGATGCATTCATTGCTGTGCCCGCCCGCCAGATTGGCATTTCGGGAGACGAGACTAAACGGGAGTTGCTCAAGGCGCTTTCGCTTTTCTTGTTCTCAGATTACTGCATTTACCACCAGTTTTTCCTATCGAGCGAAACGGGGGTTCAAATAGCCAGAAATATTCTAGCTGCACTCAAGCAGCTACCTGTGCCAGACCTGAGCGCCTCTCTTGGGGGCTTTTCCGCGCTATACCATCAACTGGAAAAAGAGCTGGCCCAGGGCGAGAGAATCCCAAGCAAATTCAAGAAAGTGATCAACACCCTCGCCTTCGATGCGCTTCAACTTCGCGACTCAGAACGCGTGCTGATCGAAGACTTCGTTAAGGTTAACCTGCTCAAAATCGAAGGCCGACGTGATCCCGAGTTGCTCCGGCAGCCTGGGCCCGAGGAGGCCGAGGCTTACCTGCACACCCTGTGCGCGAGCATTGAGGGCTTTTTCAGCGCCAGCGAGCATCCGCCCCGGTGCCGCATCGAGGGAATACACGACTCGGCCACGGCGTTCATCGAAATTGCCCTGAATGAAGACCCCGTCGGTGATCCCATCCTCCGTCGCGCGGACGCTGCCGAGGCTAAGGAGCTGAGAGAAGCTCGCGAGAATCTGCTTAAGCAGCACCGCCAGTGGATCTACTTCAATCGGCGACTTATTACCTACGCTAACAGTAGGCTCTATCTTTCGAAGCCCTTCCAGCGCCTCTACTGGACCCGCCGCCAGGCTGTGCTGGATGCCGACGAGTTAATTGCCGAGGGCTTGGGAGGGGCAGGGGCTTAAGTAATGACGACCCTTATCGATCCACGAGCCCGGCTCCGCGAAGAGTTCCGCCACCATGTCCATGCTCTGCTTGCAGCCGGTTACGAACGCCTTGCGCCAAGTGACTACGCCCGCACCGAGGAGCCGTCCATCACGGGTGATTTGGTGCAGGCTATGAAGGCCTATATTGAAGACCCGAACGCCCCGGATTGGGTCGAACGGTACGAGCCACTGGACGACCCGCCGCAAAATGTCCCAGGAAGAATGGGCAAGCGCCGCCCGAAAATCGACATCGAAATCGTTAAAACCATGCGGGGGCCACGCCCCCGCTTCCGCTGGGAAGCCAAGCGGCTCGACAAAAACCATCCGGTCACAATCTATTTAGGCAGCGAAGGTATGGGGGCGCTGCTAAGCGGTTATTATCCGATTCAAGAAGACGAGGCAGGCATGCTCGGCTATGTTCAGAGCGACACCCTCAATGCGTGGCTAGGGCGAATTACTAATGGCCTCACGGAAAACCCCAAATGCTTATTCTTCGAGGGCTGGGAGTCTGATCAACCTGCCAAATCTTTGGAAACCTACCGGTCCGACCACAACGTTAGAAACAGGTCTATACGCATCTGGCATACCCTGCTTCTTTTCAAATGATCGCAGTGGCGTATTCTGTGGCGTGGGTAAGCAATCTTCCCTATGCCCCAGACCGTATTGTCCTCTTCCATATCGAAACTCGGAATGTCTGATCAGACTGTGCTGCTCCCCATGTTCGCTCTATTCACCAGACCTTCCCCTTCTTTTTGCCGTCTTCCGTCAAAGCGCGGGCAGGTTCGCAAACAATTGCCGAATGCTGCCGGGGTCTTTTATTCCCGGTTCGCACTCGACTCCGCTGTTCACGTCGATCCGTCGTGCACCGCTGGTCAGGACGGCCTCGTTGACGTTTTCGGGGCCCAGGCCTCCCGCCAGCATGAAGGTCTCCTCGGGAAATCGTTTTCGCAGGCGGGCAAAGGCACGCCCGGCGACCCGCTTCCCAGTCCCTCCGAAACGTCCGGGAGAATACCCGTCGATCAAAAAGCAACGGGCCAGTCCCTCCCATTCGTCCCGGAAGAGGTCGGGGGTCTCCAGCTTGGGGGCGAGCCACAAGCGGTCGGGGCCGAAGACTGCGGAAAAAGGGCCGGGCTCCCACCCGCCGTTCGGATCGAAGTGAATCTGCACCATCGCGTAGCCGCGCCCGAGCGCATTCCGAACCTCCTCCTCTGTCGGCTCCACACAAACCCAGACGCGGGCCTGCGGAACGATCTTCTCCAGAATGCGGCTTTCCGTATCCGAACCCGGTTGAACGAAACGAGGCGAGGGGGGGTATCCGTTCACTCCCGCAAACGTAGCTCCGGCGGCCATCGCGGTTGCGGCGTCTTCCGGACGGGTCAGCCCGCAGACTTTGACAAGGGGTCTTCCCATTTTCGTCAATCCGCCAGGTTCTCGACAACCGCCTCGACAAGGGACTCCAGGCTGGCATCGGCGGACTGGGCCGCCAGGGGAATTCCCGCCGCAGCCAGCGCTTCCGATGTCGTCGGTCCGATGCTGAAGGCCTTCGGCACTCTCGCACCGGTCGAGATTTGGAGATACTCCGCCTGGGTCGCGAAGGCTTCGACCGTGCTGGCACTGGTAAAGAGAATGGCGTCCGCCCCTTTTCCACGAAATTCAGCCGCCGCCGGAGTCTCCTTCAGGTCCATCAGCTTTGTCTCGTACACCTCCGCCACGTCGACGATCGCATGGCCGTCCTCCTCGAGAATTTTGACCAAGGTATCCCGATTACGGTTTCCGGCCACTACCAGAACCCGCGCACTATCGAGACTTCCGGTGGCTACCAGTTTCTCGCCCAAACCGGCCGCATTCGCCTCCTCCGGCTCCAGGTCGACGCGCAAAAGATGCTCCCGGACTACATCCGCCGTCGCGGAGCCCACACACGCGATCCGGGCGAAGGCGATGGAACGGATGTCGCCACAGGCCCGAATCAATTCCTCGAAAAACCGACGCACGCCGTTCCCGCTCGTGAAGACGATCCAGTCGTACACGCCCGGCTGCTCCAGGACTTCGTCGATTACGGTTCGGTCTGTAGACGGACCCACCTCGATCAGGGGAAGCTCGAGGACCGCGGCCCCACGGTCTTCCAACAATCCGACCAGCCGCCCGGACTGCGACCGGGCCCGGGTCACGCAGATTCGTTTGTCTGTGAGTTCCGAACTCATTCCAAATACCCTACGGGTGGGTGGTGATGATTGACGAGAGCAAAGGATCCAACGCCGCCGAAACGACCGATCCTCCTCGAAGACCCGAATTGGGTCAATCCGGGACGCTCACCCAATCCGCAAACTGATCGGGCAAAAAGGCGTCCGGATCGGCATCCGCGGGCACCTCCACCGAGCGACGACCATGATCCTCGTGAAAGGCGTGCAAGAGGGTGCCGTCGAAATACCCCGCAAACGCCGTATGGCATCCGCCACCAAGGGCGCGCAAGAAAGCTCTTTCGACCAGGACCGCCCTCTCGGTCTCCGGATGGGACAGGGTGGCGAAGCGCTCCCGATCCTCCGTGCGGGATTGCAGGGCGATCGCCGCTTGTCCGCAGGCGGGAATCATCTCCGAAAGTTCCAGTCTTCGAAAAACCACGCCTTCAAAACCCCCGATCCCCAAACGGGCCAGGCCCGCGGCGGCGAGAACGGTTCCATCCGCCTCCCCTTCGGCGATTTTTCTCAACCGGGTTTCCACGTTTCCCCGAATCTCCTTGAATTTCACCTCCGGAAACAGGGCGACCAGCTGCGCCCTGCGACGGGGACTCCCGGTCGCCAGGACCTGCGGCTTGGAGACCCCCTCCCGGAGAACCAACACATCTCCCGGATCCGCCCGGGGAAGAAAGGCGGCCAAACAAAGACCTTCCGGCATCTCGGTCGGCAGATCTTTGGCACTGTGAACCGCGAGATCCGCCGCTCCCGAAAGAACGGCCTCCTCGACCTCCTTGGTAAACAATCCTTTGCCGCCCTTTTCCTCAAGCGACCACTCGACCTGCCGGTCCCCCGTCGTCGTCATCCAGAGCAGACCGGTGACCCGGCGCGGATCCTCCTCGATCACGGCCCGCTCGGCCAGGATCGCCTGAGCCCGTGCGAGCCGACTCTTTCGACTCGCCAGAACGATCGGATTGGCAGCCGAAACCATAACGAGGATTCCAGGCCGGACCCGGGGTATCCCCGGACCGTCGGGATCTAGCCGTTGTAATCGGCCTGCGAGCCTTTGATGTTCCGCTTGGCAACCCAAGGCATCAGGTTGCGAAGACGCTTGCCGGTCTTCTCGATCTGATGCTGTTCGCCCTCCTTGAGGATACGATTGTATTCCGGCAGACCCGCCTCGTATTCGGCCACCCACTCGCGGGTGAACTTGCCGCTCTGGATCTCCTTGAGGATTTTGGCCATCGATTTCTTGGTCTGCGCAGTGATCACGCGCGGCCCGCGAGTGATGTCACCGTATTTCGCGGTCTCCGAGACCGAAAACCGCATTCCGGCGATGCCCGATTCCACCATCAGGTCCACGATCAGTTTCAGCTCGTGGAGACACTCGAAGTAAGCCATCTCCGGCTGGTAACCGGCTTCCACAAGGGTTTCGAATCCAGCCTGGACGAGCGCACTGGCTCCTCCGCAAAGAACGGCCTGCTCTCCGAAAAGGTCGGTTTCGGTTTCCTCCTTGAAAGTGGTTTGCAACACGCCGGCACGGGTTGCCCCTATCCCATCGGCCCAAGCGAGCGCGATCTTCTTGGCCTTCCGGTCGGCGTCCTGATGGACGGCGATCAAAGCCGGAACCCCTTTGCCTTCGAGATATTGGGAGCGAACCACATGCCCCGGGCCCTTGGGAGCCACCATGATCACGCTCACATCCGGTTGTACGTCGATCAATCCGTAGTGGATCGGCAGACCGTGGGAAAACATTACCGCCTTCCCTTTCGAAAGATTCGGGGCGACATCGGACTCGAACACCTTCTTTTGAAGCATGTCGGGAACCCCGAGCAAAATAATATCCGCCTTCTTCACCGCGTCGGCCGTGTCGTAGACCTTGAAGCCCTGTTTTTTGGCGACTTCGCGGGACTTGCTCTTCGGATACAGGCCGATGATGACCTTGTAACCGCTGTCCTTTAGATTTTGCGCGTGGGCATGGCCCTGGGAGCCATAGCCGATCACGGCAAGGGTTTTGTCTTTCAGGATCGCCTTGTCGGCGTCCTTTTCGGTGTAGACTTTAGCTGGCATGGTTTTGGTTTGGTTGACTAGGGAGTTAAATCAATTGGGTCCCCGTTCGAGGGCGACGACCCCGGTGCGGGCCATTTTCTGGACGCCAAACGGTTCGACGAGATCGAGGTAAGCCTTTATCTTATTCGCGTTGCCCGTGATTTCCACGATAACGGACTCCGCGTTCACATCGATCACCTTGGCCCGGAAAATATCGCAAATCTGCATGATCTCCGGACGGGTCTTCGAATCCGCCGATACCTTGAGGAGGATCAGCTCACGGGCGACTGCGGCTCCCTCCACGAAGTGTTCCACCTCCACCACGTTGACCAGTTTGTTCAACTGCTTCAAAGCCTGGTCGAGGGCCTGGTCGTCCCCGATGATGGTCGCGGTGATGCGTGAGAGACCTTCCAGGTGTACCGGTCCGACGTTCAGGGTCTCGATATTAAAGCCGCGGCCGCTGAACATGCCGGCCACCCGCGCCAAAACCCCGAACTTGTTCTCGACGAGAACCGAGATGGTATGCTTTTGAAGGGAACTCATTACGTGAAGGAAAACGGCGGAGACTGCCGCCCGAACAAAGCGGTGTCAAGGCGGTAGACCTACTGCCCGGAGATCGCCTCGTTCATCTGATCTCTTTCATAGTCGTTCAGTTGTCCGCTCTCTGAAAGCTCGTTGACCTGCTCCTCCTCCATGTCGCCAAGGCCCGATATTGTGTGCTCGTATTCGTCCTCCCTGAGGTTTTCTTCGAATTGGGTACAACCCACGAAACCGATGGCGGAAACAAGAGGGAACAAGATCCGGAAGCTTTTCATGGCACCGACAATGAGAGTCCCAAACGACTTCACAACGGAAAACAACGGGGAGGCAGACAAAAAAGGAATGGGTCCGACTGATGTCAGCATTTGATCCTTTCTGATTACCGGGGATCAAGAAGGGCGCGCTGAAATTCGAAAAGCTTTTAGATTGTCGTCAGAACGGCTAAACGAGGCATCCCTCGCCCATCCAGACAGACCGCACATTATGTAACGGGCTCGCGAATCGGGGTAAACCAGACAACGGTCAGCCGGATGCTCACCCAGCTCAGGGAAGGGATCCAGGAATTTTATTGATTAAATTTAATCAATAAAAACTTGATTTCCGGCTTTACCGATGAATATTCATCAATTCATGGACCTATTGACTCACAGGGACGTTCAACGGGACCTGGCGCGAAGGGCGAAGCAGGAGCGGTTGCGGCTGAACATCACCCAGAAGGAACTCGCCAAGCGGGCTCAGGTCGGAGAGGTCACCGTCAGGCGCCTGGAGAGCGGCCTCGGGGTTTCGCTTTCGAACTTCCTGCGGATTGCGAGCATCCTGGGCTGCCTGCCCGCAGCGGAGGACCTTATGCCTCGGAGGGAACCGCGAACCCTGGATTCCGTGAAGCCGATAACCCGCAGGCGCGCGCGCAGGAGAAAGACCTGACCATGGCAAAACGCATCGAATCGTTGGACGCGTGGTATCATTCCCCGACCGGAGAGCGGTTTCTTCTCGGCCGCCTCGGCCTGTCCGGCGACGGGAGAGTCGCCCTCGGGATCGCGAACGCGGATTTATTGAGAGAGCTTTCCCCATTCATCATGGACCTTCAGGGGAATCGATACGGGGGACCGTTTTCATCTGGCGATCCGGAGGTTCGACCGAACCGAGACTGGCGGCCCCTTACACGTTCACACCCTCTGGGGTTTGCTACAATCCCCCACGGGATCACCGGATGCGAGCTACGACAATTTCGCCAGAGCGGCCACCCGCATCACGGACGATCTGTCCGTTGCCGAACAGGTTTTTCGCCGATTGGTTTTCAACGCGATCACCGGCAACATGGACGATCACCCCAAGCAACATGGATTTCTGTACGACCGCAGGCAGTGGTCTCTGGCTCCGGCCTACGATCTGACCCTCAGCGAGCGGAAAACGGGGCACTCCATGTCAATCCTCGGATCGGTGAATCCCGACCGAAGACTTTTCCTCGAATTCGCGAGGGAATACGATGTCCGGGACGGTGCCGGAATTCTGGAGGAGATCGCCGTCGCGGCGCAGGAGATTCCGGATTCATTGCTTGATCAATACGGAGTTCCGGGAAAGCACCGAAGAGCCGTCGAGGCCCGGATCGACCAAGCGGTCCAACGCTTGTCGCGTCGAAACGCCCACCCCAACCCATGAGGCTTCTTCTCACGGCCGACATCCACTCGGAGATCGAACCATAGCGTCAGCTGAACCGCTCATCGATTCCGATTCATCTCCCGGTGAAGCCGAACCGGACCCTGGAACCATATTGGATCAGCGAGCTACCCACGTGAAGTGCGACACCGCCACGAGCCCTTCTCAGGCTCAGCCAACCAAATCCCGCAATCTCTCAACCGACAGTTCCTCGAGGCTTTCCACGAACAGATCGGCGTGGCCGAGCTTTTCCTTCGGATGCGTCGTCAAGACCCCCACCGATTTCATGCCTCCGGTGGCCGCCGCCTCCAAGCCGTGGTGACTGTCCTCAAGCACAACGCAACGCTCGGGAGGTAGCCCGGCTTGGGCTGCCGCCTTGAGAAAAACTTCCGGGTCGGGCTTGCCGTGCTCTACGTCCTCGCTGGCCACAACCCCGTTGAAAAGGTCGGTCAGGTCCATGACCTCGAGGGCCGTGCGGATGTTCTCGCGTTCCGTCGAGGTGCCGATGACCCGCGGCACTCCGGCTTCGCGTAGCCCGCGAATCAAGTCGAGAACACCGGGCAGCGGCGTGAGTCCCTCCCGGGCGACGATCTCACGGTAGAGCGCCTCCTTGCGACGGCCGAGGCGATCAACTTCTCCCGGATCGTCGGACCAGCCAAAAATTTCGGGTATGATGACCCGGTTGACCTGTCCGAAGCTTTCCCGGAACTGCTCCTCGGTCACGTTCTTTCCGATCTCCTCGGCCAGCTCCTGCCAGGACAGGTAGTGGTGTCGGGAAGAATCAACGACAACCCCGTCCCAATCGAAAAGAACCGCGAACTCCGCCGACATTCTACCAGTCGTCGCCACCCGGAAGCGCGGTTTCCGGATCGATATCCATCTCGTAATCCACTCCGGCCACGCCAAACCCGAAGAGTTTCAGAAAATCCTCCTGGTAACCCGCGTAATCCGAGAGTTCCCGAAGATTTTCCGTTTCCACTTCCGGCCAGATCCCGGCGACCGCCGCCTGGACGTCCTCCCTCATCTCGAGGTCGTCGATATGGATCCGCCCGTCCGAGGCGAGTTCCACCGGGCCTGCCGCGTAGAGACGGTCCTTATAGAGACGGGCGATCTGCTCGATGCAGCCTTCGTGAATCCCCTTCTCCTTCATGACCTTGAAGAGGATGGAAATGTAGAGCGGGACGACCGGAATGGCCGAACTCGCCTGGGTGACGACGGCCTTGTTGACCGCGACAAACGCCTCGGCTCCGTTTTCGGAAAAAGATCGGGTTATCTCCGCCGCAGCGCGATCCAGATCCTCCTTTGCGCGTCCGATGGTTCCGTTCTTGTAGATCGGCCAGGTGAGGGTCGGTCCCACATACGAATAGGCGATGGTCTTGAATCCATCCGCGAGCAATCCGTTCCCGGCGAGACAATCGATCCAGCGCTGCCAATCCTCGCCCCCCATGACCTTGATGGTCGACTCGATCTCCTCCTCAACCGCCGGCTCGATCGCGATCTCATGAACCAGGTCCTTGTCGGTGTCGACGGTCTTGCTCTGAAAATCCGTTCCCACTGGTTTCAGGACCGATTTGTAGGTTTCGCCGTTGCGGGGATCGGTTCGCCGCGGCGACGCCAAACTGTAAACGATCAAGTCGACGGGACCGCCCATCTCGGCCTTCATCCGCTCGGCAGCCTTTTCCTTCAGCTCGTCGGAAAAGGCATCGCCATTCAAACTTCCCGCGTAGAGCCCGGCTGCCGCAGCCTCTTTTTCAAAAGCCGCCGCGTTGTAATACCCCGCCGAGGCCGGGCGGCCGTTCGAGGAAGGTCTCTCAAAAAAGACCCCGAATGTCTCGGCTCCACAGCCGAAGGCGGCCTCGATCCGGGAGGATAAGCCGTAGCCGGTGGAAGAACCCACGACCAGCACCCGCTTGGGCCCGCCGGACACCTTACCCTTGGAACGGGCGACTTCGATTTGCTCTTTTACATTTGCGGCACAGCCTTCGGGATGGGCGGTGACGCAGACAAAACCACGGACTTTCGGTTGAATGATCATGAACGAAACAGCAGAAGCTTGGGGACGCGGGGAGGCGTTTCAACCCAAATTCTCCCGATCCCCGTTTCGGAACCAGGGGCCTTTCATCTGGCTTCGGATCAGAGTCCCCCTTCCGCGGCAGTCTCGGGAACCGCCAAAAGCTCGATCCCGGTGGCCTTACCCGAATCATCGGCGTCGACGACCACTCCACGCATCCAGATATCCTCCTGGGCGACGGCGAATTTTCGAGGCATCCCGTCGAGGAAGCGTCCCAAAACCGGCTCGACTTCACGCCCGAGCACCGAGCGATAAGGTCCGGTCATCCCGGCATCCGTCAAATAGGCCGTTCCTCCGGGAAGAACCCGCGCGTCCGCCGTGGGCGTGTGCGTGTGGGTGCCGACGACGAGGGTCGCCCTTCCTTCCAGCATCCAGCCCATTGCAATCTTTTCCGAGGTGGTCTCGGCGTGGATCTCAACCACAAGAAAGTCGACCTTCTCCCGCAGCTCCTCCACCATTTTTTCCGCCATGCGAAAGGGGCAGCCGGCTTTCACCTTCATAAACTCGCGCCCGAGCACCGTAAACACGCCGACTTTGATGCCGCCTCCCCCGAGAATCAGATGGGTTCGTCCCGGGCAACTGTCGTCGAGATTCGCCGGTCGGCAGACCCGGGCCAGGTCACCGATCTCGTCCGAGAATCCCCTTTGATCCCAGACATGATCGCCCAGGGTGATTCCGTCCACCCCACTGTCGAGAATTTCGCGCGCCAACCGTCCATTGAGCCCGGCTCCCGCGGCCGCGTTTTCTGCGTTTGCAATCACCACGTCGATGCGTTGGGTTTGACGTATCTCTTTGAGTCTTTGCGTCAAAATCCTGCGTCCGGGGCGACCGACGATGTCGCCGAGAAATAATATCCTGGGCATTGCCCCATTGACACATCCCCCGCCCCGAAAGGAAAGGACGAAATGCTTGCCTCACGGGGGATGATCGATTTCCTTCAATTCTTTTTCCCAAAGTCTTATGTCAACGAAAACAGCCAAACCGACGCCGGATACCGTCCTACCGTTCCAGCCTCAGTATGAGGAGGGACCTGAAATGAAGGGTGCCGACGTCGTCG
>CAZBLJ010000044.1:0-6050 GCA_964492605.1 uncultured Puniceicoccaceae bacterium
TCGGGGTTACACGATCGAGGGAGGGCCTCATGCGCTTCTCGTGCAGGAACGGGAGGGGGCGGAGATTGAACCGGTCACATACTTGGACCTGTGTTTCCCGAGCTATTGCCTTCCGGATTGGAGGAACGGTCGCCGGGGTCTTCATTCTTCGTATTCAGATGGATCGTCCGGGAGGGGAGAGCGAAATCAATCTTCGCCTCTTCGAACTTCGCCATGATCTGTCGATTGATTCGTTGGTTGAACTGAAGAAACTCCCAATAGTCGGGGGGGTGATACCAGTACATCACGAGAATGTTCAGGCAATCGGGGTTGAACTCGCTGAAATAGACTCGCGGGGGGAAATCCGGGTGGTTGATCGAGGCATTTGTGGGATCATCGGCGCGATCTTCGGGGTTGAGAGGACTGTGGTCCTTGATTTCTTCGGTCGGAGTCAGGATTTCGCGAATCGACTCGACCGCCCGGTCTACTTTATCACGCGGTGTGTGGTAGGGAATACCGATGTTGGTTACCCGCTTGATGAAGGGCCTCATGCCGATGTTCTCGATTTCCGCGTCTGCCATTCGTTCGTTCGGAATACTGGTTACATGTCCGTTCAAGAGCCGAATCTTGGTGGATCGCAGACCGATCTCTTCGACGGTGCCGTCATGCCCGGAAACAACGACTCTTTGCCCTACCCGGAAAGGTTTGTCCAGGAGCAGCATCAGCGAGCCGAAAATGTTACGCAGTGTGCTCTGGGCGGCCAGTGCGACGGCCAAGCCCGTGACCCCCGCGCCGGCGATGACGGTGGCCAGGGAAAAACCGATTTCGTGAAGACCTTCGATCAGGATGACCACGCAAACGATGAGACTGGCGATGCGGATGCCGATTCGGGCGAGATGGGCGTCGAAGCTGCGATACTTGAGTCGTCGGGAGCCGGTGAGAATATCGGCGACCAGTGTTCCAAGCATGAAAGTCAGAACAAGAGCGGCGATCAGAATGACCGTGTAGATGAGGTAGACGACCGCCTCGAAAACTTCGCCCGTGATGAAGATCTTATCCCCGATCAGGTCGAGGCAGATCAGGAATGCGATGATCGCCCACAGGGGCACGGCGAGCCAGGCAAGGCTCCGGGTAGTGGCGGATCTTTGCGCGAAGATCCGACGGACCAAACGGCGAAGCAACCAGATCGAGAAGCCGGCCAACAGGAGGACGGCCAGCATGGAGAGCCATTGCCAGACCGTTTGTTCAAGAAAGTCCTTTTGCGTCCAGCTGGGAAGGTTCTCGATCCATTCCCGCGGGATGATCGGATTCGGGGTCAGGAAATAGTAATAGTAAAAGTCCTTTGCGGCGCTCTCGGAGCGATAGGGAAGGTGCCGGATATTGCCGAAAAGAGGTTTCACCTGCCGAAGGGTCTCCTCCGAAAAAAGATAATGGCCCTCTTCCTCTCCACTGTCGATTCGGATGATCTCGAAAGGGGTATTGGGGATTGTCCAGCGCGGCGGATACCCTTTTCGGATGGCCTCCTGCATGGTATGTTCATTCGGAATTTCCTCCAGGGGCGGCAGTCCGATACGGTCGATGATCTCCCGTAAATAGATGCCGGAGGCGGACGCGTAAGCCTCCCGGAGGGAAGGGGCCACCTCCCGAAGATCGAAAAACTCTTCCATTTGCCCGAAAAGATGCATCACCTCAAGCCGGTCCGTCGGCGAGTACTCCTCCGACTGGATCAAATCGTAAAACCGCTGGGTCAACTTGAAGAAACTGATGATGGTGTTTCTCGGGCTGGTGGTATTGGCTGGATGCAGCGCGGTGAAGGCCTCCCCCTCTCCAAGGCTTCCTGATTCCAGATCGCGCAGGATCGGCTCAACGAATCCCGGATCCTCGTCCGGGGTAACCAAATTCTCGTCTTCGGTTGATTCGGCCCCGATGCAGAAGCAGCCGGTCAGTAACCACAGGGCAGATTGTTTGGGGAAGGAAACCATAGCGGCGGAAAGGGCGGAAAATGCAGAAACCAAAAGGTTCTTTTGGGGAAAATGTTCGGAAGTTCCGGTTTTGTCTATTACTGAATGCGTTGATCCCCATTAGGGAGGCTAGTGCGAAGCGCCCGACAAATAAGGAACTATGATATGATGTTTCGGTAGAACACTTTTTTGGTGAAGTTTTTCAAGAAATCGTAAAGATGAGGACTACAATTTCTGGAGATTCAAAAACCCGGACGTTTATTTCATTTCTGGCTCTTACACTCGGCTTCCGTCAAAGGGATTTTCCGCTTGTTCAACCTCGTTTCCCAAGTTCGCTGACATGAACGAATTTCTGGTCACTACCCCACCGTATCTCGACGAGCGACGTGAGCGCATCGTCGACCTGCACTCGTTCCTCAACATTCTCAACGTAATATCCGTGTCTTTGGAGGTCGTTTCCCTCATTGCCCCAAAAGGCTTCCGGGGAGGCATCGACGGGAAGAGAAAGATCATTGCCGACCTTGTGCAAGGGCTTCGAGAAGGGAATCCGGTAGCAGACCTGCCGGAATACCTGCGGGAGCTTTGTTCCTTCATTTTGGTAGATGTGGTCCATTTGGCGGATGAGTTGGAAGACGGATCCGCCCGCGATGATGTCGGCGAGATTCTGGAAAACCTCCGTTCGGTTTTTTCCATTTTGGAGACGAGGCTGGACGAGCTTGACACCTGCCGTGAGAACGCCGACCCGTGGATCGAAATCGACACGAAGGCATTTGGGGATCTCTTCCGCGACGTCTTCCTTGCGATCGCGAAGAACGCACGTAATCGCTATCGGATTGTCTTCAATTTGGCCCTGAAAAAAGAGGAGGATTACTACATTGATCTGAATGTGGAGACGACTCGTAGTGAGCAGAGGTTGTGGATCCCTCTGCGTTTGATTGACGTCCTCCGGGATTTGGCGGCCAATGGTCGCAAATACTCGAAGCCGGGAGGGAAAGTGGCTTTGGCGGTTTTTCAAGACGAGAACGAGATTCGAGCGGTCGTCGAAGACGCCGGCTGCGGGATTCCCGAGCAAGAGTTGAACCGGGTCGTGGAGTTTGGATACCGGGCGAGTAACGTCGCCGGCCAGCCGACTATGGGGGGTGGATTCGGGCTGACGAAGGCAGCTTTCCTGGTGTTGCGCTGGGGTGGTAGAATGAAGATTGCCTCCAAAGAGGGGAAGGGCACCAAAATCGAGTTGAAGATTCCCTACCGTCAGGATGCCAGATTCGGCAAGTACCAAGGAGATCAAAACGGGAACGGGTAGAATCAGAGGTTGTGAAGTGCGTTCCCACGGTTACGGTTAAGGTATGTCTGCCGATGAGATCATCGTTCCTCCGGCCTCGATCGGAATGGTCGGAGGCGGGCAATTGGGGCGAATGTCAGCCCTGGCGGCGCGGGCGATGGGATTTCGGGTGGTGGTTCTGGAACCGAAGGAACCTTGTGCCTGCGGTCCGGTTGCCGACGAACATCTGGTGGCGGATTATGACGACGAAGCTGCTTTGGCCGATCTCTTCGACCGCGCGGACGTGGTCACTTTCGAGTTTGAAAACGTTCGACGAGGGCCATTGGAGATTTTCGCGGATCGGAAACCGATCCGCCCGTCTCCCCGAATCCTTTCCATCGCCCAAAACCGGGAAGGGGAGAAGGCTTTCCTTTCGGAGAACGGATTTCCGGTGGCGCGTTACCGGGTGATCGGCAGCGATCAGGATGTGTCGGTTGCGGTTGAAGAGGGGTTCCCGTTTCCGGCTATCCTCAAGACGGCGGACTTCGGATACGACGGGAAGGGGCAGGTCTCCGTTGAAGGTCCGGGGAATCTTCCCGAAGCGTGGAAGCGTTTCGAGGGTGCCAGGGCGGTTCTGGAGGAGCGAATCGAGTTCGCCGGCGAATACTCCGTGATCGTTGTGAGGAACCCCTCCGGTGCGACGGATGCCTACCCTTTGTGCCGGAACATCCATCGCGACCATATTCTGGATGTGACCTTGTCCCCCGGATTGTCGGTCGGAGAGGGTAGGGGTGAGGCGGAAACCCTTTGCAGGGAAATTGCGGAGACTCTGAATCTGGAAGGGGTGTTGGCGATTGAGCTGTTTCTGACGAGAGACGGGTCCTGGATGGTCAACGAAATGGCTCCCCGCCCACATAACTCGGGGCACTTCAGTATCGATGGATCCGAGACCTCCCAATTCGAAAACCACATCCGGGCCGTCTGTAACCTGCCCCTTGGTTCGACTGCGACCTTGGGTCACGCGGCCATGCAGAATCTGCTCGGGGAGACTCTTTCGGACCTCGGGAGCCGTGTGGCTTCGGTCGGGATGTCGCCGAAAGGCGCTCATCTCCATCTCTACGACAAAGGGGATGCGCGGAGGGGTCGGAAAATGGGGCACATCAACTTGAGGGCCGACGAACGCGGTGAGTTGATCCGGCGGTTGGCGGACCTTCGGAAGGAGCTGGGGTTGCCTCCGATCCGGGAATCTCTGCAATAGGATTCGACGATGTCAGAGGGATGAGGTATGATGAACGACGGCAAAGAAATCCACAATGAAACGGATGCGGACTCCGTCGATGTGGTCGTGATTGGGGGCGGGGTCACCGGCCTGGCGGCTGCGTGGACGGCCGGGGAGGCCGGGAAAAAGACGGTCCTTCTGGAAAGCGGAAGCCGTCTCGGGGGGAGCGTGCTGACTCATGTGGATCGGGGTTACACGATCGAGGGAGGGCCTCATGCGCTTCTCGTGCAGGAACGGGAGCTGGAAGATTTCTTGCGGGGTATCGGAATCTGGGATCAGGCCACGGAAGCGGCACCATCGGCCAGGAAACGGTTCGTGGTGCGAAACGGGCGGCCGGCGGCGTTGCCTTTCTCTCTGAAATCGTTCCTCACGGGCTCGTTCCTTTCTCCCATGGGGAAACTGCGACTATTGGCGGAGCCTTTCCTCCATGGGAAAGCTCCGGTCGGAGAAGAAGCTCTGGGCCCCTGGGTGGAACGCCACTTCGGCAAAGAGGTGCGGGAGGGCCTCGCCGATCCTTTTGTTTCGGGGATCTTTGCGGGAGACCCCGAGAAAGTTTCCCTGCAGGCGGCGTTTCCGGCTTTGGCCGATACCGTTTCCCTCCATCCGTCCGTGATTCGGGCCTTTTTGAAAAAGGCGAAGCAGCGGAAAAAAGAAGACGGCGAGCGTTACGGGCGCAAGATGATCTCTTTCCCCGGAGGGCTGGCGGGTCTGGTCGGACATCTGTCGCGGAAAGGACCTTTTGAGACCAGGGTGGAGGTCCGTCTGGAACGGCTGGAGCGCGAACCGGAGGCCTGGAACCTTCGCTACCGCTCCGGCTCCGACCCGGAATTGCGCACTCTCCGTGCGGCGAAACTTTTGGTGTGCGTGCCTCCTTCCGCCTTGCCGGATCTTCCGTTCGATTCGGACATTTCCGAAAAACTGACCCCTTTCCGGGAGGTGGAATCCCCCCCCGTTACCACCTGTGCGGTTGCCTTTGCGCGGGAAGATGTCTCGCATCCGCTGGATGGATTCGGCATCCTCGCGCCGAGTCGCGAAAACCGGGATGTTTTGGGTATCCTTTTCGACAGCTCCCTGTTCCCTGATCGAGCACCGGAAGGGCAGGTACTCTTGTCGGCGTTCCTCGGAGGGGCAAGGTATCCGGACGATGCCCGGTTGGATACGGAGACGCTGCTGAGGAAGGTCGAAAAGGAGTGCCGGGATCTTCTCGGGGCCAAGGGTGAAGCCGTTTATTACAAGACCACGTACTGGCCTCGGGCGATTCCCCAGTATAATCTCGGATATCTTTCCCGAATATCCGTTTTGGAGCAGTTGGGCGAAGACCACCCGGGTTTGGGATTTGCGGGAAACTCGCTGGATGGGGTTTCGCTGGGGAATTGTTTGCTTTCCGGAGTGCGGCGGATGAAGGCTGTGCTCGGGTAGAGGATGGCCAAAGGGGGCTTCGGGGGTCTCCTCACGTCGACCTCTACGACTATTAGGGCTGGGGTCTTCTTACGTCGACCTCTACGACTCTTGGAACCGGGGTCTCCTTACGTCGACCTCTACGAATAAGGACTGCGAGAGTGATCTTTTT
>CAZBLJ010000044.1:6150-15847 GCA_964492605.1 uncultured Puniceicoccaceae bacterium
CCGGGGTCTCCTTACGTCGACCTCTACGAATAAGGACTGCGAGAGTGATCTTTTTTCCCTTCGCAATCGTTCCGTATTTGATTATGGGTTGGGGAATGGCGCTCCAGCTTCTTCTCGACGGTTACAACCTGGCTTTTCGCAGCTTCTATGCGGTTCCCGAGTTGTCGCGCTCGGATGGTTTCCCGACCAACGCCCTGCACGGCTGGGTGAAAACGGTGTGGAGACTGCACGACCTGTATCCGGAGGCGACCCTCACCGCGTTTTTCGACCTCGACGGCGACCGGGAACGGGAGGCCCTGCTACCGGATTACAAGGCCAACCGATCGGAAATGCCGGAGGCGCTCCGGAAGCAAATGCCGGAAATCCGGAAATTGACGGATCTGTTGGGGATCAACCTTATCGAGGCGAGCGGAGTGGAGGCGGACGACCTGATTGCCTCCGCCGCCCGACGCTTGAGCGGCAAGGGGCATGAGGTGCTGATCGTCAGCGCCGACAAGGATCTGGCGCAGTGCGTGAATGCTTCGGTGAAGCAACTCCTTCCTCCGCCGACCGCGAACCCCAGGTTGGGGTGGCGAACCCTCGACGAGGACGCGGTGAAGGAAAAATTCGGAGTCCGCCCGGACCAGATCGCGGACTATCTGGCGTTGGTGGGCGATAGTTCCGACAATATTCCGGGACTTGCGGGAGTCGGGCCGAAAACCGCCTCGAACTGGCTCAAGGCCTACGGGACCCTGGATGCCGTGGTCGAGAACGCGGGCCGCTTGAAGCCCGTGCGGTTTCAAGCGAAGGTCGGGGAGGAGAAAGCGAACCTTCTGCGGAACCGCAAACTCACCGGGTTGAACGAGACGCACGAATTCGATCTTCCCGAGAATACGGTGGATACGGGAGCTTTGTCGGATTTTCTCGCCGCGATGGAGATGAAGTCGACGGCCGCCGAAGTCGGGAAACGGTATCAGGTTTCCTGATTGCCGTCGGGATCGTAAATGAATCCCACGCCGTGGACCGTGCGGAAGTTGCTGTCGTCCATCTTGTAACGCTTGAAGAGGTCCCGCACTTTGACCACATACTGGTCGAGGGAACGGCTTTTCACGTTCGCATGCGGCCCCCAGACCGCGTGGATCATATTCTTCCGCGGAATGATCTTTCCCTTGTTGTCGGCCAGGTGGGCCATGATCCCCAATTCCTTGCGGCCCAGGGTCTCGATTTTTCCGCCGGGAAACTTGATCTCCATGCGGGATCCGTTCACCTCGGCGCCGAGAAATTCAAACGGTTTGTCGGAGACGGAGAAGTTCGGAGTGAGATTCATGTCGTGCCGCGTATCGGTGCGGCGAAGAACCGCGCGGATCCGGGCGATCAGCTCTCCGGCATTGAAGGGTTTCGTGATGTAGTCGTCGGCACCGACTTCGAGACCGCGGACCTTCACGTTTTCCGAGTCCGTGCCCGTCAGGAAGATCACGGGCGTCTGGTTTTGACTCCCCTGGATGTGGTCGAGAAGGGTGAAGCCGTCCGCATCGGGCAAATTGATGTCCAACAGGACAAGGTTGACGTGGTTCTTGTGTAAAAAGTCTTCGGCCCGGTCGACGCGGTTGAAGATTTGGGTGTGCATCCCGGCTTCCGCAAGATGCTCCGCTGTTACGTTGGCGATCTCTTCGTCGTCCTCGACGATGAGAATAAGTGGTTTTGAAGTACTGTCCATGAAAGGGTTCCGTTGGGTTGTAAGGTAGCGGTAAATGTAAGGATGTGAAGGAGAACGGGAAGAAATTTACATTTCCGGGCGGCTTTTACAAGCCCTGATCCGCACCCCGAAAATGCGATGGCAGGGGCCTTTCATCTGGTTCGCAGTGGGTCGAATTCCAAAAAGGAACTCCGCCTTCAGGCGGAGAGTAAGCCCGAAGTGGGGCAAAATCCCTGAACAAACTCCTGTTTTCGGCCAGATGAAATGCCCCTGAATGCAATGGTTTTGCTGAATTCTCTTGATTCAGGAGTCAGGGCGTTATGCTGGCGGGATGAGCGAAACGAAACCGTTGTTAAATCTGGGCCTGCCGAAAGGAAGCCTCCAGGACGCTACCATCCGGTTGTTCGGGATGGCCGGCTTCCGGATCCAGGTCAGTTCGCGTTCCTACCGTCCCTCCATCGACGATCCGGAGCTGGACGGAAGTTTTGTCCGAGCGCAGGAGGTAAGCCGTTACGTGGAACACGGATTCTTCGATTGCGGTCTGACCGGTTCGGACTGGATCGAGGAGAACGGCTCCGACGTGGTCGAAGTGTGCGACTTGATTTACAGCAAGGCGTCTACGGCACGTTCGAGGTGGGTCCTGGCCGTTCCCGAGGCATCGGAGATCAAGACGATCCAGGACCTGGAGGGCAAACGCATCGCCACCGAGGTGGTCGGTCTGACCCGGAAGTTTCTGGAGAAGCACGGTGTCGGGGCGGAGATCGAGTTTTCCTGGGGGGCGACCGAGGTGAAGGTTCCCGATCTGGTCGATGCGATCGTCGACCTGACCGAAACCGGGAACTCTCTCCGCGCGAACAAGCTCCGGATCGTCGAGACTCTCCTTTATACCAACACCAAACTCATCGCCAACAAAGAGGCATGGTCCGACGAGTCCAAGCGAAAGAAGATCGAGGACATCGCCCTGTTGCTGAACTCCGCTTTGGAGGCGCAGAACAAGGTGGGTCTGAAGTTGAACGTGCCCAGAGCCAAGCTCGACGGATTGCTGGACGGATTGCCTTCCCTGCGGAAGCCGACCGTATCTCCCCTCACGGAGGACGAATGGGTGGCCGTGGAGACGATCCTGGACGAGAAGGTGGTCCGGGAGATCATCCCCCAGCTAAAGGACAGGGGTGCCGAGGGGATCATCGAGTATCCGCTGAACAAGGTGATTCCGTAGGTTCTCCCGCATTCTTCACGACGAACGATGCGCGCTAAAACCGGGCGGTCAGGCGGGCGTAGGCGAAGCGGCCGGGTTCGTTGACCACCACGCCGGCGGAGAACGGATCGCGGAGGTAGGCGTTGTTCACCGCGTAGGTCTCGTCGAAGATGTTGTCGACTCCGACTCCCAGGCGGAACGTGTCGCTTACCTGCCAGGAGAGGCGAAGATTGAGAATCGCGTAGCCATCGATGCGCTGCTCGCCGAGGTCGGTATCGAGATCTTCCTGGGCGTCGGCCAGAAGCGTTTCGGCGGTGAGGGAAGCTTGTTCGTGGAAATCCCAGATCCCTGCGACCCGGGCGCTTAGGGGAGGGATCTCTCCCAGATCCCGGTCGTTGTTTCCACTGGCCAGCGTGAGTTTTCTTCCTCGCTGCCATGCGAGGGATCCCTCGATTCGGAAGGATTCGACAACCGTCCAGCCGAGGCTCGCATCCAAACCGAACAACTCCGCGTCGATGTTCTCGTACGTTCGCACGCGACTCCCGGCACCCGGCAGGGAAGCGAGATAAATGTAGTCGCCGAGGAAGGCGTAGAAGCCGCCGAGAGAGTAATCGACGGACTCGGTGCTCCCCCCGACGCGAGCCTGGAATTCGGTGTTGGTTGCGGGATCCAGATCGGGGTTGCCGATCCAGTCGGGCATCATCGGGTTCGGGTGGTTGAGATTGATGTAACGCTCCTGGGGGTCGGGTAAACGCTCGCCGTGGCCCAGCCCGAGCTGCAGCCAGAGGGCATCGTTGAGGGGGCGGCGGGCCAGGAGATAGCCGGAAGGGAGCAGATCCTCCTCTTTGTTGGCATCGGTGCCGCGAACGGATTGCAAAAACGCGAGGCTGTCCCGCGCACGGCTCTGGGCCGCCTCCAGACGAGCCCCCGCTTCAAAGTCCCAGCTCTCCCCCTCCCAGGCCGCATGGGTCCAAAGATTCAGGGCACGCACCCGCACGTCCGGAATCATGTCGTTCTGTTGGTTCATGATCACGTTGTCCGCATTCCACCGGCGTTCATCGAATCCGGTTCCGTACTTCCAGAGAACGTGACCGGTGTCTTTCGAAGCCCTGGCGCGGGCCGTCCAGAAGAGGGTATCGGCCTCGGTTCTCATCATGTATCCTCGCTGCCGCCAGGCGGGGTTCGAGGCCGAACTCCGCCGAAACCGGTCGTCCATGAGGTGGTCGACGGTGCTCGCGGAGACCTGCAAGGCCCATTGGTCGGCGACCGGCACCGGCTCGTTGCGCTGATAGCTCAGGCCCGCCCGGTAGGACCGGTCGTAGGGCGCGTCCATCCGGAGTCCGGGGTAGAGCACGTCGTCGGCAAGGTTGGTTCCGCCGGTGAGAATCCAGTCCGCCTTTTCCGTCGACAGGATGGCGCGGGCGTCTCCGTTGAAGATGGAATATGCGGTCCGGTCGCGATCCGCAGGCTTGTAGGCGGCGGGTCCTTTGGGTGCGTCCGTGACGAGTTTCCCGCTGCCGTCCTCGTACGGATCGCCTCGCCGGTAACCGGCGGACCCCGAGAGTTGCGAGGATTCGCCAAGCCAGCCGCCTGCGAGGCTGCCGTCGAAGGAGTTAAAGGAACCACCGAAGACGGATATCTCTCCGAAATTGCCGGAAAGATCCGTGGCGGTATTCACGCGGACGATACCTCCGACGACTCCGCCATCCTCGACGTCAAACGGTCCCGGACGAACCGAGATGGAGTCGATTTGATTCGTGCTTACGTGAAATGCCGGAGGATCCATCCGGTTGGGGCAGGCACCGCAGATCCGGCCGCCATCCAGCGTAACCAGCACGTTGTCGCGACCCAGTCCGCGGAGTAGGAAATCTCCGGCGACCGGTCCTTTTCGAATGTAAGCGACAGAGCTGAGTTCACGGGCCAGGATCTCCGCGACATCGACGGGTTTCTGGTTTTCGACCGATTCCGCCGGGGAGACATCCTCGAAAAGAATCGGGACGGCCGGAACCGCGTAGGGTTGAATGCTTACGGTGGTGGCACCGTGAGTGCTCGTAAGGGTTGAAAATAGGGTGATGTAGACAAGGTATGGAAATTTCATGATGATTCGGAAAGGTAAAGTGATGCGGGAAGGCTCCCGCCTGTGGGCGGTTCGCCGGAAAAGATTCCCAGGGTGGAGACTCGGTTTGCGCGCGGGTTGAAGCGGAGAAGAATGCTCCGGCCGATCGGCCCGTTCGGGAATGGGCGAACAGCTGCCGCCTGGCCGCAATTTTGGAGCAAGCGCCGAGTTGCCCGTAGCCTGGGGGGTGTCGGAATCCGAGAGGGCTCAGGCCTTGGGAGGCGGGAGGTCCGGCGCAAGGGCTCGCCGCGAAGGCGTCGGCGACCCTGGATCCCGCGACTCCGTGGTAGGTGTCGGCGGAATGAGGGACAACACTTTGAAGTGTGCGGCGATCAACTTGAACGAGTCCTTTTCCACCACCGGTGGCGTTTGGTTCGTCGGGGTCCGATGGTCCTTCTTTATCTCCGAGATCGCCTTGCACAGTTCGCAGGGACGATCTCCGGAAAACGTATCCCTGATGGCGGATGCGAGTCCGTCTTCCGCCGAGTAGGTGGTGAGCATCCAGCTCCACGCGGCCAGCTGGAGGAGGAACAGGTTGCCCCCCACCATGCAAAGGGAGGCCAGGCCGGAGGCCAAACCCAGGAAGAGACGGCGAAAACGGATCCCGCAGCCAACTTTCCCGGTACTTTCCAGAGAGGTGTACACCGGGACCATGACTTGATCGGGTCGGTCCGGCGTGTCAACGCACTTCGCGGAAAGACGGTTGCCTTGGCTGCGCGGGGATGTAGGAATCCATGCCAATGGAATCGGTTGTGTATGCCCTGGAACACTTCCCGTGGTTGGGCGGTGGCGTTGCGTTCGTCTTCGGGTCCATCGTGGGCAGTTTCCTCAATGTCTGCATCTACCGGATCCCGGCGGAGAAATCTCTGATCTGGCCCGGTTCCCGATGTGCTTGCGGGGCGGCGATCCCCTGGTACGACAACATCCCGATTTTGAGTTGGTTTCTACTCCGGGGCCGGGCGCGCTGTTGCGGACGGCGGTTCGGGTGTCGGTATCCGTTCGTGGAATTCCTGACGGCTACCCTGTTTCTTCTGGCCTGGGTGACCGAGCCGGCACCCGTTGCGTTTTGTTACTGGGTGTTTTTCGGTCTTCTGGTTCCCGCGGTCTTCATCGATCTCGATCATTTTATCATCCCCGACCGGTTTTCCGTGGGCGGGATGTTTGTCGGGATCGTTCTCTCGGCGATCGTCCCCGAGTTGCACGGATTCGCCAATCCCGGAGGGGTTGCGATGTTCGAGGGCCTTGCCGCGGCGGTGGTCGGAGCCCTGGTGGGTTCGGCCGTCCTTTACTGGTTCGGGGCACTCGCCGAGATCGTGTTTCGGAAGGAGGCCCTCGGGCAGGGAGACGTTAAGCTTGCGGGCTGTTTCGGTGCGTTTTGCGGCTGGGAGGGGGCGGTCTTCGCCCTCTTCGGAGGTGCCGTCATCGGGACCGTCCTGCTTCTGCCCGTGCTCTTGTGGCAAAAGTTGCGCGGGGAGGAAGGGGGAAAGCACGTTTCCCATGCAGGAGAAAACGAGGGGGAGGGGGAAGAAGTGACTTTGGGCTTCGGTACCGCCGTTCCGTTCGGCCCGATGCTGTGCGCCGCCATAGGGCTCTACGCCCTCTGGCTTAAAGAGCCGGTGCAGCGATGGTTTTCGGATGTCGGGGAAATGCTGCGGGTGATGCTGTAGTCCGACCTCTCTGTTTTCGTTGCGGCATTTGCAAGTTGGTGCCATATTCTTTGCCTCCGAACCGTGCGCCTCCGACATTTCATTCTAATGATCCTCGTGATCTTCCTGCTCGGCCAGGGGCTGTTCCTGTTCTTCAGGGCCCCCCACCTGGACGGCCTGTTCACCGTGTCCTTCTGGAAGAACATCGGGAAGGTCGGGCACGTGATGCTTCTCGCCGAAGAGGGGTATGTTACCGAGTCGAAGGCGAATTTCGACGCCCTTGGCGACAACGCGTTGCACGGGTTGATCGGAGGGCTCGATTCGTATTCCTCCTACCTGTCCGTTCCCGAGTTCGAGAACTACGAAATCCCCACCCGGCAATCTTATGCGGGCATCGGGGCGGAAGTTCGCGAGGTGGACGGCAGGGTGTTTATCATGGGTTTGAATCCCGAGGGGGGTGCCCGCGAAGCGGACGTCCGACCGGGTGATTGGATCGTCGAGGTCGATGGCGAGGATGTCAGCGAGGCGGGAGTCCCCGCGATCGTCATGCTCCTGCGAGGGGAAGCCGGGACCGAGGTCGAAGTGGGGGTTCGGCGGACCGGCGTGGAGGAGATCGTCCGGACTACCGTCAAGCGGCGGACGCTGAATGTGTCGAGTGTGCGGGATGTGGAAATGGTCGACGACCGGATCGGTTATCTCTCGATCGGCGTGTTCGGGAAAAGGACGGCCCGGGAGTTGGAGGCGGCGATCTCGGGCCTGGTTGCCGACGGGGCCGAGAGTATCATCATAGACTTGCGCAATAATCCCGGCGGGCTCCTCGCCGCGGCACGGCAGGTGGTGGATTTGTTCGTGCCGAGCGGGGTCGAGTTTCTCACGGTCCGAGGGCGGGACGACGCGGTCATCGAACGGTTTTTCACGGAAGGTCCGACGGTGGTGCCGGAGGACATCCCGATCGTGATCTTGCAGAATCGGCTCAGCGCCTCGGCTTCGGAGATTTTCGCCGGGGTCCTGCAGTCCCTGGGCCGCGCTATCGTTGTCGGCGAGACCTCGCACGGGAAGGGTTCGGTCCAGTCGGTGTATCAATTCGAGGGAGGTGACGGGCTCTCCTTGACGACGGCGCGCTACATTCTCCCGAACGGGGAGGCGATCGAGGGCATCGGATTGGAGCCGGACGAGGAAGTGGAGGTCACCGAGGAAGACATCCTGCGGGTTTCCATCCAGGGGAATCACGATTTCGGGCTATCGGACGAAGAGTTCGAGGAGAAGTTCGGCTTTGTGCCGGTTGAGGACGAAACCCTGAATCGGGCCATCGAGATCATCCGGGATCGGCGGAAGGAGTCTTCTCCGTCCGTAGAAACGCCGCCTGGTTCCACATGATCCTTGCCATTGAAAGTTCCTGCGACGAGTCGGCGGTGGCGTTGTTCGACCCCTCGCACGGAATTCTCGAGTCGCTGATCCACAGTCAGCTGGACCTACACCGTGAATTCGGCGGAGTCGTGCCGGACTTGGCGGTTCGAGAGCATTTGGATCGCTTCCCCGTCCTTCTTCGCCGGATGCGGGAGGATCATCCCCTCGAACGGGTTAAGACCGTGGCCGTCACCCGGGGCCCCGGACTTGCGGGCTGTTTGGCGATCGGAATTGCTGCGGCCAAGGGTTGTGCGCTCCTTTGGGATCGTCCGTTGGTGGGAGTGAACCATCTGACCGCCCACGCGTGGTCCCCGTTCCTGCCGGTCCATGGGAAATGTCCCGGGGAATTTTCGGAGGAACTCGCCGCGTTGCTTCCCCACCTGGGATTGATCGTCAGCGGCGGGAATACGCTGCTGTTCCGTCTGGAGAAGGATCGCTCGATGAAGGTTTTGGCTGATACCCGGGACGATGCCGCCGGCGAGGCGTTGGACAAAGGGGCGAAACTACTGGGCCTGCCTTATCCGGGAGGTCCCGAAGTAGAGCGGCGCGCCCTCGCCGGAGACCCGAAATCGTTCGTCTTTCCGCGCGCCTTCCCGGATCCGAAGGACCGGGCCTTCAGCTTCAGTGGCGTGAAGACGAGTCTGCGCTACCGGCTGGAGAAAATGTCCGCGGAGGAAATTGCCGACCGGATACCGGACCTCTGTGCCGCCTATCAGGAAGCCATCGTGGATGCGTTGGTGCGGAAATTTTCCCAGGTGCTCAAGAAGGAGCCGGACATCCGGAGCCTGGGATTATCGGGCGGGGTGGCCAACAATCGCGTCCTGCGGCTGCGGTTTGAAGACCTTGCGAATCGATTCGGTCGGGCCGCCCTGATCGCCGAACCGCAGGTGACGGGCGACAACGCGGCCATGATCGCCTTCGCGGCGTTTGCCGACCCCGGGGGAGTCGCTCACGAAGGGGGGCGGATGCGGTTCGAGCCTGGTTTGGCCCTGGGGGAATGAGATGAAGGAGGAATGGAAGATTCCCCCCGCGCCCGACGGGGCCCGTCCGGATGCGGTCGTTTTCGATGTGGACGGGACGCTTTACCGGCAGCGCGGGCTTCGAAGGCGTATGCTGATCGATCTTCTGAAAAGCGCGATCCTCACCACGCAAGGGCGGCGGGACTTGCGGATCCTCAAGCAATTCCGCGAGGACCGCGAAATCCTTTCTTCGAGAGTTTCCTCGGGTTTCGCCGAAGCGCAGTATCGAGTGACGGCGGATGCGCTGGGATCGACTCCGGAATGCGTGGAGCAGGCGGTGGATCGCTGGATCCACCGGCATCCTCTGCGTTATCTTTTGAAATACCGGACCGCCGGGATCGCGGAATGGATCGAATTCCTGCGCGGGGAAGGGGTACGCCTCGGAGTGTATTCGGAGTATCCGGCGGCGGACAAGGTTAAGGCCTTGGGGCTGGAGGTGGACGCGATCGCCTGCTCGACCGACCCCGAAGTCGACGCTTTCAAACCGGATCCGAAAGGCCTGCTGGTAGTTCTGCAACGCCTCGGTGTCGAGCCGTCGCGAGCCCTCTATGTAGGCGACCGCGACGATCGCGACCGTCCCTGTGCGGAAGCAGCAGGCACCGCCTACCTCCCGGTAGAAAATTTTTAGCGATTAGACGC
>CAZBLJ010000045.1:0-12907 GCA_964492605.1 uncultured Puniceicoccaceae bacterium
CCCCGGTTCGCCGGGTGTACATGCCCTTGAACGGACCGACTCGGATGGGTTTGCGGCGGGTCATCGGGTCCTCGGCCCCTTCCGGATACGCTGGCGAGCGATCTGCTCGCGGTAAAGCTGAACCCCTTCAAGATAGGTATGATGAAGGTGCATATCCCGATCTGGATCATAATCATAGTCCATCTTGAATCTGTAAATCCCTTCAGATGCGATATAGCGATGATAAAATTCCGGGATATCCCAAGAGGCCGACAATGAAAAGACCGGCCGGGGCTTGGAAAGGTATTCAATAAATACCTCGGAACCCGGCTCAAGGATGTTGTCGAAGATTGCGAGTTGGCGGTCCTGGCGGATAATCAGGTAATCGTCTTCGGCGGCAAAGTCGTTGGTGTCGCCGTTGAAGAGGGCAGCTTGAACTGATGTTTCGGTGGGGATGGATTCGACAACGCCGATGGAACCGTCCCGGTCATTTAGAATCTCATCCCGCCGGGAAACCTGGTCCGTGATAAAGCTTGCCGACCAGTCAACCAATTCGACGGACCCGGCCATGGGCCGGGCCGGGGTCGAAGCGGTCCCCTGGAGCTTTCCCGGGCTGGAAAAGCCAAAGACTGAAAACCGGCTGGGGGGAGCAATCTCCGGGTCATCCCGATCCATAAAAAACGTTTCCGCCGGGACAAACGGGACAAAATGGTTACCGCCGTCGGGGTCGGTGTATTTGAAGAAGAGATTGTTGGCTCGGTTGCGGGTAAAAACTTCGAGGTAATCCGTGGGGAGCGGGATGTTGATGGCGTCGTCAATGTCGTCGGCGACTTCATGAGTAAACGACCGGTGCAGGCATCGGGTGGCAAGAACGAATTGACAGGCGGCCGCGTCAAAGGCTGAGTAGAGATCCCACATATCGCGGGATGATATTCCGCCAAGGGCTGCCTTTGCAAACTCCACAAGACTCCTTCCGATCATGATTCACCTTTCTTGTGTTCAGGGTTCTCTCCCCGGCGGGTGCCGCAACGCGGGCACCGGGCCGGATCTTTGAGCATCCTGTCATCTTCAAGCCAGATATGCCCACAGTTGTGGCAGCGGTTGACGTCACTGAAGGCCATATTAGAGTTGTTCCTGCTTCTTTCCCTTGGATGGCTTGTGATCTGGCTCGGGATCGGAATCAAGATCCGGTCCGATGGACAATTCGTCTTGAGCCCGCTGCCAGGTAATACCCGCAATGGTGACGCGCTCGGCTTCTCCCCACCATTCCGGCCGGCGATCAAAGTAACTCATCCAGGGAACCGACGGCCCATCTGGCCGCGTCTCACCGGACGGTATCCGGAAATAGCGGGTATAGTCCAGATGGTTTGATCCCTCCGACACCGTCGGCGTTTCCCGGGGTTTTTCCGTCTGGCTGGCAAGCCAGTGAAGGGCGGCGGATTGATGGACGAGGTCGGTGATCAAGGCCTTGAGCTTCCCGGCATCAAGGCACTTCTCGCCGTTCTTCCAACAATAATCGCCATTCTTTGTCAGAAACACATGGCCATGGGTCGAGTCATGCCATGATCGAATGACGATGATTTCGTCCATGTACTCCCTGCCGTTTTTTGTTTTCTTACATCTTAGACTTTGCATCGTCAGGTCCCCACGATCAGTGACCGGACGGTTTGCTCCGCCGGTGTAACGGTGTCGGCGGCTTCGGTGCCGCCGGAATAGATCAGGAGCTTGTGGTTATCCCGATCATACCGGAAACAATAGCCATTGTCCGGGGTGCCTTCAGAAGCAAAAAAATCGATGGCATTCCGGAATCCGAAATTGGAAAAGGCCGGCAGGGGAATCCCGCCGGTGGGATAGGTCAACGACCCATCGCCGAAAGTAATATCCACAATGGACATGTTTTTGACGCCGATATTGAAGTTGAGGTTCATAGCGGTGGTGGCAACCACGACATCGCTTGATGAAATAGATGGCATGAGATCTCCTTAAAAATTGGCGACGCGAGCGGGGTTGATGGCAACCTTTCCACTCAGCTCTAAGTGTAATTGATATGCCCGCGTCGCCAAACTGATTACGCGGTTTCAACTCCAGCCGAAATATTCGCCCACATTTCAGGGGAATATTCGACGTTCAAAACGGGAACGAAAGACCCGGCGGCTCCGACACCGGCGGCGGCGGTAACGAGTTGGACTACCACCTGATCGCCAGGTTCGAGTGACGTCCGAAGACCGTCGGCATCATAGAGCGCGGAACCACCGGCGGTGGTGCCAAGAACGAAATGGGCGATATCACCATCACCCCGGCCGGTATCCGAACCAGCGGTCGGCCGCTTGTCGTACTTGACCACCGGGGTGGCGTCAGCGCCGGCGCAAGTCGCCGTAACCAACAGAAAAGCGGACTGGACCGAGCAATTGAACGGCACATCAAAAACCGCGACATCCGCGGCCGATTGGGTTGCGTCAATGCCGGCGGCATCGTCGTAATCCAGAATCAGCCGGGGAATTAGCGAAATTACATAATTTGGAATCATGATCAACACCTCATGCTGAAAAGCAGGTTGTGGAGTATGGGGGATTGCGGGAATCCCCCATATACATCAGGACGACGTCACTCGGATGACCTTGGCTTCAAGATCATCGGCCGAATCCCAGGTAATTCCGAATGCCATAATGCCATACCAGATGAGGGCCTTGATGCGGCCAAAATCGGACTGGTAGTTGGGGTCCGCTCGGAGATGGGGCGCCGTGACTTCTACTCGGGTGACCGCTTCATCCCCGAAGACCAATCCTTCACCAAGAACCAAACCCGTCCCCACGCCATTGCTGAGGGCGTCTTCGTTGTTGTTCTCAACGAAGCGGATGGATTCGAGCTCGCCGACCTCGGATTTGTAAATGACGTCGCCTTTCCGAAGGTACTTCCACCATTCGGCAAGGGCATTGTCATATTTCAAACCCCGGAGACCCTTGGTCGCAAAGATCCCGATATAGTGCCCGCCGTCGTAGGACGGGCAATGAAGATCATTAACGAGATAATCCCGGATGATTCCGACATGGTCCTTGGTCAGGTTATTGGTGGCCGCGGTGCTCGGAGTGCCGTCGGTGTCCCAGGTTCCGCCGGTCGCCGACGTCGGGATATAGCAGATCTTGGCCTGCTTGAAGGCGGCGGCGGCCGCGTTATCCATGACGTTTTCCATCTGAAGCCGAAGCTTCTTCTGGATGGCGGACCGGGGGTCCAAGGTGGAAAGCTCTTTGTCGAGGTTGGTGTACCGGACACCTCGACCCCACTCCTGGACCGTAATGGCGCGGGTTCCCTGATCCATCGTATCGATGGGGATCCGGGTGAGCTCATCAAGAGCCGCGGAAGAGGGGACATCAAGGTTTTTCCAGTGGGGGATATTGACCGTCTCCCCCTTGTTCTTGCCAAATCCATCGAACTTTGTCGTAAACGGCACGAACTTGAAGTTCGGCGCCGCAAGCTCAAGGATCTTCTTGCTGATATGGTGGTTCTTATAAACACCATCAAGATGATCATAAGACCACGTGAAAGTATCCGCCATGTTTTACTCCTTAAAGGCGGCGGCTATCGACCGCGGTATCGAGAACATCCCCGAAGGAATACTCTTTTGCGGCTTCTGGCGGCTCCGACTCAGGTTTTCCAGACCCGGAACGGGTCATGGGCTGGGCGGTGCGTTGTCGAGCCGATGCGGTTTTGCTCGCCAGATAATCGTTCATTTTGGTTTTGACCCACTGAATTTGATCAGACAGTTCCTTATCAGGCGGAGCCATCTGGGCATAGCTTCTGAACAGTGGATCGTTAGGATCGATGCCAGCGGCCTCAACGGCTTGAAGGACTTCCGTCGGGTCCGGCTCAGGAGCCGGGGGCGGTCCGGGCGGTTGAGGCGCCGTTGGCGGCGGGGCGGAAGCTTGCTGGACTTCCGCGGCTTTTTGCTGAGCGTCAAGGGCGAGATCGGCCCACTGCTGAGCCACCTCGCGATGATATGTGGGCGATGTCGGATCGAGGTTTTCGATATTTTTGATCGCCGCCTCGGTCCGCTCGGTGTACCACCGTTGGTAAGATTTTTGACGCTCGGTCTCCTGGGCTTTGAGCCTGTCGGCTTCAATCGCTTCGAGGCGATTGTTGTAGTCCTCAAGTTGCTTTTGAAGCTCAGCGGCCCGTTGCTCGGCCCGGGTCGCTCTGCCCTGGAGATGCTTGTAGCCCTTTTCCGCTTCCTCATGGTCCTTGAAACGGTAATCGGGCTTGGGTTCCGGCTGCGTATCGCCGGGGTCGGGTTCAGGTGCCGGCTGGTCATCCCGGTCACTATCCGGGGCAGGCGGCGGGGATTCGGGTTCCGTCTCCTGGGCGGGGCCGGAATCCTGATCATCCGGAAACGGGACATCTTCTCCCGCTCGGGTAACCCCGGATGACAGGGCATCCTCAAAATAATCAGGTTCCGGCGTGTTCCGCGATTCGTCGGTCATCGTATGTTACTCCCTCGCGGGTTCATGAGGGCATCGGCGGCCCGTTCCGCGATGTTTTTTCGATAGCCCATCTCTCTCAGAATGCTGAGATATGCATCCGAGCGGGGGTCATTGTTGATAAGGGTCATGATATGCTCGATAAGCAGCTTTTCGATCATATTTCTGAGACGAGACGCGGCCACGGAATCATCAATCCCGATCCATTCGGTTCGATCATAAAGGCGTTCCCGCTTTTTCCCATCAGATTCGCCTTTCGGCCGCCCGGTCATAATGTCAACGTCAGGTCCGGATTTCATTAAATCTCGCTTTCAGGCGGAGGCCCCCCGGACTCGGGTGGGGGCGGCGCCATTGCCATTTGCTGCTGAATCGCCTGGGCTTCCTTGTCCGTGGCAATCAAGCCCTCATCAGTCAACTTAGTCCGGTGCTCGATAGCCTTCAAAATCTCGTAGGGTTTCATGAAAGGCTGAAAATTCGGATCTTGTAAGAGGGGAAGGATAATCTCCTGGATGGCTTTCAGCCCTTCTTGCTCCTTCATGAGCGCATCCATGCCGGAGATATGGAAGGTCCCGGACAGCTCCGGCAAACCCGCAACCCCGGACGGCGATGATGGGTCCGGAACAATCCCCAGTTGGGTCAGAAATTCCTCGCCATAGATGGCCGCGTAATCGGAAAACTGAGCAAAGGATTGGATGCAATCCTGAGCGGCGGATACGGCCCAAACCGCGCCGCCTTCGACATTCGCCCCCATCAATGCGTAAACGCCCATGGCCTGGTCAAGGAGCATCTGGCTTTCCCGGTAGGTCATATCCTGGCGATAGCCGGGGAGTCCTTGAACGGCGTCGGTGACATGGGTGGCCCTCTGGAACAACTGATCGAGGAATTGCATGTTGGACAAAACCCCATCGGTCACGTCCCGTTGATCAATGGCTCGAACCGCTTGCTGGCCGTGAAGTGCTCCCCGTGACAAGTAGGCTTTTCCGGGCCAGCAATCGACATCCTCGGGATCGGCCAGAAGGTCCACGGAAATCTCGCGGGGGGGGTTGACGATCCACATCAAGTTATCTAAATGCAACTGCATCACGGTGTTCATGGCGTCCCAGACCGTCCGGATCCCTTCAAGCAGGCCACGGCCACCATGGCCAAGGATATCCGGAAGGGGAGAAAATGAAATCCCCGGCCATTTTAGCCTCGAATAAGGGGATTCACTGGGCGGGGAGATGACCCGGTTACCCGCGACCGTAAAGGTCGCGTTTTCCATGAGCATCTCGCCCTTGGGGCTGAGGATCGTTCCCCAATATTCCGAGGTCAACAGCATCGACCGGAACTGGCTCCGGTTCCATTGCTGGCGCTTCCGTTCGGCGACCATTTCCTTGGTGAGCATCGGATCGTCGGAGTCGGTCGATTCAGACCGGGCGGAATCCACGTTTTCGTATTTCCCCGCCTTTTCCAATTCCTTGAGAACGAACCAATCCAACCACTCCTGGTGAACCCAATAAAGCCCGCCCTGGGGATTTCGGGATGGGGCATCCGGATCTCGGTGGATCTTCCACGGCTCGACAAGGGAAAACTCCAGGCCGGAACCGGGATTCCACCTGGGGATCATCTCCATGGATTCGCCGACCGACAGCGCCATGATCAGGGCATCCACGAATACAATGGGAAAGTCGGCGTGTTGGGGATCCAACTGAATATCCAGAAGCTCTTGCCAGAATGTCGCGGTATGGGGGTTTTGCTTGTCTTCGACGGTCAGAAATTTCGGTTGAAAAGCCTTTTTGACATTCGCGGCCGCGAATAGGACAGACTGATTCGGCCGGGGTACGACCAACCGGGATTGCCATGGGTCTTTGCTGGCCATGGCTTCAGGTTCTTTTTCGTGATAGAGATCCCAGCACTCAGCCTGAATTCGGCGGATCCGCCGGCGGCTTTCAACGGCGGTATCGACCGAATCCTTGAGGAGATCGCAAAAATGCTTTTCGTCCTCGCCGGCATAGCGACGGGCGGCTTCACGGCGTTCGGCATTTTCCTTGTCTCCTCTGTCGATCCGGCGGACGGAAGCTTGCAGGTCTTCGGGCGGTTGCTTTGGTCGGGGTGCCATCATGATAAAAGCTCTCCGAATCGGCCAAAGCCGTCAAGCATTGGGAAATGCCCATCAGCTCCACCCGCCGTCGCCGTGAAGTCGATATAAGCGCTGGTATTTGAATATCCTGGATCCATCGCCATGAGCCGTACCGCGGTTGTAATACCGATCTCCCCAGCCGTGATGGCTTGTTTCAAGTAGAAGAACTGATCCGTGCCGTTGTCCGTAAACCCCAGCCAGGACGGCTCGAAGCTACCATCATAGTAGAGGTCATCTCCATCGGGGTCGGTGAAGGTGCCAGAAGGGACGGTATAGATGGTATCATCCACATCATACTGACCCTGAGCGACCTCGATTTCGTCGGGAAGTCCACCGTTATATACCGGTCTGGCCATTTACCTACACCCCCGCTCCCGGCGCATCCGGGAAAATTTGATCAAAATTCTCCCGATAGGACCGCTGATGTGCTCCGGGTTTCCAGTCGGACCAATGTTTTTCACGGCACGCTTGGGAGCATTTGGTAAGGTCGGGACGTTCGGATTCCGACGACGCTCCGCAGCACGTGCATTTATGCACGTTCCGCAGTACATCGGAATGCGGTCCCGGCGTTTCGAGCATCGGCCAGAAATGGTCATAATTCCCCATCAGGCGACTCTTTTGGCCGCGTAAGACATCGCGATTCGTTTAGCGTCGCGTGTTTGCGGCTTCTTTTTGACGGTCATTTGATTCGGAAACAACACGGCCACGCCATAAGAAAAGGCGTCACCAATATGAGAATGCTTGTCTTTGTTGGGGACAGTGCCGACAATATGGTTGTTATTGTCGACTTTCCAATGCCATCCGCCATTTAAAGCACGATGGAGCGGCCATGCGGTAGGGCTGATCAGAATTTTAGGATTCCCATCCACGGCCAGATCCGCCAGAGCGGATGTCAATGGATCTATCCGGGCCTGCCAGCGTGTAGGGCCGGGCTCGAACCGGCCGCCAAGGATGGTTTCAATGGCCTGGGCGGTGGTCCGTTGGACCGTTGATTGATCCGGCGTCCTCATGGTCGGATCGCCAATATCCCGCCATTCGGAGATATCAGCGTACTTCCGGGCCTTCATTCGAGGCAAAACATAATCACGGGCCAGGTCGCCGGCGCCAATTCCATTTTCCGCGATGACTTCATGAACAAGCAACCGGCCGGGGGGGACATGCTGGGCAAGGATGCAAACGGGATTGTGCCAGGCATCCCACATACGAATACCAGCGGCTCCGGGAACCGGGGTTAGCTCTTCATCCGCCAAGTGAATTTTGCTGTTATATTGCCGGGTGACTGAACTGCCAAATTGGACGGGGGCGGCCCGGCCTTCAATGTATCTTGCCCACTTGCCGGGATCATTCTGGAAAGCGGCTTTATTGGCCGCTCGGGTGAGATCAGACAAGGCTTTGTTTTCGCCGTACCTGGCCGTAAAAACTTCTTTAATAATTTCCGCTCCGGTAATCGGGTCCCGGAAGTAAACGCGAGGAGCAACCGCGAGCTCTTCGGTCCAGTGGTCTTCATCCGCCGGGTTCTGCGTAATCTGGACGCGAACCACGGTCCCGGCCTGACGAGCGGCACGGGCCAAAGCCAGGTCAAAAACGGCTTTGGGTAGTCCAGCGTTGTTTTTGTCGATGATCGGGGCCGGCTCTTCAAGCCAGATAATTGCGTACTGAGGCCCCTGGAGCTTCGACATGGCGGTAGGATCATCGATCCCAAACATATCGAGATCGATTTTGGGAGTCGAATGAATAACGGCTCGGCGCATATCATCGTGAACCGTCATCTTCGTTCCCAAAATCTCCATCATATCGGGGGCAGTGGAAATCTTGATATTGGCGTGGGTGTCGCGGATAAGTGCGCCCCGGATCGGGCGTTCGCATCGGACGGCATGATGAAGCAGACCGGCAACACCGGCAAACGTTTTGCCCTCGCCCATCGGCCCTTTGAAGAGGCAAATATGCGCATCCGACTGAACGAATGCCGATTGCATGGGGCTGAGGCGGAAAACGAGATCTTTACCCATCCGCTCCCCCTTCAACTACTGGAAAGCGAATGGTAGTTGATCCATCATCATCGCCATCTTCCATGGATTCGTTGGACTTCATTATAACAATCCGGCCCTTGGTTTCGGGGTCGAGGAGACCGGCTTGGCGAAGCTTCAGGTCAATTATTTGAACGGCCATCCGCATGGCTTTGAGCCGGGCTTCCTGACGGCGGTCGTCTTCGGCGAGTAGGAATGCGGCCCGGCGGATCAATTGCCGGGCCACATCCTCGGCTGATTCGGATTGCTGGGAAAAAGAAACCAATTTCTGAGCCCACCACTCGATTTCGGCCGAAAGCTTCTCGGCTGCGATGACAGCTCGTTCCGCGGCGGTGGGGGCCGCTTCCCGAGACCATGACAGGGCTTGTGCTTCGAGCTCCTCAAGGGCGTTAAGATCCGCCGGAACCACTCGGTCAACGTGGTCTTTGATGGTTTCAAAAGACCGCTGAATGGCACTCTCTTTGCACTTCGACAGGTATCGGCCGACTGAAGATTCGTGTAGTTCCAAGCCTGGATTTTCCTGGAGCAATACGCGATGTATCTCCGCCGCCGAACTACCTCTCGCGGCAAGTTCCTGGACTCTTGTATCGAGCCCATGTTTTATGATCTTGCTCTTCCCCGCCATGGTGAATACATAGTGAAATAAAGTAGGTGATCAGTCAATTAGAAAAAATTTTACCTATGATGAGTCGTCTTTAAGATGGCACCAAAGCCAGCGAGAATAGTATGCAAGCTTTTCGGCATCACGGATGGGATCATCTTTGAAATTGATCCGGCAGGCATACTTGAGGCAATTTCCGAGCAGATAGCCAATACACTGGTCATCGGTCAATTTAGCTCGGATGATTTCGATCGTCTCGATTCCACCAGCGTCGTAATAAGTCGATTTATGATCAGTCGTCATATATGCTCCATTCAGCTTCCATGAGGTCGCAAACCCGAGCTCGGGCGAAAGGGGTAAGCTTTGCTATGCACCGTTCGGGGATGTCTCCCTGACATGCTATGACTGAATCCTCGATGAGCTCCCATATCGTACCATATCCAAAAATTTCGACCAAATTATGCCTGACGCTCAGGCAGTCGAGGCATGTTCGGACCGTCTCGAACTCTCCATCGTTCATGAAACGTTCGTAATAATATTTGTCCCCGCGTTTTATGGGACGCCTGCATTCTAAGCAAGTGTATGGTTTTCTTGCCCGACGGTAACACTCGTCAAGAATGACAACTGGATCGTAATCCGACCCCGATGAAAAACTACAGGAACAGTTCACTGGCTATCTCCTTTCGGGTTATTGGCTGGTTGAACATCAAAATCGTCACCCCAAACATCTCGGACAGTTGGGATACAATAATAAAACATGAAATCATCTTGTTCAAACTCTATCCTAAACTTGTCAAGAGTTTTGGGGATATCAACCGGGCATAAGCAAACATCCGGCTCAAATATTACATCCCCATAAATCTTGTCGAAAATAAAATCTTCCGACTCTAAAAACTCAGCTAATTCTGATTGAATTGTAATTTCTTTGTTTTTCAATAAGATAAAAGTACACATTACAACCTCGCTTACTCATTTTCCCGCGGCAACTTTAAGAAAATAAATCGCTTTCGCAAGAGGATTTTTGGGCTTGGGAGATTCCGCATAGATGTAAATCACAGTGTCATGGTTTAGGGTAAAGTCGGCCGGGTCAACCATCTCTGGAGCTGGCGGAACCGGGATTTCTGATGTCGGGATCACAAAAACGAGTGGTTCACCGACTTCATGCCCATCGATAACGAGATTGATGGACAGGTCGGCGGCAAGCGCCAACGAAGGGTAAAATACCAGGAAAAAGATGATGGCTTTAATCATCGACGTCGTCTCCAATGTCATCAAAAATGACGGGGATGGCATTTTTAAATTCATGCAGCATATCGATCATCAGATGTCTCATCTGAGGATGCGCGGCTTTGGATGTCCTTAGTTTGAAGATATGTCGCCATTCTCGAAGGTTTGCGGTCATGACGATCTTGGCCGAAACTGAATTGTTGAGAACGGTGCGGGCTTGTTGCGGAGACCAACCCGCGGCACGGAGTTTAGAATACGCGATTCCCGTTTCCTCACAATGGCAATACCAGATATCCCGCGCCTCATAAGTATCATCATCCAAAAGCCAAACCGGACGGATGAAGCGAAGGTCACCGGAATAATCGCAGTATCGGGTTGACTCCTGGGAATAGCTGGCCAAGCGATGGCGAACCAGTTCATGGGTAACGCCCCGATCTGTTTCAATTAGAACTGTCGCGGAAACGTGCTCAATTGGCGTTTCATGCCCCCGACGGATCAGCATCTCAACAAATTTGATAGGATCGTGGGAATGCGATTGGCCATGACTCTGATAACAATGGCGGGCCGCGTATTCTATCCGAGGACAAGCATTAACGGGCTTGTCTATCCATTTCCAGGATTGTTCGATAAATTCCATTATGGCACCCCTTTTAATCACATTCATATTGAATGATGAAATAAAGAAACCTAACTACGTAACACCAACCCAACAGGCGGAAGTTAAATAATTTTTTACAAGACCAGAGGCGGGGCCAAAACCCGCCAGAACGAACCCACGGCCATCTGAGCAAACCGATTCCAAACCGCCCTATACGGACAGCGAAATAAGTTGACTCATGATTGTAATAAACTTTGACATCCATGGTTTCTCCTTTCCGCCCGATACAAAGCCTCGGGCGGGGCGGTTTAAATATCCGTAAGACGGGCGGAGCTTGAAGCGGGAATATCCGCTACCCGGGTTACCCCAGCTTCAGGAATAGAAAAGTGAACCGAGGCGCCTCGGGGGAGATCCCAAAAAATAAAACCGGATACATCGGCACGAGCCCGAATAGCTCGACCAGTGTAAAGCCGGCCTTCATAATCAAATGGGAGTCGGATAATTCGAGCCGTCGCATCAACATTTGAAGGGATCGAATCCCCCGCATGGTAAACCCAATCGTAAACGCGGCACTCATCCGGAGACGCGGGAAGGGAAATAACGAGCTCCGCGGCTGAAAAGGTAAAAGCGTCATCAGATGTAACGGTAATCGATTCCGGAACGGTGAAAGAATAGCCGCCCTTTCGAAAAACGATACTGTAATCACCATCATCAAGAGCGACATTCAGATTCCCCGACGGTCCGGTCATCCCGGCGGTCAAGAGGACCGTTCCATCGGAGTTGTAAACGCCAGTCGATACGTCGGGAACAGGAGATCCGCCGGAATCAACGACGGTGATCTCGACCGTTCGGGCTCCGGTGGCGCCGCCGCCAACGGCGGCCAGGATCTCGTTTTTGTCGCTTGTGGCCTCGGACCGGGTGGGTGGATCATAGGCGTTTAGCGCTTCCGTGCATCCCGCGACGACATCCGCGTCAAGGCTCCCAGCGGTCGGGGCTTCTTCGAGAGCGTTGGCGGTAAATCGATGAACCCCGGCATCAGCTTCAAGAGCGGTGTCGAGCTTATCGGTAACGGCTTTGATGGCCGTCTGGTCGGTGTCGGAAGCAAGCCCTGAAACGTCGGCCATGAAATAATCCGCGACGACTTGCATGGCTGAGACGACATCAGATGAGGCGTGGGTCGAGAAACCGGTGGCGGTCGCCCAGGTTGAATCCCCATGAGATTCGAGGGCGGTGATTGACGCGGATGTCGCCAGGCCGGAGACATCGGCCTTAAAATCCGCCGCTACAAGCTGCATGGCGGATACCACATCTGACGCCGTATGGGTGCTGAATCCGGTGGCTTTGAAATCGCTAGGCCCGACAACGGACGTCCCGGCAACCGAGATGACGTTGACATCGGTACCGACCCCACCGCCGGCTGGGGCTTCTTCCAAAGCGTTGGATGTTAAACGATAAACGGAGCCATCAAGCTCCAGGGCGGTATCGAGCTTATCGGTAACGGCTTTGATGGCCGTCTGGTCGGATGCCACGGCCAGGCTGGATACGTCGGCCATGAAATCGGCTGCTACAAGCTGCATGGCTGAGACGACATCAGATGCGGAATGGGTTGAAAAGCCGGTGGCGGTCGCCCAGGTTGAATCCCCATGGGATTCGAGAGCAGTGATTGACGATGATGTTGCGAGGCCAGAGACATCGGCCTTCAGGTCGGCCGGTCCGGTAACGGATGTTCCATTGACCGAGATGACGTTGACATCGGTCCCGCCGCCGCCAGATGGGGCTTGCTCAAGGGCGTTGGCGGTGAAGCGGTATTCCGCCCCATCAATTTCAACGGCGGTATCGAGCTTATCGGTAACGGCTTTGATGGCCGTCTGGTCGGATGCCACG
>CAZBLJ010000045.1:13007-13341 GCA_964492605.1 uncultured Puniceicoccaceae bacterium
TCGGCCATGAAATCGGCTGCTACAAGCTGCATGGCTGAGACGACATCAGATGCGGCATGGGTTGAAAAGCCGGTGGCCTTGAAATCCGCGATGCTTGTGGTTGGGGTGCCGTTGACGGCGCCCACGTCCACGGTGGCGGTAGCGGGATCAAAGGTTGAAAGGCCGGAAACATCGGCCATGAAATCATCCGCCACGGATTGCATGGCGGTAACGACATCAGATGCGGCATGTGTTGAGAATCCGGTGGCCTTGAAATCCGCGATGCCTGTGGTTGGGGTCCCGTTGACGGCGCCCACGTCCACGGTGGCGGTAGCGGGATCAAAGGTTGAAAGGC
>CAZBLJ010000045.1:13441-15426 GCA_964492605.1 uncultured Puniceicoccaceae bacterium
CGGAAACATCGGCCATGAAATCATCCGCCACGGATTGCATGGCGGTAACGACGTCGTTGGCGGAATGGGTAGAAAAGCCGGTGGCGGTCGCCCAAGTGGAATCCCCATGGGATTCGAGGGCGGTGATTGATGCTGAGGTTGCCAAGCTGGAGACATCGGCTTTGAGGTCGGCCGGGCCGGTGACGGACGTCCCATTAACGGAACCGATATCAACGCTATCGGTTGAAGCGTCGAAAGTCGAAAGCCCTGATACATCGGCCTTCAGGTCGGAAGGGCTTGTGACGGACGTCCCATTAACGGAACCGATATCAACGCTATCGGTGGAAGCGTCGAAAGTTGAAAGCCCCGATACATCGGCCTTAAAATTGCTGGCGTTGGTCGCAAAAAAGACCTGTTGCTTGGCGGTTGTCACGGAATCAACCGTGACTTCCCAAAGCAGGTAATAGTAGCGGCCGGCGGTGAGCTCGGATTTGGCGATCTTTACTCCCCATAAGCCAGTCTTTGAATTGATTTTTGCCGGATCAAACGGAGACGATGAGATTGACCCCGTCCCAAAGGCCGAGCTTGTCCCCGCATCCTCATAGATGATTAAATTGTCCACCGTGGGGTCGGATTTCGCCCCATCCGCTTTTGTCGCCTGGATCAAAAACGGGATATAACTTGGTAGAAGATCAAGATAGATGGTAGTAATGTCACTCATGAGATTTCTTTAAACCCCCTTTCACGATAAAATTTCAATCTTCGCCGATAGCTATTTATCAATAGCTCCGGCTCGTCGATATATTCATAGATCACCGAATCGGAGCCTAAGAAGCTGAGAAGCAACGCGAGAATCTGGCCGCCCGAAATCGGCGTCAAAATAAAGAGACGATTGATTTTCCTGGCTTTTGAAAGCGCATTCAGGCTGCGGCTCGAAACCAGAAGCAGTTTAAGCCGTCCGGTATTGAATCCTTTGATCATCCGGCGCTCATCATCCGGATGGGTCATGCTTGATATGCGACCGGAAGGAAGCGTCTGGTCTGATAGCAGGTTTTGAATCGTGCTGAGATGATCAAGACGATCCGAAACCGCGACGGCTCGGACATCCTCACTGGCCAGTTGATAACATAAGTCAGTAAGAATCGTGGCATTTCGAGAATGGCTCGAAACCATCTCGCTAATCATCTGTTGGAAATCATCCTGATAAGCGTATTTCCAGCCCGTTTTAACCGGCCAGACCTCTCCCCCCCCGCCCCTGGATTGTGCCGATTCAGATCCGGTCACTTGATACAAAACCGGACCACAGAATGCGGCCATCAATCCAGAAAGCCCGTCGTTCCGGGGAGCGTCGCATAAGCCAAGCACATATCTGGCATTGGACTCGCCGACGGTTTTCCGAAAAATTTTCGGATTCGCGGAATCCGCTTTTGGAATGATTACCTGGCCAATCCTGATGGTGGGATCACCCAAATGACGCCAGAGCGATCTATCAATGGCCACCGTTATGGGCTTGTCCAAGGTATGGTGGCGGTCGCCGATCCTGCCGATTCGAGATTCGGAAATCCCATTCGATTCGAGATGCTCAACCCATAGATGTAGCTCCCGAACCGTCTTGACGACGATCAACGTGGGATAGCGCCGTTCTTCGAGAAGAGCTGAAACGACCTTCTGCTTTCCCGTTCCCGGGGGCGCTATCAGGATTCCATAGCGATGCTGAGCGATTTTGTTCAGCGCGGCATATTGCCAGCCTTCGAGCCGGCCGGAAAACCGAAATGGGATGTCATAACGATCCGTCTGGTCATCCATTTCGACCTTTTTCCGAAGGCCGTGACAAACGGCCACGATGCGGTGAATCGAACCAAACGGTACCCAGAAATGGGAATCGGTTTCAGACCAGGCATCGAATGTTGGAGGGCGCTTGGACTTTCCGCGCATTCGCATATCATGCCGGTGGCGAGGATTCGGAAAGCTGAGATCGGTCTTCAGCTTTTCAAGACTGAGCTCAG
>CAZBLJ010000046.1:0-15060 GCA_964492605.1 uncultured Puniceicoccaceae bacterium
GAGGGAACCGACCACCGTCCGGTTTTCCTGGATTTGCTGTTTCCAGAGTAGTTGGACAGTCGATCTGAGGACTGTCACGCCCCTCTCAGCCAGTTTCCGAGTCCCGATCCCACCGCCACGCCGATGAGGCAGAGGGATACGGTTCCGAATGCATTGACCAGGGCGGGTTTGAGATGACCGTTCTGCAGGAGCGTCAGGGTTTCCAGACTGAAGGTGGAGAACGTGGTATAGCCTCCGAGGAAGCCCAGGAGAAGGAAGTAGCGGAAGAACGTTCCTTCCTCGAGCGAGCTGCCGACGGCCCAGGCGGCGGCGATTCCGATGGCGAGGCAACCCGTGACATTGCAGAAGACGGTGCCCAGCCAGGCGAGCGAGTGGGGAACCGCCTCGCGGATCCCCAGACCGACCAGATACCGGCTCGCGGCTCCCAAGCCGCCACCCAGAAAAACCGCGATCAACTGTGCCATGGCCAAGGAGGTTGGTTGCGGTTGACCGTTATGGCAAGATTCTGTCAACAAATATAGAACGGGTCTATTTTTTCTATCCTGCGGAAGACAAAAGTTCTTGCCCCCTTCAGGATAGCTATACAAGTTTTCACCTGTTTTATCTTTACCGTGATTTTCGGATGTCCATTCAATTGACAGGCGAGCTGGAGCGGCTCTTCGGTTTCAGCAACTTCCGCAGCCCGCAGGAGGAGATCGTCCGGGATATGTTGGCCGGGCGCGATGTGCTGACCGTCTTGCCGACCGGCGGAGGGAAATCCCTCTGCTACCAGTTGCCCGCGCTCCTCACGGAGGGTCTGACGATCGTGGTTTCTCCCCTGATCGCCCTGATGAAGGACCAGGTCGATGTGTTGAAAGCGAAGGGGCTCCCGGTTGCGGTGTTCCACAGTCTGCAGAACGAGGAGGAGAGACGGGAAACGCTGGCCCTGATTCACTCGGGCGAGTGTCGGCTCCTTTATGTCGCCCCCGAACGGTTCCGGGCCGCCGGCTTTCTGGATCTTCTCCGCGGATGCCGGGTAACCCGCTTCGCCATCGACGAGGCGCATTGCCTTTCGCAATGGGGTCATGATTTCCGCCCCGATTATCTTCGTCTGGGAGATGCGATCAAGGCCCTCGGCCGTCCACCGGTCGCCGCCTTCACCGCGACGGCCACTCCCGTCGTGCGGAAAGACATCGTGGACCACCTCGCCTTGCGCGATCCGGTCGTTCGCGTTTCCGGGTTCTCCCGCCCGAATCTTTCCTTCCGGGTGCGCCGGGTTTCCGGAGAGAGTGAGAAGCTGGAAGCCGTCCGTAACCTGGTCCGCCACTGGCGGACGGGCATCGTGTATTGTGCGACCCGGAAGAAAGTGGAGAAGGTTTCCCAGGCCCTGGCCGAGGAGGGTGCCTCGGTGATCTCCTACCATGGAGGGATGGAAGGAATGGCCCGGGAGGAAGCCCAGAACCGGTTCATGGCCCGCGAGTATGACATCGCCGTGGCGACCAATGCTTTCGGGATGGGAATCGATCGGGCCGATGTCCGCTTTGTCATCCACTACGAACTGCCCGGCAGCCCGGAGGCGTATTATCAGGAAGCCGGACGGGCGGGGAGGGATGGCGAGCCCGCCGAGTGCGAGCTGCTCTACAATTACGCGGATCGCCGGACGCAGGAGTTTTTCATCGACGGGGCCAACCCCGGTGCCGCCCTGATCCGCAGCGTTTACGAGCTATTGCGTCAACAGGGAGGAGAACGCGGGGAGGTTCTGCTTAGCATCGACGATCTGGTCGATCGGATGACCGAACGCGTGAACCCGATGGCGGTTTCCACGGCCATCGGCATTCTCGTCCGAACGGGCTGGATCGAGCGGTTCGATGTGGCGGGTCGGCGTCTTCGGGGCACGCGGCTGATCCGGCCACGGAAGAGCGCCCGGGAAATCCCGCTGGACGAAAAGGCCCTGCGCGAGAAGAAGCGGCGCGATTCCCGGAAGCTGGAGGCCATGATCCGGTTCTGCGAGGACCTTTCGGGGTGCAGGCAAAACTGGATCCTCGACTATTTCGGAGAGGAAAGCCATGAGCCCTGCGGGAAGTGCGACTTCTGCACATCCCGCGAGGATCCGGATCTGCGTGCTCCGTCGGTGGAAGAGCAGAAGCTCGCCCGTCAATTTCTCAGCGGGGTGGCCAGAATGTCGTCGAGAATCGGCCCGCGCTCCTGGGAGCCCAGGTTCGGGAAGGGAAAGATCCTGGACTGCCTGATGGGAGTCGAACCCTCCGGACCGGCGGCGGGATTCATCACCGGCCTCTCCACCTTCGGTCTTCTGGCGGACGAATCGAAAAAGCGATTGCAGGGACTCGTCCGGGAGCTGGAGAAGCGTTCCTATGTGCGAACGGAGCGGCAGGGGCTCTATGCGCTCCTCGGTCTCACGGAGCGGGGTACCGCCGTTCTTCTGGACGGCAAGTCCTGCCATCTCGATTGGGACGCCCTGGAGAAATCCACGAAGAGCCGGGCATCCCAACGAAAGAGACCCCGTCCGGAGACGGCACCGCCCTCCGATTCCCCCAGCCAGGAATTGTTTCAGACCCTCCGCGACCTGCGCCGGACCGTCGCCGCCGAGCGGGGCGTTCCCGCCTTCACCATCTTTCACGACCGGACCCTCGTCGATCTCGCCGAGGAACGTCCGACGGATGTGAACCAGGCCTTGCGAATCAAAGGCATAGGCCCGGCCAAGGTGGAGAAGGAGCTACCCTTGTTTCTGGAGAAGATTCGGGAGTGGCAGGGCGCGTAGAGGGATAGGCTCTTCAGCTCTGGAGGGATTTGAGGCGGGAAAATTCGCCCCCGGCTGCTATGAGTTCTTCGGGCGTGCCGATTTCGACGGCGCTGCCTCCTTTCATCACGATGATGGTGCCGGCTTTGCGGATGGTGGAGAGGCGGTGGGCCACGATGAAGGTGGTGCGGCCCTGGATCAGGTTGTCGATGGCGTCCTGCACCTCTTTTTCGGAGACCACATCGAGGGCGCTGGTGGCTTCGTCGAGAACGATCACGCGGGGATCGCGGATGATGGCGCGCGCGATGGCCACGCGCTGACGTTGCCCGCCGGAGAGTTTGGCCCCGTTCTCGCCGACCCGGGTGTCGAGGCCCTCGGACAGCTCGCCCACCACGTCGCCGAGCCGAGCCGCCTCGACCGCTGCTGCGATTTGGGCGTCGCTGTAGTGTTGCATCCCGTAGGTGATGTTCTCGCGGAGACTGCCCGAAAAGAGGATGGTCTGCTGGGGCACCATCGCGAGCTGGCGGCGGTAGGTGCGCATGTCCAGCTCGCTCATAGGCGCGCCGTCCAGATAGATCTCGCCTTGTTGCGGGCGCAGAAAACCGATCAGGAGCTGCATGAGCGTGCTCTTGCCCGAGCCGGACTCGCCCACCACCGCGACGCAGTTTCCGGGCTGCGCATGGAAGTGGAAGTCGCGCAGGGCGGGACGTCCGGCACCGGGGTAGGTATAGGTAATGTCGCGGAATTCGATCTCGCCTCGCACCTCGTCGACGGTCTTTTTCCCCTCGTTGACCTCCAGGTCGGGATGCTCCATCACCTCGCCCAGGGAACGCACCGCCTCAAAGGTCTTGTTGATCTGCGGAATCTGCGAGGTCAGCGTCAGAATGGTGCCGATAAACATGAAGAAGAGCGTATAATAGAGTGCGATTTTCTCGACCTCCATCCAGCCCGAAAGCACCATCCAGGTGGCGAGAAACAGGACGGAGATGATAGCCGACCAGAGCACCACGAAAGCCGCCGCGCCGAAGAACTGGTTCACCCAGTCGAGCCGCCGCCCGGCCCAGTGCAGATCATCAAGGCGCGTCTGCACCTGGCTCATCTCGACCTGCTCGGCCCCGTGGGCGCGGGTGACGGGAACCAGGTCGATCATTTCGCTGACCCGCTGCGAGACGGACTCCATGCGCTTGCGGAAATCGTTGGCCCGACGCTCCATGATGTTGCGAAAGCTCTGGATGACCACCGCGCCGAGAGGGCCGATGACGAGGAAAGCCAGCCCCACTTTCCAGTCGGATACGAGGGCCACCCCGATGCACCAGAGCAGGCTGATGAAGGTTGAGGTATAATGGTGCAGGACCAGCTCTCCGAGGCGGATGACTTCCTCGACATCGCGCAGGATCTTCGACTGGAGGCGCCCGCTTTCCCGGTTGCCGTGGAAGGTCATCGAGAGGTGTTGCAAGCGCCGGACGAGGTGGACGCGCAGGTTTCGCTCGGTGTTGCGCACGATACCGCTGGCGATGCGGGTGAAGCCCATGTGGAGCGGCACGTTGGTCAGAATGCAGACGCCGAAGACGCCGAACATCCACGCCACGGTGACAAAGTCCCCGGGTTCGGGATTCTTGGCGACTCCGATCACCCGCTCGAGCAACAGAGGCGCGAGCAGGATGGGCAGCATCTTCAAGCCGACCAACAGCCAAAGTCCAACCTGCTGCCACGGCGAAACGTCGAGGACTTTAAAGAATGTGCGGATGGGCTTCTGCCCCTGGAAGTCGAGATCGACGGCGTGCATCCTCCCAGCACAGCACTTCGGTCGTTTGAATGCACGGCATTCTTTCCGCCGGATCAAATTTTCCGGGAAGGTTGGGAGGCGTATCAGAACATCCCGCGCAACCGCCCGCGGATGCGGAGGGTCAGCCAGACGGTGGCGGCAGCCAGAATCGCCGCGGCCAGGAACAGGGTAGCGTCCCGGAGGGATTCTTCCGGGTCGAGACCGGCTGAGCGCAGAGGTTCCATTGCGGCGAGCCGGGCGAGGAAAACGAGGCATAATCCGCCGATGGCCGGGGCGATGACGACGGGGATTCTCCGGAGAAGGATGCCCCGTAGCAGAGCCCCGGGAGAATGGCCGAGGAAGTAGAGCTTTCCGAAGCGATCCCGATTGCGTTCGAGGAAGGTTTCGATCTGCGAGCGCAGCAGCAGGAGGTTGAGGAGGAGGATGAGGGCGCCTGCGCCGCCCAGGACAAGCATTCCGCCGTCGAGAAGAAAGCGCAGGCGTGCGCTATCCGATCCTCCCGAGGCTTCCAGGTCGTTCCGTTCGAGCATCTCCAGGAACTCGGCGGCTCCGGCGTCGGAAACGGTGGCGGCCACCCGTCCGGTGCCTCTGGCCCCGCCTCCGTAGAGCCGGTTCATTTCGTTGAGGAATTCCGCCGGCACCAGGGGCCCGTTGATGCGGTCGCTGAATCCGTCGATCCGGGCCTTGCGGGAGACGGGTTGGCTGCCGTCGGAAGGGTAGAGGAGGAGGGTGATGGGCACCCTGCCCGCCGAGCCCTCGGAAACGGGCGGCAAGCCCTTGCCGGGCGCGAAGCCGAAGTTGTAGAGGTGAATGAAGAGGCGGGGGAGGAGCACCGGGACTTTGTCGCCCTCTTTCCAGTTCCACTCGTCGGAGCGGAGGATGAAGTCGTCCGGGAGCGCCTCGAGAAAGATCTCACTTGCGAGAGAGGGAAAGACGCCGCCGCCGATTTCGACCACGACCGGAAACTCGTTGCGGATGACCGGGCTCGCGTTCCGCACTCCGGGTGTCGCGCGGAGGCGCTCGATCTGCTCGTCGCTGATCGAGGAGCTTTTCAGGCCCACCGTGTTGGCGAGGCCGATCGCGGGAGTCAGAAAGACCAGGCCTTCATCGAGCCAGGCGTTCTCGTCCTCGAGGATGAGGCGGAGATCGTGCCAAAGCTGGAAGGACCCGAGGGTGAGGAACCAGCCGATGAGAGAGATGGCGAACGTGCCGAGAAACCGCAGAAAGGCACCGCGCCGTGTGTCGGATGATCGATACAGACTCATACGGCGAGCAGATGGTCGGTCTCCGGGGGGGCCTCATCGGTGAGCGAAGTCTGGATCCGACCGGCGTTGCGTTCCGCGCAGACTTGTTCGATCAGGTCGTGGGTCCGTTGCCGCGAGGCCGGATCGAGGTTGGAATAGGGCTCGTCGAGCAGGATCCACCGCCAGGGTTTGATCAGTGCCCGGAGGATCGCGAATCTCTGCCGCTGTCCGGCGGACCAGGTAGCCGGCGTTCGTTCGAGGATTCCTCCGATTCCGAGCTGTTCCGCCCAGTCGTGAACGGTATTCTCGTCGACGGCGGCGGAGCGACGGGGGACCTTTTTAAGGTTTTCGATTCCGGTTTGATCGTCGAAAAGATAAAAATCCTGCGATACGAAAGTGATAAACCGCTCGCGGAGCGGCGGCCATTTCCGGATCGGGTCGGAAGCGGGGCGGGTATCTCCCAGGAGAAGCGAGCCGGAAAAGGCCCTCTCCAAGCCGAAGAGAATCTTCAGGAAAGTCGATTTCCCCTGGCCGGAAGGTCCGTATACCCAAATCCGTTCGCCCGCTTGAAAGGAGTGGCGACAAGCCCACACTTGAGACGTATGACCGGGTTCCTGTCGCAGAAAATTTACGTCAAGATTTTCGATTTCGATGTTCACGATAGAGGCGGGCAGTTTATCGCATTGAAAGGGCGGGCGCTTGCTGATTCAAACCTTTCCCGGTGAACCAGATCGAAAATCAGGAAGAAACCCGAAAAGGGTTTTTCTCCAGGCCCTTTGCGGTGTTTGGAGTTTTTTCGTTGTTGGTTCTTGCTTCCTTCTGGTGGCTTTGGCATGCCGAGACCGAGGAAACGGTCGAGGAGATCGGTGTTTCCGCCGATCTGCAGCGAGTCCGTCTGGATATGGATGTGCTCGCGGGGGTGGAGGCTCTGCGGCGGATCGAGTTTCTCTCGGAGACGGGTCTCTCGTCGGAAGACTTCAAGAGAAGCCTCCGGGCGGCCGTCCGGTCGGACCCGCGGGTGAACAGCATTCGTCTGCTGGGTAGGGACGGTCGTCCCGTTTTGTCGGCCGTGGAAGCCGGGGAAAGGGCGAAGATCCTTGCGGACGGAGGAGAGACGCCGGAAGTGGACGAGGAATTTCTCGAAGATCTCCGGTCCCTGCCCGAGGGCGATGTTCTGATCTCCGGTTTCGCACTATCCGATTGGGGGCGCGAAACGGTCGTGATCCACGTGGGCAAGGGGTTGTTTTTCGGCTCCGGGGCGCGCGCCGGGTATCTGGTCGCCGAAGTGGATGCCGACGACGTGGTCGGCGGGATGAGAAAGGTGGCCGGGCAATCCTCGACGGACCTGCATATCGTGGCGGCCGACGGGAGGTGGATATACGATCCTCGGACCAACCGCCCCTGGGCGGGAGTGGACGAAGAGGCTGCGGGGAGGTGGATGACCGACGAACATCCGGAGGTGTGGCGGGCCATGATCTCCGCGGATGACGGCTCCTATTCGGGAGAGGATATCTGGGTGTTTCGGGAGCACATTCCCTTGGAAAGCCTGGAATCGGGTGAGATCGGGGTGCTCGAGCCGGATTCGGAGGGTGAGGTTACCGGGGTGGCGTCGAGGCCGTTTTATCTGGTCCGGAAAGTGGACGACGGCGGGATGTGGTCGGAAGTCTGGTCGGCGGTCATCCCGATCCTGATCGTTTTCGTTCTGGCGTTGGCGATCCTGATCCCCTCGTTGATTCGCAAGAGGGAGGCGCTGGAGCGGGCGGAGGAGTCGGCCCGGAATCTCCAGGAAGCCGTTTTGAGAACCCGGATGGCCATGGAGACGGCGCGGATCTCCGAATGGACCATCGATTTCAACACGGGCAAGGTTACGGCCGATAAGCGCACGGCCTCGATGATGCTTCTCGGCGCGGAAAATACGATTCGCACCGTCGAGCAGTGGAAGGAGAGGATTCATCCGAACGACCGGCGGAAAGTCATGGTCAATCTGGAATCCGTTTGGGAGCAGCAGAAAGGAACGGCCAACGTCCGGCATCGGATGATGCGGGGCGACGGAAGTTGGGGTTGGTTCCGATTTCGCGGAGCGGTCCGGAGGAACGAGGCGGAGGGGAAGCTTTACATCATCGGGGCCTATATCGATTTGACCGATGTGGTGCTGAAGGAGGCGGAATTGCATCGGTTGGAAATGGCGACCCGGCAAAGCCTGTCCGGAATCACGATCCTCGATAACGAAGGGAGGGTCGAGTGGGCGAATCCGGCCTTTCGGAATCGGGCGGAACGGAAAAGTCAAAGTCTGTCCGGGCGGGAGATATGGGAATTGTTCCCATTCCCCGAATCGGAAGAAGTGCGGCAGAGAGAGACGATCCGGGACCTGGTTTACAAGGGGGAGGAGTTCAGTTTTACGGTCTCTTACCATCCCCGGGATGAGGAGGTTTCCTGGCGCAGGGTTACGGGAAATCCGGTTCTGGACGAGGGGGGACTCCCGACCAATTATGTCGTGATCGAGAGCGATATTTCGAAGGAGAAAAGGACGGAGGCCGATCTGCGGACGAGCGAGACTCTTCTCTCCGAGAGTCAGAAACTGGCGGAAATCGGTTCGTGGGAGATCGATTGCGAGGAGGATACCTTGTATTGGTCGGACCAGACTTATCGGATTTTCGGAGTCGGTCCGGATTACGTCCCGACGGTTGCCAGTTCGCTTCGGTTTTACCGTGCGGAGGACCAGGAAAAGATCCGCGTGCATCTCGAGGAGGCGATTGAGAGTGGAAAACAATTCGAGGGGGAATTTCGGCTGGCGGACGGTGAAGCCGACGAACCCAAATGGGTCTTCGTAAAGGGCATGGCCCTCCGCGACGCCGGGGTGACGGAAAAGGTTTTCGGTGTCGTGCAGGACATCTCCAGCCGGAAGGACTACGAAGAAGCCCTCCTCCGGGCGAAGGAGGAGGCCGAGGGTCTCAATGACAAACTGGCCGCAGCCCTCGACAAGGCGCACCAGAGCGAGCGCAAGGCGATGGAGGCCAACGAGGCGAAAAGCGCCTTCCTTTCCATGATCAGCCACGAGATCCGGAACCCCTTGAACGGTGTCATCGGCATGACGGATCTGCTTTGGGAAACCGAACTCGACGGCATTCAGAACGATTACGTCGAAACCATCAAAAATTCCGGCGGATCTCTCCTGATGCTTCTCGACGACATTCTCGATTACTCGAAAATAGAGCACGGGAAGATCGAGTTCGAACAGAAAGAGTTTTCGATCATCAATGCGGTGGAGGAGTCGCTGCTCATTTTCTGTACCGGGATGAACGACAAAGGCCTCGATTACGGGCTGTGGATCGACGATGACGTGCCCGAGTCGGTCGTCGGCGACGTGACACGCCTGAAGCAGATTCTTTTCAACCTGATCGGGAACGCGGTCAAATTCACCGAGGAGGGAGCCGTCACCGTCGAAGTGGAATTGAGGGAGCGGCTTCCGAACGACCGGTGCCTTCTGGTTTTCCGGGTCAAGGATTCGGGGATGGGCATTCCGGAGGAACGGCACGACCGGATTTTCCAGTCCTTCAGTCAGGTGGATCCGTCCATCACCCGAAAATTCGGAGGAACCGGGTTGGGACTGGCGATTTCAAAGGAGCTGTCCCAGCGAATGGGCGGGGATATCACGTTTGAAAGCGCAACGGGAGAAGGCGCGGAATTCGAAGTCGTCCTGCCTTTCCCGGCGCGGTTCCCGAAAGCCGGAAAAAGGAAGGGTTCCGGAGCGAGGGAGAGCGCCCGGGGACTGGGCCTGTTCTCGTTGGAGACGCGGGCCCGGAATTTCACAACCGGTCTCAAACGCCACGGGGTGGTTCTCGAGCGGAGTCCCACGGAAGAGGAGTTCGTCGGGGCGGTCGGAGAAGCACCACCGGACGCCTGGATCTTCGTCGACGAGGAATACGCCGGAAACGGGTCGATCGTCGAGGCCTTTCGGCGTCGCCCGGAGACGGAGGGCTTCCGCCGCCCGGTCGTGCTGACGAAGAGTCGGCGGGAGGACGGGTTCGGATTCGACGCCGTCTTTCTCCAGCGCCCCGGAACGCGCAAGCGGATCGGAGATCTGTTTGCTCGCCCCGAGGAGAACGAAGAGACAAGGAAGGAGAGGGAAACCAGGCCCGAAAAACCCGTGGAAAGCTCGATGAAAATATTGATCGCCGAAGACAATGCCGTGAACCAGAAAGTGATACGACTCCTTTTGAAACGCATGGGGTACGGCAGCGAGATCGCCGAGAACGGACGGTTGGCGCTGGAACGGGTGAAGAAAGGGGGCGTGGATGTCGTATTGATGGATATCCAGATGCCCGAAATGGACGGCATCGAAGCGGCGGAGCGGATCTTGCGGGAGGTGCCGGAAGACGACCGCCCCTGGATCATCGCACTCACCGCCGGAGCCACAAGGGACAACAGGGACGAGGCGATCGAGGCGGGGATGAAGGGCTACCTGACGAAGCCCGTGCAGCCGGCGGATCTCCAGGCCGAACTGGAGCGGGCCGCGGAAGGGATCGGCGAGAAAGTCTGATCGGGGAGTAATGGGTCCCGAAGGTCGAGACAATCGCGAGGTCCACAGCGGGTATCGGGTCACCGCGGTCGGGCTGATCCTGAATTTTCTTCTGGGGGCCGGTAAATCCGTGGTCGGGGTCTTGGCCGGATCTTCGGCGTTGGTGGCGGACGGCCTACACAGTCTCTCGGATCTGGCGTCGGATCTGGCCGTGCTGTTTGGGATGGCGGTCTCGGAATTGCCGGAGGATGAAAACCATCCGTACGGACACCACAAGTTTGCGAGCCTGGCGGAGTTCTTTGTCGGGGCGTTGCTTCTCGGCCTTTCCGTTTGGTTGGTCGCGGCGGCATTCTTCGGGCTTCTGGACGGGACTTCGAGGGTTCCCTCCCTTTATGCGGCTCTGATCGCCTTCCTTTCGCTGGTGATCAAGGAAGGGCTTTATCGCTGGACCCGGGCGGTCGCCCGGGAGCGGGGCTCCGATCTACTGATGGCAAACGCCTGGCATCACCGATCCGACGCCTTCTCGTCGCTGGCCGTATTCGTCGCCTTGGTCGCAATCGCGATCGGCGGTCCGGGGTGGGCGGTGTTAGACCCGTTGATCAGCCTTCTTCTCGGGGGTTGGCTGATTCAGGAAGGGTTTCGGATCTGCTATCGGGCGATCAACGACCTCCTCGACGCCGCTCCGGAGCGGGCGATGGTCGAGGACCTCCGCGAGCACATCCTCCCGATCGAGGGAGCGCGGGCCTATCACGACTTCCGTGTGCGGAAAATCGGCGATTTTTTCGAACTCGATCTTCATTTGCAGGTCGATCCCCAGTTGAGCGTCGAGGACGGGCATGAGATTGCCAGAAGAGTCAAGGAGGAGATCAGGAGAACCCACCCGGAAGTGATTCGAGCCCTGGTGCATCTGGAGCCGGCGACCGGGGAACACTTGAAGCGAAAAGGGGTGTCTGGAGCCGGAAAGAAGGTTTCCCGGATGACGAGAAATTAGCGAAATTTGGAACCAATCGAAACTTTTCCTTTGAGCGAAATTGGTTTAGGATGAGAATTGTATTGCTAGTCAATGACTTCGCTCGTGAATCTTGAACCGATAATCCAATGAAATTTTTTAAAGTCATCAGTCTTGTTGTGATCGGCCACGTGTTGCTGATCGGTTCCTTCCTTCTCTCGCCGGGATGCCAGTCCATCGACCGGCAGTGGGCGGAATACCGGAAGGAGAAGCAAATGGTCCAGGTTCCGCGCGAGGTCCTCGCCCAGGAACAGGGTTTGCCGCCCGACTCCGAGGAGATTGATCCCAGTCTCAACGCAGGAATCGGGGGGTCTGCAACGCAACGCGCCAAGGTGCGGGCCACTCCCACCCGCCCCGCCGGTGGTCCCTCGCCGGTGGTGGGTCCGGGAGCGACGGAGCCCTCGGAGCCGCTGTTCAACTCGGGGCTTTCCGGCGGTATCAATGCCCCGGTCGAGTCGAGTTCGCCCACGTCCGGCTACATTCCCTACACGGTTCAACGGGGGGACACGCTCTGGGGGCTGTCGAAGGAGTATGGCGTTCCTTTCGCCACCTTGATAGAGGCCAACGGCATGACCCGGGACAGCGAATTGACCGTAGGGCAAGAGATTCTGGTTCCGTCGGGCTACGATGAGGTGAGCGCGTCGGTGACGGTCGTCGACGAACCCGTCCCCGTCGAGGGAACCACGATCTACACGGTTCGTCGCGGAGACACCATTTCCGAGATCGCAGCGCGTTCCGGAACATCCGTATCCCGGATCAAGAACCTGAACAACATGACCGGAGACCGGATCCGGATCGGGCAGAAGCTGATCGTTCCCGGAGAGATCACGGTCGTCGAGGAGGAGACGGTGTTGGAGATCGACGATTTCGATTCGTCGGACTACACCGCCGTCCACGTGGTGGATCGCGGGGAGACTCCCTCGGGAATCGCCAACCGCTACGGAATGTCGACCACGGAGCTGCTCGCGGTGAACGGCATCTCGAATCCCCGCCTTCTCCGGGCGGGCACCGAATTGAAGGTCAAGCCGGCCGCCGCCGGCTCGAAGTCTTCGGGATCGAGTCCCGGTGCCGACATTCTTCCACCTTTGGAGGAGCGCGAATCCGTCGAGGAAAGCGTGGTCGAGGAAACGACCGTCGACGAACCGGTTGCGCCGCCGATCGTTCCGCGGGAGCCGACCCTGGTCGACCCGGAACCGATCGAGGACGAGGAAGGTTTCGGTGCCGAGATTTTCGAGGATTTCGAAGGGTTCGAAGAGGTGCCCGTCGACCGTCGAAGCTCCGACGAAGGGTAAGATCGCAGCGGACCCGGCATCGATCTCCGACCGACCGTGACGGAAGGGGAACAGTCTGAATGGCGGGGTTTCGAGCGAATCCGCCGATTCCCGCTAAGGGGCTGGTTTTTGGGTGCCTCGGTTCTGGCCCTGACGGCGGTCGGTCTCACGGTGTTGTTTAGCGCGGGGGGATCTTCCGGTACGATTCTGGGAAGCTATTTCACCCGCCAACTGGTTTGGCTTGCGGTCGCCTTGTTCGCCGGGTTCGTCGCGTTTCGGTTCGGAGTGGATCGGCTCCGCTATCTGGTCTGGCCGGTCGTTTTGATCTCGTTCGGCCTCCTCATCGCCGTCCTGATTCCCGGAGTCGGGGTTGAAGTGAACGGTGCCCGCCGCTGGATCGAGATCGGGCCGTTCCGTGCCCAGCCGTCGGAGTTCGCGAAGATCGGATTTCTCTGCCTGTTGGCGTGGTACGTGTCCAAAGTGGGGCGTCGGATGAATCGGCTCGGTCCGGGGTTCGTCCTTCCCATCCTGCTCATGATTCCGTTTCTGGTATTGCTCGTGGCGGAGCCCGATCTCGGAACCACCGTTCTTTACGCCTGCGTGGGTGGAGCGTTGCTCCTTGCCGCCGGAACCTCCTACCGTGCGCTGTTTGTGGCGGTCTGCGGGTTCGTCGCCGTGGTTACGCTGCTCATTCTGGACGACCCGGAGCGCTTGCAGCGCGTAACCTCGTTTCTGGCGCTGGAGGAGAACCGGAGCGGGGGAGGGTATCAATTGTGGCAGGGCATCCTCGGATTCAGCGTGGGCGGGATCGAAGGAGCCGGCCCCGGCCGCGGCAGGCAGCACCTGGATTTCCTGCCGGAAGCCCATACGGACTTCGTCTTTGCGGTGGTGGGGGAGGAACTCGGGTTCATCGCCACCGGATCGGTGGTCCTGCTGTTCTGCCTCTTTGCGGTGCTGGCGTTGAGCCAGGTGCGGAAAGCTCCGGACCTCTTTGGATTTGTCATCGTTTTCGGAGCGCTTCTTTTCATCGTGGGCCAGGCGTTGATCAACATGGGCGTCGTAACGGGCCTGCTCCCCACCAAGGGGATGTCGTTGCCGTTTTTGAGCTATGGCGGCTCCAATCTGGTCATGATGTTCGCACTCACCGGAATCATCCTAAGCACGTTCCGGGACTGGGAAGCTCCCACCATCCGCAATCCCGTCGAGATTTCCTGACCATGGGCCGAAATTTTTTAATCGTCTGCGGGGGCACCGGAGGGCATCTATCGCCCGGAATCGCCGTGGCGGAGGAACTGCTTTCGCGCGGGCACCGGGTCTCCCTTTTGATCAGTACGAAGCAGGTCGATTCGCGCCTCGTTCAGAAGTACAGCCATCTGGACTTCGTCCGCCTGCCCGGCGCGGCCTTTGGAAAACGTCCGGCGGAACTCGTCCGGTTTCTGAAGGGATTCCTCGGCGGCTTTGCCGCAGGTGCGAGATTGCTTCGAAGGGTGAATCCCGACCTGGTCCTGGCGTTCGGGGGCTTCCTTTCCCTGGGCATCGTTTTGCCGGCGGTGTGGAAAAAGGTGCCGGTGGCCCTTCACGAGGCGAACCGGCGGCCCGGGCGGGCGGTCCGTTTCTTGAAGCGCTTTGCCAGTCGGCTTTACCTTCCGACCGGTCTTGGCTTGAGAGGGGTGCCGGTCGGTCGGATCCGCCACTTCGGCTATCCCGTCCGTCGGGAGTTTCGGCGGCTCTCCCGGCGGGGCGCCCGCCGCAAGCTCGGCTTGCCGGAGAGCGGCTTTCTCCTCGCCGTCTTCGGAGGGAGCCAGGGCGCTCTCGCATTGAACGAGTGGGTGGATCGGAGTTATCCGGACCTGATGGAGGAGGGGATCGATCTGTTCTGCGTCCGCGGTCTGGGAAAGGGAATCGACGGGGTCATCGAAGAAGTGGATGCCGCCGGGGCTTCGCGCCGCTTCACTACCGTCGGTTTTTGTGATTCGATGCATCTGGTGATGTCGGCCGCCGATCTGGCGATTTCCCGGGCGGGAGCGGGATCCATTGCCGAGCTGACCCGTTGCGCACTGCCTTCCATTCTGATTCCCTTTCCGTACGCCGCAGACGACCACCAGATGGCGAACGCCCGTTTTCTCGAGTCCCAGGGAGGGTGCGTCGTGGTCGAACAGTCCGCGATCGATTCGCTGTTCTCCGAAGTCAAGGCGATGCGGGCATCCCCCTCGTTGCGGGCGAAAATGCAGGAGAATCTGGAGCTGGCGGCGGATGCCGAGCGAAAAGAAGATATGGTCACGGACCTGGAGAAACTCGCGACCGGGAGAGGGACGAGTCGGAAGGCGAAAGGTCGGTCCAGCTAAAGGAGCCGAACATCCGCGACTGCCAACCCGTTTTTGCCTTTCAGCCCCCCAGGAAACGGACAAGAATGTCCGTTCCCCGTTTCGTCACCCGGAGGGCGGACACTCCTGTCCGCTATTGCCTTTCATGCCTGCCGGAAGATCGAGGGGGG
>CAZBLJ010000047.1:0-11953 GCA_964492605.1 uncultured Puniceicoccaceae bacterium
CCGCAATGGGTTCTCCGCGCTACACCAGCACGATCAGGAAAAAGCCGAGGAGGAGGGCGAAGAGGGCGGCGTTGCCGAATTTGAGGAGGGCTACGTTGCGTTGGAAGAAGGCCTGGAGGCGGTCGCTTTTCAATCCCCGGTAGGCGAGGATCATGATGATGAGGAGGGGGAGGATGAAGGCGAGGTTGTAAAGGAGGAGGTAGAGCAGGGCGGTGGGGCGGTCGGTGCCGCTCTGGATGACGAAGGCGATGGTCGGGGCGTACACCTGGCCGGTGCAGGCGAGTTCGAGGAGGGCGATCACCGCTCCGGTGACGAGGGCGGCGAGGACAAAGCGGCTGTGACGGACGCCTTTTCGAATGGTGGCGTTGACGAGTTTCTTCAGGGGCTTCGGTAACTGGAGCGTGGTGTCGCGGAGGCGACCCCGGAGGCAAAGAAATCCGTCCCGGAGGGAGAGGATGAGGATGACGAAGACCACTCCGGCCAGGACCCAATTCACGACCCGGGCGGCATCTTCGATGATCGCGAGTCGGGCTACGATGTTGAGAAAGCCGAATCCGACGGCGAAGTAAGTCAGGAAGATGCCGAGGACAAAGGCCATGCCGACCTGGAGGATCTGCACGGGTGTGCGGCGGGCGACCTGGAGGTAGGAGAGGAAGAAGATGATGGTGGCGAATGCGCAGGGGTTGAGGCCGTCGAGAAGTCCGGCCCCTACGACGATGCCGGGGGTAAAGGCATCGAATCGGCGCTCGATGCGTTCGGAGGATTCGCTCTCCTGGCCCCGGCCAACCACGAGCCATTCCCGGTCGGAGTGTCCGGTCGCGTCCTGAATCAGTCTGGCAATGGCTTCGAACGAAATCTGGTCGCGGGTGAGAAAGCCTTGGGCGGTGAAGAGGGCGGGTGCTGTGAGGCGGAGACGCTCGGGAAAGTCGCGCTGCTCGGCAAGAGCTTCGTTGAAACGCATCGCGTCCACTTCCCGGATGTCGTATTCATGGACAACGAGGTCGGGAAACGCTTCGCGCAGGCGGTCGAGGTGCTCGCTCACCCGGCGGCAGTCGGGGCAGCCGGACTGGGTGAAAAAAACGAGGTCCAGGGGCGCGTCGTCCTTCGCCGCCATGGTCGGTTGGGGAGGGCGTTTTCCGGTCGGGAGATCGGGGGCGGAATCGGGGCGGAGCGCGCCGGCATGGTCCAGAAGGCTGCCGGGAGTGGGCGAAGCCTCGTCGTGGCTGATGCTTGTGGTTTGGGTCACTCCCATGGTGCGGCGCAACTCGGCCACCCGGTCCTCCGAATAGGTGATGCTGTCGAGGACGGGGGCGAGGGGAGCATCGTCGCGGGTGATGAGGTCGGGAGTATTGATAAAGACCGAGGCGAGGTCGCGCCGGATGGAGTCGTCGGAGGCGGCAGCCCGCTCGATGATCTCGTAGGCTTTGGCGGGGTCGATCTTTTCTCCGTGTGAATAGAGGGCGACAACGGCCCGGCCGGCCACTTCGGGCGCGGGATCTTCGAGCAGGATTTCCAGATGCTTCAGGGTTACTGGATTGATCGGCTGTCTTTCGCGGCGGAAGCCACGGGAAAACGAGGAGTAGTGGTAGTCGTAGCGGTACGAGCCGGATGGAAGAATATGGCGATACGAGAACCCGTCACGCTGCTGGAAGAGAGCGTAGAGGCTGCGCAGGGACGGGTCGGCGGCGGCGACGAGGGAGGCGAAGTCGAAGGACCCGGGATGCTCCGGCGAAGCGTTTACGCGGAGTGCGAGGATCCAGGCGGCACGGCGGATCGCGGGTCGCGGGTCGTCGAAGAAGGGCTTGAGGAGCGCGTCATCCCCCTCTTGCCAGGCGAGGAACCACCCGTCGAGGGCGAAGGCCAGGTGGTCGTCGCTGAGCGGGTTGCGGATCATGGGCAGGAGGTGGCGGCGGAAGTCCTCTTCGTGGGCTTCGCGGATGTTCCGCCGATAGCCCTCCCTCGGGAGAAGGGGGGAACCCGGGGTATTGAGGATCGCGAGATAGCGGTTCATCCACTCCCGGTCCGGTGTGCCGTCGCGCATGGACCGGACCATGGCGGTCCGGATGTCCGCATGGCTGTCGAGGAGGAGCCGCTCGACCACCGGAAAAAAGTCCGTCCCGGAGAGTCCTTCGAGGGATTCGGCGAGCCGCTCGCGTTGCTCGTGGGAGAGGCTCTCCCAATCGGCGAGAAGCGGTTGAACAGCTTCGTTGTCGCCGAGGCCGAGAAGAAAGACGGCGGCGTCGCGGCGGATTTCGGCGTTGTCTCCGTGCACCATCCAGTGGCGGCCTACTTCGGCGAGGGCGGTTAGGTCGGCTTCCGTGGATCGGTTGTCCGGTTGGCGGTCACCGCCGACGAGGATATCGAGAAAGCTTGCGTGCAAAACCGGGCCGCGGCTTCCATGAAAAGAGAGGGGGCCGAGTTCCGTGACGGCGGAGCGGTCTTCGCCTGCGGAATGGAGGTCGAGGTGACGAAAAATGAGACGGGCCGAGTTTTCGTCCTCTTTGTTGAAGAAGTCGAGGATGGCATCGGTATCGGTATGATCCTCGAACCATTCTTCGGCGATGATGCGCTGGGCGGCGAGGGCGATATCGTCTTCCTCGGAGACGGCAAGGGTCCTTACCCACTCCCAATCCAGATGACCTTGTGGCTCGAAGATCCCCAGGAGTGCCACGAGTTGTGCGGTTTCGGCGGCGCTTGCGGCTGTCCGCATCTCGGCAGTCCAGGTTTGATTCAGCGAATCGAAGGTATTGGCAATGGCGATACGGGCTGATGGATTCGCGACGAAGGCTTCGGCCATAGGCCCAACGGAGGAACGTCCGCCGATCCGCCGGAGAGCCTTGGCGGCGGTCGTGCGGACGAAGGTGTCTTCGCTGAAGAGAAGCTCCAAAACTTCAGGGGTCACAGCCGAAAGCTCGGCGGCTTCGGCAGCCTCGATGGCCGCAACGCGGACGCGCCAGCGCTCGTCGGCGAGAGCGGTCCGGATCAGCGGAACCTCCCCCTGTAAACCCAGTTCGGTGAGGGCCTGCAGGGCGGCGATGACGATTTCCTCGTCGCTGTCGTTCAGGAAACCGCGGATGAGTGCCCGGCTTTCGGGGGTTTCGATCTTCCCGAGACTCTTGAGGGTGACGATGATCACCTCCCGGTCTCCCTCCCGCAAAAGAAGGTCGGCGAAGGCGGGCACGGCGTTCGTGCCGACCGCGCGGGTCAGGGCTTCGACAGCGGCCTCGCGGACGAGGCTGTCACCCGATCCGAGGAAGTCCGTCAAAATTTCCGCCGCAGCCGGGCCCTCCTCGCCGAGGGTTTCGAGCGTCTCGCGCACGTGGTTGCTCTGCCCGTGCACGAGTTCGTGCGCTCTGCGGGAAGGACGGTCCAGGCCGATGGCTTCAAGGAGGATGGCATATTGAACTTCGCGGACGATTTCGCGCTTCCTGCGGTCGAGGTCGGGGTTTTCGGCGAGATAGTTGCGGAGGAATGCGGCGACGGGCAGGCCGCCGTCCCGGAGTCGGGCGAAAGCCCTGCGGGAGCGGGGTCGGTCTTGGGAGAAGAGTTCGGAGAGGCCGGCGCGGACGTCTCCTTCGGTGAGCGGAGTGAAGGGTTGCACGCGGGGGGTATCCCCTTCCTCGGCCCAGGCGTGCCATGCGTCGAGGGAGGACGATTGCTCTGCGGGAGGAAGCCACGGGTCGTAGTCGAAGCCATCGCCGGAGGCGCGCTCAAGGATCTCGAGTGCTGCGAGCCGGACTGCAAGACGCTCGTCTTCGAGATAGGATACAAGCTCCTTTCGGGGGAACGGCGTGCGTTCGAGAAGCTCGGCCAGGTGCTGGTTCCGGATCTCCCGGTCGCCGAAGTATGCGAGAATCTCGCGGAGATTCCGGTCTGCGGCTCGTGGCGCGGCATCGGCTCCGACTTCGCCGCTTGCTTCCGAGGGGAAAAGCTCGTCGAGCCGGGGGCGAAGTTCGTCCGCAGGGAGGTAGCCTTCGATGATGCCGATCCGGTTGCCGTCGGGTTCGGTGAAGACGAGGGTCGGCGATCCCCGGATGCGGTAGCGGGCGGCGGTTTCCTCCTCTTGCTCGAGATCGATTCGAACGAGGATCATCTCGTCCAGCTGCGCGCGGATGTCGGGGGTTGCAAAGACGTCTTCGCGGAGGCGGTTCGTCCAGCGACAACCTTCGCGGTAGAAGAGGATCAGGACGGGTTGGTAATCGGCCTGGGCCCGGTGAAAGGCTTCGTCGAGGTCTTCGAGCCAAACCGACGGCGGCTCGTCGCCGAACGATCCGCAAACGGGGAAGAGGGCCGCGAGGAAGACGGGGAGAAAGCGGATCATGCCGTTAATCGAAGCGTTTTCAATGCATGAGGGCGTAGGCGAAGATGTTCACGTTGACCTGGTCGGCGTTCTTGATCTCGTTGCCTCCGCAGCAGCAACAGCCCTCGGTGTTGGCGGTGTTGTTGAGGCCGTGCGGCGAGTAAACCAGCACGATCTTGCCGTTGTATTCGAGGCCTTCGAGGGTGGCTTCCCCGTCGCCGCGGGAGAGGTCGAGCTTGGTGATGTTGAAGACGGTTCGGAAGAGCGGATGGTCTTTCGGTATCGGGCGGAGTTCGGCCTCGCCCTCGAAGACGGCCGCAAGGTTGCGGCGGAAACTCGCGTCCCAGGTCTTGCTCGAGCATCCGGCGGATGCGACCATGAAGCCTCCGTTGCAGAGGTAGCGATAGAGGTGGGCGGCTTCGGTTTCGGAGAACTGGAAATCCTTTTCTCCGGTCATCATGACAAAGGGGTAACGAAACAGTTCGTTGGAATCGAGCTTCACGGAACGGAAGCGGCGTTCCGTCGGCACGGAGGTCTCGCGCTGGACGATCGTCAGAAAATGGTCGCTGAAGCAGCGCGAGGTGTTGTCGCCGGCGTAGATGAGATTGGCGCACTGGATCGACGCCTGGGCGGAAAAGGCCGTCAGGGTGGCGACCAGAAGGAGAAGGGAGGTTCGGATGTTCATGGTGAGTCAGAGAGTTCTTTATGATTAAAATATCGTTCGATGGCTTGGCGATATCTTTCGGGGGTGCGCTCGATGACGCTTCCGGCCCGCTCCTGTTCCGCGGGTTCCTGATCCGCGGTGGGGGCGGCGGCTTGTTCGACGGTAGCCTGGTTCACGCCCTGGCCGCTTCCGTCGCCGCGCCCTGCGCCCGAGGGGGATCCTCCACCGAAATCGCCGGGAATGAATCGAATGCGCTGGGGGCCGACGAGGGGGATCATGAGCGGCGACATTTGTGCGACCGCGTAACCGTCGTCGCCTCCCCATCCAACGCCGCCACCAGCGCTTCCACCCGTCCCGCCGCTACCCATCCCGAACCGACCCATCATCTGGGCCAGGGTTTCTCTCATCGCCGGCGAGCGGACGGCAAAATTCAGCCCGCCCTGGCACATTCCGCCGAAGGCGTCGCCGGAGCAGTCGGAAAGCAGTTGTTCCATGGCGGCGAGAGCCGCGGCGGATGCCTCGCGGGCGGGACCACCGGCCGCGGAGCCGGCCTGACGCGCGGCTTCCCCCAGCAACTCGCCGATCGCGAGTTCATCCATCCGGTCGGCGAATTCCGTCGCCGAGTCGCACATCTGCTTCAACGCCGGGTTCCCGGAGTGCTCCTGGACGGTGGAGCGGATGCGGTCGAGGAGGTCGTCGATCGCTTCCCGGAGTTCGCTTTCGCGGCGACCCAGGTCGCGGAGGGTCTGCGGGTCGTCCTCCGGAGCGGCGGCATCGAGGCGACGGGTCACAAGCCTCTGTTCCTCGAGGAGGCGGGAGTATTCGTTGGCCAGCTGCATGAACTCCTGGACTCCTGCCAGGTCCTCTCCCTTCTCGGCCATTTCCCCGGCCTGTTCCCGCCCCGGTCGGAGGGAGTCAGCCGCCTGGCGGAGTTGCTCATCGAGCGGTGAGGGGGTGCCCGGGTTCATCTCGTCCAGCGAGGATTCGAAGCCGGAGATGAGATCGACGATCTCGCCGAGAGCTTCTCCGGCCTCTTTCTCCACCTCGAAGAGAGGGTAGTCCCCGGCGTAGGTTTCGAAGAGCTTGCGGGTTTCGGCGGCTTGCTCGCGGAGGGCTTCGAGTTGCTTCGCGCGCTCTTCCGGATCGAGGGAGTCGGCCTTTTCGGCGAGTTCGACGGTCCGGTCGTGAAGCTCCTCGAGGGCCTCGAAGGTAAGGCGCGTTTTTTCGGCGAAGTCGCGGATGTTGGCGCGGTTCCACAGCATTTCCTCGTAATCCCCTTCCGAAATGATCTGGATCTGGACGACACCGGAGTAGGTGAAGTTCGGTTGGCCGGGACGGAGATCACGGGCACCCAGGGAAAGCTCGAGCACCTCGCCCGGAACGACGCCGAGCGAGGCGAGGGAAATCTCCTGTTGGACGGAGTGTCGTTTGGCTCCGGGTTGCACGGGGAGGTCGAGCCTGCGGTCGCGGAACTCGTCCAGGGAGCGGAGCAGTCCGACGCGAGAGAGACCCACGTCGTCCTCGGCGTAGCCTTTTACCTGGATCGTCGAGTAGGGGGTGGCGAGGGAGAAGAGTCCGGGCTCGGTGATGGACACGGTGGGGCCTCGGTCGGGATCCACCTTTTGGCTGAGTCGGTAGGGTGTGGCGTTTCGGGTGCCGTGCGGGTCCTCGACCCAAATCTCGATGAGACCCGATTCCTCCAGTTCCCACGAGAAGCGGACGGTGTGCTCGCCCGAAACCTCGGCGTCGCGTCGCCAGGAGGAAGCCTCGGGGTCCGGTGCATCGGGATTCATAAATCGGAGGACTCCATCGACGAGGGGACGGTTTGCCGTGACGAAGAGTTCGGCGCGACTTCCTTTCAATGCCCGCAGGCCCTGTTCTCCGGGGTAGAACTCGCGGGTGGGGCGTCCCGTGTAGGCGGGCGGAGTGATGCGCAGCCGGGTCGTGCCGATGCGGGGCTGGTAGCGGATGGTTACCGGGGTCCACCTGGAACGGGCCCGCCCGGTGGTGAAGGAGACTTCGATGGGTGTCGTGACGTTCTCGATGGTTTGAAAATAGCGGCCCTCGCCGTCGTGGAAAGCGGGCAGGCGGTGCTCGCCCGCAGGGGAGCGGACCATCAGGGCAACCGGATCGGTGGGGACGGGGCCGTCATGGATGGCACTGACCTCCAGGTCGTCGCCGTAGATGACGGTGAGGTCGTCGGGGAGGGCAAACCGGTGCGGGGAGTAGGGAGGATGATCCCCGGTGGGAGCGAAAATCCGCGGCAGGACGGCACCGACGATGTCCCGGTAGGGCAGGGCGAAGCCGACGGCCACGAAGGCGGCGATTCCGGCGATCAGGGCATGGCGTCGGAAGGCGGCGAGGGAAAACGGGGCTGCCTCCGGATAGGAACGCAACGCGGAGACTCCGCGCTCGAAGACATCCTCGCGGAGGTGTGCGTGGAGCGGACCGGTTTGCGGGTCGGGCGGGTTGCGGAGGAGTTCCAGGGCGGAAAGGATCTCCTGGCGCTTCGTCTCGGAAAACCGGTCGGCATACCGTGCGAAGAGAGCTTCCGGGGAGCGCCGGCTGCGGCGGAACCGGATGGAAAAAAGCACGGCGAACAGCACCAGCAGCATCCCCGAGAGAAGAAGCCGCGCCTCGGAAGGAATGGCGAGAAACCGGTCGAGGAGGACATAAATGGCAACACACCCGATGAGGGCGGTGAACAGCTTCATGCACAGATCGCCGAAGAGGGAGAGACGCCAGCTCCGCAATCGGTTGTCGAGAAGATCACTGAAGCGTTTTTGCCACATGGTAAGGATCGGTCGGGAAATCAGCTCAAGCCGCGGCGGCGACGGTACCACCATTCGGCGGCGAAGCAAAGAAGGATGAGAAGGAAAAGGGGGGCCGCATCCCAACGCGGAACCCAACGCGGGTTGGTCTTGTGGGAGGAGGCGACTGCGGCGGCTTGCTCGAAAACTCCGCCGACGGAGTCGATCGTCCAGGATTGCCCGCCGGTCGCGTCGGCAAGGGTTTCGAGGAATGCCGGATCGGCACTGAGATGGTCCGATTCCTGTAGTGGGCTTTTCACGACGATGCTTTGGCTGGCACCGATGGCCTCCGGCGGTTGATCGGCGGAGCGGACATTGATCCGGTAGAAGCCGGGTTCATCGAGGGAGAAGAACGCCTGCCAGCGATCCTCGTGGTTGGGGACGGCCCCGAGCGTAAGGTTCCGGCGAAAACCGTCGCCGCGACGGATCGTCACGACGGGCTCTCCCTCCGAGGCCTCTGCGGTGGAGCTTGTTTGTCGGCGGGAAACAAAGACGCGGACCGGGTTGCCCGGGGCAACCTCGTCTTCGTCGAGGCGGATGGCGAATTCCTGACCGGGAAGAAACTCCGCGTAGGTCGCCGCCCACTGGAAGAGCTGGATCCAGAAGTCGCGATAGACTCTCTTGGCCTCCTCGAACTCCGGGAAAAAGTCCCACTTCCAAAGCCCCTCCGCATTGACGGCGGTCACCAGCCCGAGACCGACGCGACGGCTCACCAAAAGCGGGGCGGTGCGGGAACTCCCGACGATGCGCCCCTCGACCAGCGTCTGGGTGAACGGGGCCGGGCGAAGGCTTTCGCGGACACCCTCCAGTGGCGGCAAACGTTCCCAGATCGGGTCGCGCCAGGAGGGGAGTCCGTGCCCGAAAAAGCCTTCCTGTTCGCCCGCGAGAGTCGGTTGCCAGCGCACCTCCGAGCGGATGATCGGGCCGAGTTCATAGGGCATGAGGGCACCGAGACCGGACAGTTCGGTCTCCCACGGTTGGCCCCGGGTGAAGACCACGGCTCCTCCGTGCTCGGAGACAAAGCGGCGGAGGTTGCCGGCTTTTTCGGGGGTGATGAAATACTCGACTCCGCGACCGAAGATGACGAGGTCGTAGCCCAGCAGTTCTTCGAGGGTGTCGGGGAAGACGGCCTGCTGCGACTGGGCGGGTCGGGCTTGTCCCGGTTCGACGCGGAAGTAGCGTTCCCCCGTGAGGCGGTGAACCGTGGTGAGGTTGACGAAGGGCATCTCCCGGAGGAGCTGGACGATGAACTTGCTGTCCCAATGGGGAGAACCTTCGACGAGGAGAACGTTCAGGGAGCCCTCGAGCACCACCACGCCGATCCGGGCCGAGTTGTTGGAGAGGTCCTTCTCCTCCGCCCGCTCGGGCACGTGCAGGCTGAACTCGTGGTAACCGGCGGGCAGGGGAGCCCGCTCGAAGGAGACATCCACGGTAGCGCCGGTGGCGAGACGCACGGATTCCTCGGCAAGGGTTTCTCCGGAGGCATCCCGGAGTGCGACGGTGGTTTGAAGAGGTTCCAGCCCGGCCGAAGACACGCGTGCGCGCAGGGTGAGGTTCTGGTTCGCGAAAGCGGTGATCCTGCGGGGGGTCGGCTCGACGGCGAGGTCGGGCGGAACGATCTCGCCGCCCACCGGCAGGATGTGGACGGGGATGCCGCGTGCGCGGGCGGAGAGGAGCACGTCGTCCGGCGAAGAAGGGGGAATCTCCCGCCCGTCCCCGACGACCATGACTCCGGCCAGATTTTCGCCGCCGGAGGTGCGTTGGAGAAGACTGCGAAGCGATTGCACGAGGTGAGTGCCTTCCGCGGGGTCGGGCGGCGGGATCACGGCGGGGGCATCGAGACGACGGAGGTCTCCGGAATAGGTGAAAAGATCCAGCCCCACGGTAGCCCGGCGCGCTTCCGGGACCAGGATCGCGGCAGCTTCCGATGCGGCATCGGAGCGGGGACGCCCGCCCCAATCCTCGACCATCATGCTCGCGCTGTTGTCGAGGAGGAGTGCCCACCGGCCCTCCTTTTTCTCGGCGGGAGTCTCCCAGTGGCCGGGATTCAGGGCGATCACCAGCAAGAGGGACAGGGCGACGAGGCGGAGGCCGGTGACGGCGAGCCGCCCGAAGGTTCCCAACTGCCGCGTGCCGCGCCAGGAAAGGAACGCGCTGCCCACGAGACCGAGGATCGCCAGAAAGATCAGATAGTCTGCTGGAAGGACGGGATTCATGAGGCGTTCCGAGTGGCCCGCATCACGGGAGCGTTAGCGACGACGACTTCGGCGAGGGCCAGAAGGCCTGCGATGAGGAGGAGCCACGGCCACCATTCGATGCCCTCCTCCCGGTGGCGTAGCGTAACGGAGCTGGCCACGACCTCGGCATCGGGCCGACGGATCTCCTCGGCGGAAAGGCTCCGCAGGTCCGATTGCGGGAGAGGAAAGACGACCGCATCGTAGCCGAGGACGCGGCTTCGCTCCCGCCAGGTGACGATCCCCGTCTGATCGACGGGGCCGGCGGTCAACCAGTCGCCGTCGGCCTCGCCGCGCCGCTGCAAGTCGATCGGCGTGCCATCGGGACCGTCGGCGGTGATATCCCCGGCGGCGACCGAGACATCGAAGAAGCGGTAAATGGGCTCGCCGGGATGCCGCTCGCCGCCGTCGGTGGACTGTCGCTGGCGAACCGATTCGGCGATTTCACCGAGCACGGCAAGGAACTCGGGCCGGGTGGCGTAGTTGCCCGCCGGCTCGAGGAGGGGGAGGTTCCACCAATAGAGTGTGCCGCGACCCGGGGTGGGGATTCGGGCGAGCGCGGGCGGTCCGTCGGCGAAAGCGATCAATACCTCGCTCGACTCCGGAAAATCCAATGGGGTTCGGAAGCGTTCTCTGGCGAATCCGAGGGCGGGATTTCCGTAGGTGCCCCCCGCGAAGACGCGAAAGAGGGAATCGTCCGGGCGGGCGAGGCGGTAGCCTGTGGCTTCGGAAAGTCGCTCGACCGGAAGACCGGCCCCGGCCGACGGTGCCCAGATCACCGTTCCGCCGGATTCCAAAAACTCGGACGCGGGCGCGGTGATGCGCGGGTCTTCTCCGTCCCATATCAGGATGTCCGCCGAGCGGGGGCTTTGTCCGGCGAGCTGTCGGGGAAGAGTAGAGGGAATCGCTTGCAGAGCGCGGAACCACGGGTTGAAAGCGGAATCATCCCGGTCGGGGACCACGACCTCCACACCGGCGGATACGCGGAGGACGGCGTGCCCCGTGTCGTCCGCCGGGAACTCGTCTTCCGGAAGAGAGATGGAGAGGGGGTATTCTCCGGGCGGTGGCGCATCGAAGGGGAAGACGGCGACTGCGTCCGACCAGGCCTCGAGGGCGACGGACGTGGCGCGGCGGATTTCCCCCAGAGAGAAGACGACCTCCACCCGCCGGGGCTCCGGAGAGAAATTGTAGATGCGAATCGTGGCACTCATCGATTCGCCTTCCAGCGGTGTCGCGGGTTCGAGAAGGATCTGCCCCACTGCGAGATTCCGGGAAGTGCCGGCGCCGACCGGGATGAGGGTCAAATCGACATCGCCCGGGATCTCCGGGCGGGCGTCCGCCCAGGTGCCGCGCTGAAAATCGGAGACGATGACCAGTTCCCGGCGTCCCTCGACGGCCTCGAGCTGGCCGAGGGCGGTGGCGACCGCGTCGCCGGGCCGGCCGCCCTCGCGGGTGACGCTGGAACGAAGCAGTTCTTCCCGGAGGAGGGCGATGTTCGGGCCGACCTCGGGGAGGAGCGCAGCGGGGCTCTGGCGAAGAAAGACCACATTCGCAAGGTCTCCGCTCCGCAGACTCGAGAGGAGGTCGAAGGCCTCGTCCACCGCCTGGCCGAAACGCGAGCGGACCCCTTCCTGATAAGCCATGGAGGCCGTTGCATCGACGACGATAACGACGCCCCGCTGCTCCTCCGCCTCTGTCTGCACCCCGTCCGCGAAGAAGATCGGTCTGAGGAAAACGCCGAGAAGGAAAACGACCAAAAGCGTTCGCAGGATAAGAAGAAGCCAGTCCTGCGGGCGGCGGCTTTGGCGCGTCTTGCGGGCAACCCGACGAATGAAGAGAAGGGACCCGAAGGGGTAGGTGCGGGGGCGGAGTCGCGCCACCAGATGGATCAGGAGCGGCAGGGCGACCAACGCTGCGAGCGGGAGAAGAAAGGCGTTGGCGAAGA
>CAZBLJ010000047.1:12053-14941 GCA_964492605.1 uncultured Puniceicoccaceae bacterium
AGGAGCGGCAGGGCGACCAACGCTGCGAGCGGGAGAAGAAAGGCGTTGGCGAAGAGGAGGGACATCGATCAGCGCACGAAATCGTCGAAAAGTTCGAGAAAGGGCGTCTGCGTGGTTGCGAGCCGGTAGCCGATCCCCTTCCGGGAAGCGAGGGCACGGATAGCGTTCAGGTGTTGTTCGACGGTCTCGGCGTAGTCTTTGGCGAGGTGCTCCGCATGGGCGATCTCGTGCGATCCGGATTCGAGATCGACGAAGCGCGTGAGGCCGTTCGCCCGCAGGCGCAGTTCGTCCGGGTGGAGGATTTGCAGCAGATGGACGCGAAACCCGCGGTGGAGGAAGGGGTTCAACTCCCGGAAAAAGGCTGCCGGATCGTCGAGAAAATCGGAGACCAGGATCAAGGTGCCCCGGCGGCGGATGAGGGGGACGACCCGCCGGATCGATTCGGCGAGCCGGGTGGGTTGCCCGGCCCGGTTATCCTCCAGCGCCTGGAGAATGCGGTTCAGATGGCCCTGCGTGCTGCCGGGCGGGAAGAACGAGCGGATGCCCTCGTCGAGAAGGCCGACCGAGACGAGATCGCGGTTGCGGACGACGAGGTATGCGAGGGCGGCGAGGAAGAAGGAAGCGTATTCGAGCTTGCTCGGCGATTTTCCGAACCCCATCGAACCGCTGCTGTCGAGGAGGATGTGGCAGTCCGTGTTGGTCTCGATCTCGAAGGTGCGCAGCCAGGGCCGGTCGGTCCGCGCGAGGACGCGCCAGTCAAGATCGCGGATATCGTCGCCGACGGAGTAGGGCCGGAGGTCGCGAAACTCGGTCGAGGCTCCGACGCGCCGGGAACGGTGTCGTCCGGCCAGGAAACCCTCCGCCAGATTCTTCGGGGCGAACTCGAAACTGGAAAGCCGCCGGATATCTTCCGGTCTCAGGAATCGATAAGCCATGGGTCCGGGAAACGCTTTGAGGAGGGGCGGTCAAAGCTGGCCGACGAGGTGGGCGATGATAGCGTCGACCGACACTCCCTCGCCGGTGGCATGATAGCTGGGGATGATCCGGTGCCGGAGAACCGGATGGGCGAGGTCTTTGACTTCCTCGACGGAGGCGGCCTTCTCGCCGCGCAGAAGGGCGAGGGCGCGGACCGCCGAGCACAGGCACTGGGCCGCCCTTGGGCCGGCACCCCATCCGACGTACTGCCGGACGTATTCGTCCGAGGATTCCTCCTTCGGGCGGCTGCTCTGGACCAGCTTGAGGATGGCATCGAGGACATGGTCGGGCAGGGGGATCTCGTAGATCAGGTCCTGCAATTCCAGGAGTGTCTCGCGGGAGAGGACATCGGAGACTTTCACGCTTTCCCGCCTGGAGGTGCGGATCATCACCTCCCGCTCTTCCGCCGGGGAGGGGTAATCGATGACCAGATTAAAGAAGAAGCGGTCGAGCTGCGCCTCGGGCAGGGGATAGGTTCCCTCGTGCTCGATCGGGTTCTGGGTGGCGAAGACGACGAAAGGCGGCTCGAGGGGCAGGGTCTGCCCGGCAATGGTCACCTGCTTTTCCTGCATCGCCTCGAGAAGGGCGGCCTGGGTTTTCGGAGGGGTTCGGTTGATCTCGTCGGCCAGGATGAGGTGGGCGAAAACCGGACCCCGGATAAAATTGAAACGGCGCCCCTCCGGGGTTTCCTGGAGGATCTCGCTTCCGAGGATGTCGCTCGGCATCAAGTCCGGAGTGAACTGGATCCGGCGAAAGCTCAGCCCGAGAACCTGCCCGAGAGTGCTGACAAGAAGGGTCTTCGCCAACCCCGGCACCCCTTCGACGAGGCAGTGCCCCCGGCAGAGCAGGGCGACCATCATGCCTTCGACAACCTTTTCCTGCCCGACGATGACCCGCGACAACTCGGTGCGGACCGCTTTGACCTGTTCCTGGATAGACTCCCACTTGCGGGCCGGATCGAGAGGAGGGGGGGATTCGTTCATTGAAGTCAGAGTGGGGAATGGAGCGTTCCCGTCGATCCGAAAGTTAGGTAGGGACCACACATCTTCGGTATTTTATTTGGCCTGATTTTCCGGAATTCCGCGCCAGGAACTCCGCGAAGCTCATACCGCGAACCGGACACCGCAGGAGTCGCAAGCGAAACCGACGTCGTCCTCCAAGCGTCAACAAATATAGAACTGGTCTAAAATTAGCTCCAAAAACGAAAGGATCGCTTCCATTGCGTCTCATCTGCCTTTGTCAGTCTCAACGAGATTGACATCTGTCCCGTATTCATGCATGGCTGTGTATATGGCAACGAAGACAATCAGTTTGGAAATCGAAGCGTACGAAAAGCTGAGGCGGGCGAAGCGGCACCCCCGCGAGTCTTTTTCGCAAGTGGTTTTACGAGCGGATATTCCCGATGGTGGCGTGACGGGACGAGAGCTTTTGGCGGGCTTTGACAGTCCCGAGTTTGCTTTTGCGGAGTCCGAACTCGATGCCATCGATGCCCTCAATGCCGACGACGCTCCGCCTGACATTCCATGATTCTGGATTCCACGTTCTTGGTCGACCTGGAGCGCGAGCGCAGGCGACGCACACCTGGGGGTGCGGCAGACTTTCTCCGCACCCATCGGGACGAGCACTTCTGTATCACCTTTACGATCGCGGGCGAGTTGGCGGCGGGCAAGTCCCTCGGGACGGATCGCAGTAGCTGGTCCCGATTTGTCCGGCCCTTTCGCATTCTGGAGTCGACGGCTGAAATCGCCTGGGAGTTTGGCGTTATGTTTCGCCATTTGCAGGCGAAGGGCACTTTGATTGGAGCGAATGATCTGTGGATTGCCGCCACTGCGCTTGCGCACCATCTTCCCGTGGTAACCCGGAACGCACGCGAGTTCGGCAGGGTCCCTGGTCTCGACGTGCGGAGCTACTGA
>CAZBLJ010000048.1:0-14681 GCA_964492605.1 uncultured Puniceicoccaceae bacterium
ACCACCCGCATCGTCGGGGCCGACCGCCTCCCCTCCTTCTCCGCCGAGGCGCTGGGCAGCCGCGGACGCACCGTCAACAAGATCGATTTCCCGGGTGTCGGCGAAACCCTGCAGACGAGCACGGACAATCGCTTCGAACTCGGCTTGCGGATGTCCTGGGAGATCGACCTCTGGGGTCGTCTGGCCGACGCACGGCAGGCCTCCCTTTTCGAAGAACAAGCGGCGGCTTCCGACCTGGCCGCCACCCGTCTCGCCCTGTCCACCAACGTGGCGAGAGCCTGGTTCGAGGCATCCGCGCGCATTCTTCAGGCACGACTGGCGGAAAAACAGCTCGAGGTATCCCGGAAGAGCCTCCGGGCGACCGAGGACCGGGTCAATCGCGGGCTGATCGGGAGTCTGGAGCTGAGCCTCGCCCGCTCGCAAGTCGAGTCCGCCGAATCGACTCTCGAGACCGCGATCCGCACCCGGCGGAATGCCGTCCGCCAGGTTCAGGCGATTTCCGGCCGATATCCCGACGGAAACTTTCCGGTGCCGGAGAACTTGCCGACATTGACGGAACCGCCACCGGAGGCCATCCCCTCGACCGTCCTCTCCCGGCGGCCCGATCTGCTCGCCGCCTCGGCCCGGATCTCCGCAGCGGATTCCCGGGTGAGCGAAGCCGAGAAGAATCTGATTCCCACCTTCTCCTTGTCGGGGAGCCTCGGCACCGCCAGCGACGAGCTGTCCGATCTGCTCGACAGCGACTTCACCGTCTGGAACCTGGCGGGAAACCTTCTCCAGCCGGTCTTCCAGGGCGGGCGTCTCCGGGCGGAGGTCGAGAGGCGGGAAGCCTTGCTGGCGGCCTCGATTTCCGACTTCGAATCGGTGCTGCTGACGGCGCTCCGGGAGGTGGAGGATGCTCTGGACAGCGATGCCTTCCTGCGGGAGGCGGCCGCAAGCGCTTACGAATCGGCCAGGCTCGCCCAGCAAGCCGCCACGGTGGGATTCGACCGCTACGAACGCGGCCTGATCGACCTCCTCGATGTGCTCGACCTCCAGAATCGGGCGTTCGACGCCTACCGACAGGCCATCGACCTCCGGCTCCTCTCCCTGACCAACCGCCTCAACCTGTACGCCGCTCTCGGCGGGGGTTTCCAACCGAATCCCGAATCAGACTCATGAAAATCATCCTTCCCATCGTCGTGCTCCTCCTGGCGGTAGGCATGGCCGCCGGTATGTACTTTCTCCGACCGGAGCCCGCTTCGCAGCAACCCGAAATCGTCCCGACTCCGGTGTCCGCCATGAACGCCGAGGAAGAGACGGTCCTCCTCCAGGTCCACTCGCAGGGCACGGTCTCCCCGCTTTCGGAAGCGACCGTGGCGGCTCAAGTGGGTGGCGAAATCCTCGAGGCTTCGGAGAACCTGAAAGCGGGCCGATTCGTAGAGCGGGGGGAGGTTCTGGTAAAGGTCGACCCGACCGACTACGAGGCGGCCGTCGCAGAGGCGGAGGCCGCACTCCGTTCGGCCCGCACATCCCTCCTCCAGACCGAAGCCGATGCGGAGCAAGCCATTGAAGATCTGCGGCAAGTCGGTGTCGAGAACCCCACTCCTCTCGCACGGCGGGAGCCCCAACTCGAACAAGCCCGCTTGCGGGTGAAGTCGGCCGAGGCCGGATTGGAACTCGCACGGAAAAATCTCGAACGCACCGTCATCCGCAGTCCTTTCGAGGGACAGGTCGTCGAGACGTTCGTCGATCTGGGGGATACGCTCCCCAACCGCGGCAGCCCCGTAGCCCGCATCCAGGGAACCGCGATCGCCGAAGTGCGGCTCCCTCTTTCCCGGGAAGATCTGCGCCACCTCGATCTGCCCGACACGCCCGCTGAAGTCGCCGAGGCACCCGCCGCCAAACCTGCGGTGGACCTTCTACTCGGCCAGGGTGCCGCCCGGGTGCGACGAACCGGATGGATCGACCGCCTCGAGGGAACGACAGACCCCGTCACCCGGCTGCGCCATGCCGTGGCCCGCGTCGAGGATCCGCTCGACGGCGAAGGGACGGGGGAGCAGGCTCTCCCCACCGGCTCGTTCGTGCAGGCCAGGATCGAGGGGCGGGAGATCCCCTCGGCCTTCCGGATTCCCATCATTGCTCTCGTCGGCAAGGACCGCGTTCGCATCATCAACGCCGAGAACGAACTCGAAGAGAGGCAAGTCACCGTCGTCCAGCGAAACGGCGACAACATGGTGGTCACGGACGGGATCCAAAACGGCGACCGGATCTGTCTGACCCCTCTTGAGATTTTCATCCCCAACATGCCCGTCCGCATCGCCGGGGACGAATCGGAGGCCGAAGGCGACCGCCCCGAAGAATCGCAATGATCGCCTGGTTTGCCAGAAACGGGGTCGCCGCCAACCTCGTCGCCCTCATCCTTTGCGTCGGCGGCGTGGTCGCGGCGCTGAGCATCAAACTGGAACTTTTTCCGAAGTTCTCTCTCGATACGGTCATCGTGGCGGTGCCCTATCCGGGCGCCGCTCCCGAGGATGTCGAGGAAGGCATCTGTCTGCGGATCGAGGAGGAGGTGCAGGATTTGCAGGGGATCAAGAAAATCACCTCCACCGCAGCCGAGGGGATGGGCACCGTCGTCCTCGAGGTGGAGCGCGGGTTTTCCCCCACGTTGGTGCTCGACCAGGTAAAAGTGCGCATCGACGCCATCGACAATTTCCCCGTCGAAGCGGAAGAGCCCGTCGTCGAGCAACCGGAGATCGAGCGCGACACCATCACCGTCGCCATCCACGGCGACCTGACCGAGAGCACTCTGAAAGCACTGGCGGAACGGGTTCGCGACGAAATCACCCTCCTTCCGGGAGTCTCATCGGCCGAGGTGACCGGCGTCCGCAACTTCGAGGTCTCCGTCGAGGTCGACGAAGACCGCCTGCGGGAGTTCGGGCTGACTTTCTCCGACATCACGGCCGTTCTTCGCGCGGAATCCCTCGATCTTCCCGGCGGGACGATCCGTGCCGAGCAGGGGCAGATTCTCCTGCGGGCCAACACGCTGGCGAAAGACGCCGAATCGATCGGCGACATCGTTCTGGTCACCTCCCCCGAGGGCGGACTGGTCCGCGTGCGGGACGTCGCCGAGGTCGTCGACGGCTTCACCGTCGATCCTCTCGTCACACGATTCAACGGAAACCGCGCGGCGATGGTCCGGGTGTTCGAAGTGGGCGACCAGAACCCGCTGAAAATCAGTGAAGAGATTCGCAAATACGTAGCGGAGGAAAAACTACAGATGCCGGAGGGCGCGGAAATCGACGTGTGGCGGGATTTCTCCATCTACCTCAGGGATCGTCTCAATCTTCTCATTACGAACGGGGTGATCGGGTTCCTGCTGGTGCTGGCGGTTCTCGCTCTCTTTCTCCGCCCGCTTCTGGCCTTGTTCGTGAGCATCGGGATTCCCATCTCGTTTCTGGCCACCATCTTCGTCATGCCCGCACTCGGGCTGACCATCAACCTCATCACCCTATTCGGCTTTATCCTGGTTCTCGGGATCGTGGTGGACGATGCGATCGTGGTCGGCGAGAGCGTCTTTTCGGAGTTCCAGCGCACCGGTCCGGGGGTGGATAGTGCGATTCGCGGCACCCACCGGGTTTCGATCCCGGTGACCTTCGCGGTGTTGACCACGGTCGTCGCCTTCTCGCCGATCTTTTTCGTGCCCGGCACCTTTGGGAAACTCTTTTTCGGGATCCCCGCCGTGGTGATCCCTACCCTCCTTTTCTCCCTCGTCCAAAGCAAGCTGGTCCTGCCCTACCACCTGAGCTTGTGCCGGGTGGGACAGCGGGACCGGGAAGAGATCCGCGGCTTGCGGCGGGTCCAGCTGCGAATCGCCGACGGACTGGAGCGCTTCATCGACAAAGTCTACCGGCCCCTGCTCAAGCTCGCCCTGTCCTGGCGTTATCTGACCGTCTCCCTCTTCGTCGCCTCGCTGTTTCTCATCATCGGCATCGTGGCGATCGGCTGGGTCCGCTCGATCTTCCTGGCACCGGTTCCCTCCGACTACATCGTGGCGCTGGCCAACATGCCGCAAGGCGCACCCTACCACATGACCCGTTCCAACGTCGAACGCCTCACCGATGCCCTGGAAGAGGTGCGGGTCGAACTGGAGGAGGAAGGCTTGCGGGACCCCATCCGCCACCTGTCCGTCACTCTTGGCGGCGCCCAGTTCCAGGGGGGCGGACCGGGAGGCTCGCAGGACGGCTCGAACCGGATCGGCCAGGGCGAGGTAGCCCTCGAACTGGTCGCACCGGAGATCCGCGACATCTCCGCCCCCGATCTGGCGGACCGCTGGCGGACCAAGGTCGGAAAGCTCCCGGGCATCAAAGACCTCACCTTCCAGGCGGAGGCCGCCAATCCCGCCGGAAACGCCATCAACATCCAGCTCACCGGTCGCGATTTCGAGGACCTCGCCGCCGTCGGGGATCGCTTGAAAGAGAAACTCGAAACCTACGCCGGCGTTTTCGACGTGCGCGATTCCTACTCGGCGGGGAAGGAGGAAATCAACCTGAAGATCCGCCCCTCCGCCCGCGCCGCCGGTTTCACCCAGGCCGACATCGCCCGGCAGGTGCGCGGGGCTTTCTTCGGAGACGAGGTCCAGCGGATTCAACGCGGCCGCGACGAAATCAAGATCATGGTTCGCTATCCCGAGGCGGCCCGGATGAACCTTTCCTCCCTGGAAAACATGTGGATCCGGAACAGTGGCGGCCAACCCATGCCCATCCGCAACGCAGCCGAGCTGGAGATCGGCGAGGGGTTTGCCGAGATCACCCGGATCGACCGTCGGCGGGCGGTCAATGTTTTCGCCGACGCGGACGACGCCGTCGCCAATGTCGAAGACATCGTCAACGAGCTGAGGGACGAAACCCTCCCCGAGTTGGCCCGCGAGTTTCCCTCCGTCAACGTGACCTTCGAAGGCGAAAGCCGGGAACAGAGGGACATCCGCGCGAGTATGTTGCGCGGCGCAATTCTGGCGGCGCTGGTCATTTACGCGCTCCTGGCCATCCCCTTCCGTTCCTATCTGCAACCGCTCATCGTCATGGCGGTGATTCCCTTCGGAATCGTCGGGGCGATCGGCGGCCACTTCCTGACCGGACAGGATTTCAGCGTATTGTCGCTCCTCGGCCTGGTAGCGCTTTCCGGCGTGGTGGTAAACGACAGCCTGGTTCTCGTCGATTACATCAACCAACAGGTCCGCGCCGGGAAGCCCCTCCTGAACGCGGTCCGCGAATCGGGTGCCCGGCGGTTCCGCCCGGTGATCCTGACCTCGCTGACCACCTTCGTCGGACTGGTTCCGATCCTGCTCGAGACCAACTTGCAGGCCCAGTTCCTCATCCCCATGGCCACCTCGCTCGCCTTCGGGATTCTCTTCGCCACCCTGATCACGCTGTTTCTGGTACCCTCCATCTACCTTGTCCTGGAGGATATCAAATCGATCCCGAGGCGGCTTTTCGGGTAGCGCGCGCAGGCACCTTTCCGGCGTAGCAAACGTTTCAGGATTTTTACGAGGAAAGGCTTCGCGGAAGCACACTAACGCGTGATGCTTCCCCGAATGGACCTGCGCGGAATTTTTCGAAAGGCAAGAGACTGGATCGTCTGGGCGATGCGGACCTCGGTCGAACGGGTCCGCGAAGGTTTTTCGGTCTTCTTGCGGCACCGGAAACGATTCGTCGTCCTCTGGTCGGTCGGGGCCTGCGTCGTTCTCCTCCTCCTGCCCTTCGACGATCTGATCCTGGAGAAGATCCGCACTCCGAAGGACTCCCCCGTTCATGAAGCGGCCCGCATGATCTCCGATCTGACCGACCTCCACCGGTTGCCGCTCTGGATCGCGGGGGGCATGTGGCTCATCGGGTTGGTCTCCCGCAAACGGTCCTGGCGGCGCAGCGCCTGGGCCTGTGTGCTGGCCGCCTGCGTTGCCGGGATGGCGGTGAACGTTTTCCGGGGAGGACTCGGTCGCGCGCGCCCGAATCAGGACGCGGCCAACGATTTCTACGGCCCTTCGTTCAGCTACGCCTATCAAGGGTTCCCCAGCGGGCACACCGGCCACATGTTCGGTTTCGCCACTTCCCTCGTTTTCACCTCGCCACCGGTCGGCATTCCCATGGTGATCCTTGCATCGGAAACCGGATGGTCGCGCATGGAACTCGGCCACCACCGCCCCTCCGATGTCGCCGCCGGAATCGTCTTCGGGGTCACCTGGGGAATGATGATCGGACTCGCCACCCGGGCGCGAAACCGGGAAGAGGAAAATGCGGTCGAAGAGGCCCCCGAAGTTCCCGCTTCCTCCGGAGGGGAACCGTTTTCCGAAAACGGATCTACAACTCCTTCAACGGGATCCTTAAACCGGATTTCTTCGGAAGCAAAACCACCACCTCGACCCAGCTTGTCCGGGCGGGATTAAAACCGGCGTAAACCTCCCTCCGCCATTCGTCCTTCGGAAACAGGTCGTCCCTGACCGCACGGACCTTGCCCGGCTTCGCTCCGTTCTCCCCCGGCTCCCCACCCCCGAACCAACCGGAAATCACATCATCGGCCCGGTATTCTTTGGTGAGCACGGTGACGATGGCGGTCTCGTCCGGCACCCCCCACGACGCGAGGGATTCCTGATCGCCGAACATTTGAAACCATCCGTCTCCATAGAAGACCAGGCTCGGCTCCCGGAAGCCGACCGCAATCGCCTCGCGTCTCCCGCTTTCAAGACCCGCCGCTTCGAAAACAGGTGCCAAACGGACCGAAAGGTGAACCTGACGGATCGAGAAACCGAACACCGCAAATCCCCCCGCCAGAAGAATGGCACCGCAACCGCACCACAGGCTCCTCCGTCGGGCAACCCCGGCCCGAAAAATCAGAAGAGCCGCAAACAGGATGGCCACGGAGCAGATCCCCACGCCGAGCCACCGCACGGCGGACCCGGATAGCAGCACCGTGATTCCGAGGGCTCCCACCACGAGGACCGCCGCGACGGAGATTCCCAGGTACCAACGCTGCCACAAAGAGACACACCCCCGGAGGTCGGGCAGTTGCGGCTTGCTGAACAGGAGCAGGAAAAACGCCGGAAAACCGGGCAGCACGTAATGGGGCAACTGCGTCGCGTAGAACGAGAAGACCAGAAACGGACTGAAGAACCACGCCGCCAGAAGCCGCGTCTCCGGCTGCTTCCAGTTTCTCCGAACCCGTCGCACCACGACCCACAACCCGGCAAACCAGGGGAACAGGCTCAGGGGAGCCGTGAGAAAGTAAAAGAACGGCAAGGTGATCCGATCATTGAAGGCGTCCAGACCCCGATCGATCACATGATACCCCATACCTACCCTCCAGAACTCTCCATCCGTAAGGATCAACGCCGGAAGCCCCCAGGCCGCGATCGGGACGAGACAGACCACGATCCCCCAGCCCGCCCGAAGGTTTCTCCAGGGCAGCGGTCTCCGCCACATCAGTCGGAAAAACACCAGGGAAAGCAGCCAGATCAACGGTCCCACCGGACCCTTGGCGAGGAATCCGAGCGACAAACTCAACCAAAGGACCCAGAACCAGCACCCGAATCGAAGGGTCTTCCCGATATCCTCCAGAAGGAGCACCCGCGAAGCCAGAAACGAAAAGATCACCCCGGCGACCATGGGCATATCCGCCAACGCCAAACGCCCGTGGATCTGCATCTGAAAGCAGGTCAGGAACGCCACGGCCGCAAAAAATCCGGAACGCGCCGAGTACACACGGGTGCCGAAAAAGAAAATACCGAGCGCCGCCAGCGCGCTCGAAAAAACGGCCGGAAGCCGCGCCGCAAATTCGGACGCCCCGAAAAGCCAGTAGCCGGGCATCATCATCCAGTAGACCAATGGCGGCTTGTCGAACCGGTAATCACCGTTGAACCACGGAATCACCGGATCGGCCCTCTCCAGCATCTCCCGCGTAGCCGTCGCGAAACGGGGTTCGTCGCGGTCGATCAAAGGCAACTCCCCGGTCCCCGGAAGCAGGAAAAGGAACGCCAGCACGAAGAGCAGCAACACTCCCCGGCGTCGCAGAAACTCTTCCCGGAACCAGGGGGCCTTCCGTCTGGATCCCGGATCCTTCAAGAAACCCGCCTCGCCGGGACCTCGGGACTCTCGTTCCGTAACGGAATACCCGGTACAATCGAATACCCCTTCGGTCCCGTTCGCCGCCACCCTTCCTCCATCCACAGAAACCCGCAAGCCTTCGCGGTGAAGAGACAGACGAAGTAGACGAACACACCCGACCAGATCACGTCACTCAACCAATGTCCTCCCTGGACGATCCGAACGGCACCCAACGAGAGTCCAGCCACCAATCCGAGAAGCAGGAATGCCGTCGCCAAACCACGTCGCTTGGCGGCAAAAACGAAGTAGGGAGCCATCAGGAAGAATCCCATCGAGGCATGCCCCGATGGAAAGGACTTCCCTCCACCGGGACCCTTGGGAACCCCGACCGGATGAAACTCGTGTTCGCCGCCGAAATCGACCACGTTCGTCGGTCGGGGCCGCCCGAAATTCTCCTTGAAGACGGCGTTCACCAGCAGACCGGGGCCGAGGATCAACGCGGCGGCGTAAAAGGCCATCCATCGCCAATGGCGGCGCGCCCGCGTCCACCACACCGCCAGGAGGACGCCGACGAGTGAAACCGACCCGAGCAGGATCGCCGGAAGCGTCCCGTACTCGTAAAGGAACCCGCACAAGCCGGATTCTTCTCCGATCCACTTCCCGTTCACGAAACAATCTCCGGCGATCAGGCGGTCGAGATTGAAAGCGAATACTCCGAACATGGCGCCGACCAACAAAGGGAGCGGCACCCAGCGCAGACGGGCGAAAAACCGTTTGCTGATCATTCCGGACACTTGGCGTATTTTTTCTCGGTTCATTGGATTTTGGTGGAAAAGGAGTCGCGGGCGGTCGCAATCGCCTCCGCCTCAGGCGGACCGTAGAGGAAATACTTCCGAATCTTCCCGTCGGGCAGCTGGATTTCGATCGTTTCGAGAGATCTGAACTCCTCGAAAGCCGACGGAAGCCCATCCCGTCCGTCACCGACCACGACAAGCATATCCCCGAAATCCTCTCCCGTCGGAGGAGGCCAGAGTTCGTATTGACTCTCGACCTCGCCGGACCGGGACCATCGAAACACCCGCGGCTGGGACTCGGAGTGGAAAGCCAGCTGACTCGCCACATAGCGATGCCCGACCGTCAGCCAGGTTCCCAGGCCTTCCCTCCGGGCCACGCTCTCCACTTCCCGCGCAAACTCATCCCATCCCCTCAATCGGGTGAACGGATCGGGAAGTCCGGTCGCCAGCACCCGCGGCGAGACGAGAAAGGGGGAGGCGAGCAGCAGGGCACTCAGGATAGCCCCGGAAACAAACACCGGCCGGAACCACTTGCGAAATCCCGGGATGCCCCCGCCCTTCCACGATTCGGAAGCAGCGTTCGGGCGAATCAGAGAAACCGCCAGAAGGATGCCCGCCGGGTAGAAGACCAGAGGCCAATTCGGAAGGACCCGTTGCGTCAGGGCCAGGATCAAAAAAACCGCCAGTCCGGGTGCCGAAAAGACAAACAAAAACCGCTGCGCCGCGCTCGCCTCGGAAAACCTCCGCACCACCCGCAAACAGACCCAAACCAACAGCACCAGCAATACCGGGCCGAGCAACAGAAGCTGGGAACCGACAAACTCTCCGAAGCGGGATGCCTGGAGGGCGGGCGAAAAGCCGTTCCCGGAACCGAAATGCGTGGCCGTGTGCTCCAGAAGGATCCATTCCTGCCGGACATTCCACCAGACCAGGGGCGCCAAAGCAAAATAGGAGATCGCAAAGGGAACCCAGCGACCCCGGCGGAAAAACGGCCCCCGCCAGGACGGATTGGCAAGAATCGCACCCAGGACCAATAACGGAAAGAACCACATCATCTGCTTCGTCAGATACCCGAGCCCCAACAGGATGGTCAGAGCAATCCCGACCGGGAGCCGCCCTTTCGATCCATCCAGCCAGAGCCACGAGAGCCACATCGAGCCCGTCCAGAAGAAGACGAGCGGAGCGTCGATGGTCAGAATGAGGTTCAGCGCGATGGTCCCCGGAACCACCGCGAAGACCAGAGCCGCCTTCCAGGCGACACCCAATCCGAACATAGAGCGTCCGAGGCAAAAGAGGAAACCGAGCGCACCGGCACCGAAGAGCGCCGCCATCGTCCGGATCCCGAAAACGTCCGCGCCCAGCTGATATCCCAACGCCATCAGCCAACCGATCAGGGGCGGTTTGCTGAAATACCCGAGGGCCGGCCGCCGTCCCCACTCCCAGTAATAGCTTTCGTCACCGGACAGGCCGAACGGAAACACCCACACATACGCGATCTTTGCGGCTGCGAATCCGGCGAGAAAGAGGACGAACCATCCCCATCCCCGACCGGCTTCGTCAGGCACAACGGAACCCGCCCGGGCGTCAGGCCCGGCCCTCCGGGATGAACAACTGCCTCCGGTCCGCCATCGCATGGTTCGCTTCGGGATAGAAACGATCCCATGCGAAGACGAGAAGGATTCGTTCTGTGTCGGAACCTTTACATGTGGTTCCGATAACGGCCAACAAAGCGGGGAGATCCCCGCCTGTTGGACCAGGAAGTCGGATCAGGAGCGGCTGTGACGGGCCACTTCGCGCGTCTTCTCGAGAAACTTCTTCCGGCTGGTCTTCCGCTTTCCGGGAAGATCAGCGAAGAAATCCTCAAGCGGCACTTTGAGCAATTCGCCCAAAAGGATGAGTTCCGCGTCGTTCACACGACGGATCCCCGCCTCGATCTTGGATAGACCGGCCCGGGAAAGATCCCATCCGATTTTCAGGCACTCCGCAGCGGCCCGCTGCTGGGTCCAGCCGTTTTCAAGGCGCAAACGCCTTACGTTTTCACCGACCAGGTTTTTTTGTTCTTCAATCATAATATTTTTTGATGCTCCACCAGCAGTATGTATAAATTTTACGAAACACAAGTGAAAATGGGTGATTCCCTCATTTTCCGCTGAAATAATCCCATTTTTTTTCGACCCCCTCCGGCAACCCCGTGTTTGCCAGCCCGACACAAAGCTCACATCTTCTCTTCCATGGCCGACGAAATGACAATGGACGAACTGCAAACGACCCGGAAAAAACCGATCTACCCGGTTCGTGAGGGGTTGCGATCCTACCTGACCCGCCACGGTAGGGAAATGAAACTGCCGGTCACTTACGAGGAACTTCTCGAATACTCCGTGTCGGTTCCGCTTCGGGACTCGGAGGGCAATGATACTCTCTGGGAGACGGTCGCCTATCCCCAGCCGGAAATGCAGAATATCGCCAAGGCGCTCACCCAGATCTACGGTCTGCTCAAGACCAACGGGGAATGGTCGGCCGTCGACCACCTCTACATGGATCGCATCGATTTCTGCACGTTCGGGAACTCTCATCCGTTCCGGATCCGGATCGTCAACATCCACAACGACAACCAGGATTACTATTACATCAAAAAGGCCGACGCCTCCCGGGTTTACGGCCTCGAGCTGGAACACCTCCTCTCGCCGAATCGCATGCACTACCTGACCTTCGGCCAGACCCTGGTCGAGGAACACGTGATCGGCATCCCCGGCGACGCCTTTATCCGCGACTGGCTGGAAACTCCGCAAATCAGCCGCATCCGGCTGGCCAAGGAACTCGTAAAATTCAACGAGCGCTGTTTCCTGCGGCTTCTCGGAGACATGCGCGCCTACAATTTCGTCGTCGATATCACGCCGGATTTCGAGGACTTCCAGATCCGGATCCGGCCCATGGACTTCGACCAGCAGAGCTACCAGGGACGGAAGCAGTTCTACCTTCCCCAGTTCTTCAAGAGCAATAACGCCCTGGTTTTTTTCTGTCTGAACAACCTGATCCAGGAAACCGCCCTGCAATACCAGCTCGAAGAACACGCCATGATGATTCGCCGGATCAACCTGATTCACGAGCGGCTGCGGATGCTGCTCGCCGAGATGTCCGACGATACGATTTCGGAACCGGAAAACGTGGACCGCCTGAAGCATGAGTTGGCCGACCACCACGAACGAAAGGCTTTCCTCAAAGCCAGCAGCATGGGCGGCATCGTTCGCGAGAGTCTCCACACGATTCTCGACCGCAGCGCGGTTCCGGCCGACAAAAGCTCGCCGTTACGACTGGATTTGGAGGGGTCGTGAGGATCGAACCGGAGAAACGCACCGCCCAATTCTCCGTCCGCGAACTCAGCGAATTCTCCCTCTGGAAACGGACCGGCTCCCGCGGTGCCGGCCAGTGGCGGTCGGACGTGGGCCGCGCCTGGCATGAGACCCTCCAGGAGGAGATGGCGGCGGACTTCGCCCGGGAGGTCGGCGTCGCGGGCACCCTCTCCCGCAGCGGGTGGAGCATCCGGGTCGAGGGTCGGTGCGATCTCCGCTCGGCGGATTCGGATTCCTCTCCGACCTGGGGGGAGATCAAAACGGTCGAGGCTCCCCTGCCCCTGCCCGAGTCCGAACTCCGCGCCCGTTACCCCTCGTATTTCCGGCAGGCATCGACCTACTGCCTTCTGTCCGGGGGGGACGACGGCCGTCCCGCCGGGGGGTTCGTTCTTTTCCTGGACATCGAAACCGGGATTCGTCAGCGAGTCGGTATCGGAGCGGATGATCTGGACGACCTCCGCCACCATTTGGACCGGATCGTCCGGTTTCTCGATTCTCTCCTCGAACGTGTCCGCATCCGAAAGGAACTCCGGTGGAGCACCTTTCGCGACCATCCCAGAAGCGGACAGATCGAAGCCTCCGAACTCCTGTCGAGGGAGATCGTGCGGTCGGCCAGGGCCGGTTTCGAGGCGCCGACCGGTTTCGGGAAAACCCGCATCGTTCTGGAACGGGCTCTGGAAGAATTGCGGGACGGAGGGGCGGACCGGATTCTCTACCTGACGGGGAAAACCAGCGGACAGGAACAAGCCTGCGAGGAACTGAAAGCCCTGTTTCGGGAACATCCCCCGATCCGCGCCTATCGGATGCGCAATCATCCGGAACACGCCGCCCATTGCGCGGTCGAGGGTTGCGCCCCGGGCCGTTGCGGAAACCCCTCCGACACGCCCGAATCCACGACCCCCTTATCCGTTTTGGATCATCCCGGCTCCCCGGAGTCCGCCTGGGACCGGGTGATCGAAACAAGCGGGAGCTACGGCCACTGCGCCTACGACCTGTCCAGGGCCTTCCTCGCCTTTTCCGATCTTTGGATCGCCGACTACAACTACCTCTTCGGTCCTTCGTCCCACCACATTTTCCTGGAACAGCCGGGATTCGATGCCGGACGGACCTGGGTTCTCGTCGACGAGGCCCACAATCTGGTGGATCGGGTATCGGCTGCGTTGGGGGGAACCCTTCACGCACGGGAATTGTCTTTTGCCATCGAGGACCTGCGCACCCACCGGGAAACCCGGAAATCGGTCGGCATCCTGAGCGACCTGCGGACCCTGATCGACCGGACGGAGCCCGAGGCACTCGTCCCTGCCGAAACGACCTATCTGCTCCTCGATCATTTCGAAGCGCTCAAAGAGTCCCTCGACTCCACGCCCATTCCCTGGAGCGACCTGCAGGAAAGCACCTTCCAAACCCTGCGCTGCGCCGAAGCGGTCGATTTCCTGTTCGCCCGCGAACGTCTCGATCCCGTTTTCTGGTCCCCCGGAAAGAGCCGGCTCGAATGGCTGCCCCTCGATCCCTCGCCCTGGATATCCGACTGCCTTCGGGATTTTTCCCAAGTGGTCTTTTTCTCCGCCACCCTGGATCCCCTCCCCTCCATCCTGACGCCATCGGGAGCGGGACCGGAGCCCCCTCCCGTCGTCCGAATCCGACCGCAGCTGGCAGACCGTTTCCGCATCGCCATCGACGCCCGGGTCGAAACCACCCGGAAATCGCGGAGCACCTTCTACCGCGAAACCGCCCGAACCGCCGCCTCCTTCGCCGATGCCTCGCAGGGGTGCGTGGCGGTCTTCTTCTCCTCCTACGACTACGCCGACGCCGTCGGGACGTTTCTTGCCGTGGAGGCCCCGCACCTCAGAGTCCGCCTCCAGCCCCGGGGGCTCGACGCCCTGGAAAAGGAACACTTCGCCCGAACGGCTCCCCTGGAGAACGACCTGCTCCTTCTGATGCTGGGCGGCACCTTTGCCGAAGCGATCGATCATTTCGGAGGGGTTATTGAAAACGCCATGATCGTCGGACCCGGTCTCCCGCAACTGAACGCCATCAACCGCCTCCGGATCGAAAATCACGCGAACCCGGAAGAAGGGTTCCACCAGATCTGCCGGATTCCGGGAATGCGCCGGGTCAATCAGGCCATCGGTCGATTCGTCCGGTCCGAAGCCCACACCGCCAGAATTCTGCTTCACGACAAACGGTTCCTCGAGAGCGACTACTCCGCCCTCCTCCGAAAGGATCTGGGCGAACCGGAAATCCTGAGGACCCGGGCCGACTGGGAGAAGTGGATCCAATGAAATCGTTCGCACTATCCCGACCTGGACGGACCCCGGCCCCCGGGCAGGCGTAAAGGGAAGAAGAGCGCAGGCCCTTGTCTTGGTGACGCCCGCCGGCGCACATATTCTCCGCCCCCTCAAGGGACACCGGCACCCGTACCCAGCGTCATCGGCCCGTTTACCAACCGCACGACCATCTCC
>CAZBLJ010000049.1:0-6608 GCA_964492605.1 uncultured Puniceicoccaceae bacterium
ACCCGTGGATGCTGGTCGAAGTCAAACAATCGGAGACCCGGCTTTCTCCCAGCCTGACTTACTTCCAGAAAGCGACCGAGGCCGAGTATGCGTTTCAGGTCGTGCTCGACCTGGAATACGAGGCGATCAACTGCTTCGACTTCAAACGCCCCGTTGTCGTCCCTGCGCGAACGCTTCTTTCGCAACTGGTCTGAAATCCTGCCCTGCCGGAAACGGAAATTCGGAGACACTCTTTCAACTCAACGGTAGGGATTCAGCACCTCCCTTGCCCGCAAAGACCTTTTTCGGGAGGCAGTTATCAATCCTCGGAATGCCCGCCGGGGTAGAATTGTTTCCGTGGGGCCCTCGACTTTGTCCAAGTTTCAATAAACGGGAAGGACCCGGTAGAAAACGCGCCCGGAAGACGGAACGATTGGATGCGATGACCTCCCATAGACCGTTTCGACCGTCTCCCACCCTCCGGCGGAGAGGTCGGTGCTGACTTGAATCTCATAGAGGGGTGCCTGGTGGTCCCACCGCAGTGTGAGCCGGCCGTTGGCAGGATCGGGGATCAACGCCAATCGGGGGATTCGATGCCCGGCACGGCTGAAAGTGCCGGAGCTTACGCGAAGGGAGGCAGGTTCTCCCTCGGCCACAAAACCGAGGATTTCGGTTTCGCCGGGCGCAAGGGCCGAGTCACCCGTGCCGGGTCGAACCGTCCAAAGTCCATCCTCTTCGGTGGCGTTGCCGACTCCCCACGTGGAAGTGATCCGGGCACTTCCGGGATCTATTCCGACGGTCCAGACGGGAAGTGGCTCGGATTCAGGGTTCTCCACGATGACAGCCGCTTGAAAGCCGCCTTCCCATTCGCTGGTTATGTCGATACGGGTCGAAGGGAGATGGGTTGGAATGCTCCGCAGGAAAACGGTGTCGGGAGCGGGATAGGCGGTCGCCTGCTCGCGAACCGAACGGACGGGTCCTCCTTCGAATTCGACGAAGAAGGTTTCCGATTCGGGGTCGGGAACGTAGGTTTGAGCCCGGAGAGTCCCTTCGTCGACCGCCCGGGAAAAAGGAACCGGATCTCTCATCCATTGTTCAAGCGTCGAGAGACTTACGACCCGGACGTCTTCTTTCTCCAAAGCCCAGTCGAGGAAATCGTTCAAGGCCCCGGCGGTCTCCGCGTTAAGCCAGGTCTGCGCGTGAAGCCAAATCCCGAGAGGTGCCCGGTTCCCGTTATAACGGAGAGTCAGATTCTCCTTGAGCATCGCCACCAGGGATTCGCGGGAGCCGCCGGGATCCATTCCGTGGTAGTTCTCCCCTTCCTTCAGTTTCCACATGGGAATCTCCATCACATCCGGAAGGCTCTCGGTGGACCCGGTTCCGGTCCATCCTTCGTGCTGGAGACCGTCATGGAGGGTATAGGGCCAGATGAGATTGGAGTCGTCCGGGCTCGGCGACAAATATCCCGGGCTTTCGAGGACCGAACTCGAATAGGCGAATCCAAGTGCCGACAAAGCTTCATACATTGGCCCATTGTAGGCGAGAAAAGGGGCCCGCATTCCGCGAATTTGATCGCGAGGAATCCCCGCGAACCGGGAGAGGGCCTCGCGGCATCCTTCGATCTCGCGAATCCATGTCTCGAAATCCGTTCCGATCCCCGTATTGTGGCTCATCGTGTGAGCGGCTATCTCATGGCCCGCAGCGTGGAGGCGGTGAATGAGCCAGTAGTCCGAATCATTCGTACTGACAAAAAAGGTAAAGGGAACCGGCGACCCATCAGAGTGCAGCCTTCCCAAAATGGGTTCGAGAAGGTCGAAAACGGGCTGGTGGACCGCATCGTCGAAGGTAATGACAATCATTTGAGGGACTTCTCCGGGAGACAACCCGCCCGGCGGAGCCGTCGAAACCGGGATCATCCCCGCTCCCCGGACCATCCCCGACTGTGTTAGAAAACAGAGCAGAACGACCGCAACCGGTCGGGAGAAAACCCTGAAACCCCGCATTCGCATCACAGAAAGAATCTTCGGTGTTTTCGGAGACCACTGGCAAGCGGAAACGACCTTCACCAAATGCTTCAGACCAGGAGGAGAGATCCCCATGACTACCGTCATCTTCTTCGAATAGCCCTGGATGTAAAACGATTCCGGCTACGGGCAAGATTATGACACATGGCCGACCCGTCTGCTTGCTCAGCCCTCGGCCTGGATCGCCGTAACCGCGATCGTATAGATGATATCGTCGACGAGGGCACCCCGGCTGAGGTCGTTGACCGGCTTGCGGAGACCCTGGAGGACGGGGCCGATGGAGACCAGATTGGCGCTGCGCTGGACAGCTTTGTAAGTCGTGTTTCCGGTGTTCAGGTCCGGGAAGACGAAGACGTTGGCCCGCCCGCCGAGAGGACTGTCCGGCGCCTTCTTCGCCGCCACGTCGGGAATGGCCGCCGCGTCGTATTGCAACGGTCCGTCCAGCAGTAGCTCCGGTGCCAGCTTTTTAGCGATGGCGGTCGCCTCCTTCACCTTCTCCACATCCACTCCCGAACCGGAGGTGCCGGTGCTGTAGCTGATCAGGGCGACCCGCGGCTCGATCCCGAACTCGCGGGCGGTGGCCGCGCTCTGGATGGCGATATCCGCCAGCTCTTCCGCGCTGGGGTCGGGATTCACCGCGCAGTCTCCGTACACGAGAACCTGATCCGGCAGGCACATGAAGAAGACCGACGAAACCAACCGGGCACCCGGCTTGGTTTTGATCAATTTCAGAGAGGGCCGGATCGTATTCGCCGAGGAATGAACCGCACCGGATACCAGCCCATCCACCTCGCCCAGAGCGAGCATCATGGTGCCGAGAACGACGGTATCTTCCAATTCCTCCCGCGCGCGCTCCACCGTCAAGCCCTTGCTTCTCCGCCTTTCGAGAAGCGGTTCGAGATAATTTTCCGCCACGACCGCCGGATCGACGACCTCCAGACCCTCCGGCAACTTCAACCCCTGTGCTTCCGCCATTCGCTCGACTTTGGCGGGCTGTCCCAAGAGCACGCAACGGGCGATACTGCGGTTCACGCAAGCAACGGCCGCCGCAACCGTCCGCGGTTCTTCCCCCTCCGGTAGAACGATCTTTCGGTCCGCCGCCCGAGCCACCCGGGCCAACCGGTGGCGAAACGCCGCCGGGGAGACCCGTTTCTCGATCTCGGTGGAAAGGCGTTTCTCGAACCATCCGAAATCCAGATGCCGCGCGATGAAGTCCATGGCGTTGTCCATCCGGTCCGCATCGTCCGCCGGTACGTGGCGGGAGATCCGCGAAAGGGCCGAGGAGGTGTGAAAACTGTCCATGTCCGTCCGCAGAACCGGGAGTCCGCTCTCTTCGAAGCCCGGTCGACACAGCTCGAGGACGTTCTCGCTCATCGGAACCCGACCCGTGACGATAAGCCCGGCAAGCGGCACGCCGTTCATCGCCGAAAGGCAGACCGCCATCAGGACGTCGTCCCGGTCGCTGGGAGTGACGATGAGCGCCCCGGATTTCATGACGTGGAGAAGATTCGTTACGTTCCGCGCACAGAGCGCAATGGAGCGAACCCGGCGCGACCGCATCTGTCCCTCGAACAAAATTTCGGCCTTCAGGGTATCGGCGATATCCCGGGTCCGCACCGCTTCCAGAGACCGGTTTTCGGGGATGCAGCCGATCAGGTCGATCGAGCCCTTCGAGAAAATCGACGACTCTTCCGCTATTTTCCGGCGGGTCTCCTTCATCCAGCCCAAAGGCGGTTCCGCCTGGCCATGGTCCACCTCCTCGCCGGCGGAAACGTCCGATCCGGTTCCGAGCGCAACCCGGTTCGCGATGCAACCCACCACCGCATCCGAGGAAATTCCTCCGTGCAGCGAGGCCGCCACCTCGATTTCTTCGGAAAACGACAGCGGTCCGCCGGAATGGTAATGCCCCACGAAAACGATCTCCGCGCCGATCGCCCGCGCCACATCCCGGTTCAACCGGTTTTTGAACGTCTGCGCCTCTTCCGAAAGCAGACCCTCGATGACGAGCACGTCGGCCTGGCTGGACAAGCTCTCCACGATCCCCACGACCTTCTCCATCAAATCGTCGGTCCGCCCTTCACGGATAAACCGCTCCGCTTCGGTCAAATCGATGGGCGTGGGGGGCTTGAGGCTGAGGAACCGCTCCGCAAAAAGGAAGGAGGGGTCGACCTCCACCTCACTGACCGGCTTCTGGCTGATCGGTTTGCAGAAAGCGACCCGAACCCCCTTCCGGTCCAGCGCCCGGGCCATACCGAGCGAAACCGTTGTCAACCCGGCGTCCGCAGACGAAGCGCAGAGATAAAAAAGGTGCTTTGCCACGGTCGTGTTAGATGCCAGTGCCCCTGCCGCCGACTGATCAGAAGGGAATATCTTCCTCCGGCGGATCGTCCGCAGCGGGCGGCGCCTCCGCAGCATCGCCTGCGGAACCGCTGCGGTTCACCTGCCAGGCGCTGAGATTGACGAAATAGTTTCCTTTCCACTCGCGACCGCGGATATCGAATTTCACCGACACCGTATCGTCTGCGGAAACGCCGTCCAATTGATCGATCTTGTCCTGGACACACTCGAATTTGATATCCTGCGGATATTTTCCCTCGGTGGTCACCACGAATTCCTTCTTCCGAAACCCGCTTCCAAACGTCTTCTCTTCGAAGACCTCCTTTACTTTGCCTTCCAGTTCGTACATGGAAGCGATTAACGCGCAGTCAACTTGGCCCTGTCAACAGCCTCTGCAAAAAGTGTCATGTCGGCTTCCGTCACCTCGTCCCCCTGGATGGTGACCAGATACCGGTTTTGAACAATCTCCGTCAGCGTCCCCGACCCGTTCTCGAGGGCGAGAATGGCCCGACCGTCGCCGACCTTCACGATTTTCTTGCCCATCTGGCGAACCATTGCCGGGTTCGAAAGAATCATCGACATCTGGGCGATCATCGGCGAATCCGACACGATCTGGATATTGATCGAGCCGTCCCCGTCTTCCTGCTGGTAGCTTCGGGATACGTTCGTCATCCCGCCCATGAATCCGGCTGCCATTACTTCCACATTCGGCTCTCCGTCAGCCACCCAGCCCTCCGGGGCCTCCGGCAAGGCTTCGGCCACCACGCCGCCCGATTTTTCCCGGAGCAATTGGGACGCCAAATCGAATTGCGAGGCGGCTTCGGAAAACTTTCCGGCCTTGAACGCCGCCGTACCGTCGTCGATGGCCTGTTGGATTTCGTCCGCCCGGACGAACGCGAGCAGAGAGACGAGCATTACGGAGATAATCGCTGTTTTCATACCTCGAAACTTCACCGTCTTTCGTCGGAGAAAGCGAGGAGAAAAGGGATTTCATGAGAAATGTTGCAAAGGAAAGTCTACCGGACGGATTCCGGAGTGCCCGACGAGAAGCGGCCGCCAACCAATCCTTGTTCGCCTAGCAAGCTTCCTGCTAGGCTCCACCCGATGCAACAAGAGACCAGCCAACTCCATGAAGTCCTGATCGTCCTCGGGATCGCTCTGGCCCTGTTTTTCGGACTGCGACTGGCCGTCCACCTGGTCTGCGAGCGGCTGGAGAAAGTCAGCCCGAAGACCGACACCGCCGTGGACGACATGATCCTGCGGGCGCTCCGGGGGACGAAAAACACCCTCCTGTTCCTGCTGACCGCCTGGCTGGGCGCCCAGTGGCTGGATCTCGGGGCGCAGCTCGACCGCGTCATCGACCGGCTCGGTTTTTTCGTCCTGATCATCCAGATCGCCATCTGGGTGGACCGTTTTTCGGTGGGGATGGTCCTCCGCTACGGGGAGAAGCGGGTCGAAGGTGCCGGGGCGCAGAGCGCGGGGATTCTCTGGATCACCTATCTTCTCCGGGTCCTGCTCTGGTCAACGGCCCTCCTGTTGGTTATCTCCAACCTCGGTTACGACGTCACCGCTCTCATCGCCGGGTTGGGGATCGGAGGGATCGCCATCGGCCTCGCCGTCCAGAACATCCTCAGCGACCTGTTCGCATCGCTCTCCATCGTCCTCGACAAACCCTTTGTCGTCGGCGATTTCATCATCGTCGGCGACCTTCTCGGCACCGTGGAGAAGATCGGCATCAAGACCACCCGGATCCGCAGCCTTTCCGGCGAGCAGCTGATTTTCTCCAACGCGGACCTCCTCTCCAGTCGCATCCGCAACTTCAAGCGAATGTACGAACGCCGGGTGGTATTCGGGTTCGGAGTGATCTACCAGACCCCTCCGGAACAACTGGAGGAGATTCCCGTGCTGGTGAAAAACTTCATCGAGGAGCAGGAGCAGGCCCGCTTCGACCGGGCCCATTTCAAAGGCTTTGGCGAAAGCTCCTATGACTTCGAGGTCGTCTATTACGTTTTGGGACCCGACTACGCCCTCTATATGGACATCCAGCAGGCCCTCAATCTCGCGATCGTCCGCGCCTTCGCCGACCGCGGCATCCAGTTCGCCTACCCGACCCGCACCCTCTTCGTCGCAAAGGACGACGACGAATAGCCCGCAGCCTTCAGCGGCAACATTGCGGGAGAGGGCTTCAACCCGTGTAACAGATCAAACGGGGAACGGGTTTTCCAACCCGTGTAAAAACTCCGCCCGACCGGGAAATTCCATTCTCAG
>CAZBLJ010000049.1:6708-14450 GCA_964492605.1 uncultured Puniceicoccaceae bacterium
ACGGGTTTTCCAACCCGTGTAAAAACTCCGCCCGACCGGGAAATTCCATTCTCAGGCCTCCACCCCCGAACACCACGCTCCACCGGGAGCCTCAGCAGCTCCGGCAACCCTCCTGTCGAACGAGGGACGCCGGTCAGTCCTCGATCGGGTTCTCCGAAACGACTTCGAAGCGGAGTTCACCCTGCACCTCGGGGTGCAGTTTCACGGTGACGGTGTGGTCGCCGATCGTCTTCACGGGGGCCGGCAGGTTGATCTGCTTCCGGTCGATCTCCACGCCGTTTTCGGCGATCTTGCCGACGAGGTCCTGGGCGGTGACCGCGCCGAACATCTTTCCGCCTTCACCCGTCTTGACGACAAGGGCCAGGCTCATCCTCTCCAACTTGTCGAGAATCTCCCGGGCCTCCGCCAATTCCTTCGCCTCGCGCTCGGCGCGACGTTGCTCGAGAACCTCGACCTGTCGCATGTTGGCGCGGGTCGCCGGGATCGCCAGCTTCCGCGGGATGAGAAAATTGCGCGCGTAGCCGGATTTTACCCGGACTTTTTCGCCTTCGCCGCCCACGTTGGGGACGGGTTCCAAGAGTAGAACTTCTGATTGTGCCATGGTCTTGCTTTACGGTAAATGGGTTAAAAAGGGATGTCCTCGTCGTCGAAATCTTCCGACGATCCGCTGCCCGAACGGGCGGAGCTTTCGCGCTGGGGAGGCGATGTCCGTTCGTAGTTGCCGCCTCCCCCGCCTCCGCCGGAGCCGCCGTCTTCTCCGCGACTTCCCAGAAACTGGAAGTTTTCGCAGACCACCTTGAGCTTGGAGCGCTTGTCGCCCTCCTTCGTCTCCCAGGTGTCCAACTGCAAGCGCCCCTCGATCATAACCGGGCGGCCCTTCTGAAGATACTTGCCGAGAATTTCGCCGACCTTGCCGAACGCATCGACGTCGACGAAGGTGGTTTCCTCCCGCTTCTCGCCGTCCCGGGTGGTGTAATTCCGCGAGACCGCCAATCCGAGCTTGCAAATCGCATTGTTCCCGCTCGAAAAACGAACTTCTGGATCGCGGGTCAGGTTTCCGATAAGGATGACACGATTGTAGGACGGCATGGCGCTTCAGGGGATGGGGTTACGTTTTGGTCAGAGGCTTTCTACCATGACCCGGTTGACTTTGCGGTCAAGGCGCACCTTCTCCTGAATTTCCTCCGGAGCGGTTGCCGGGGCGGAGAAGTCGTACTGCACGAAGATCCCGTTCGGCAGTCCGTTGGCGGCCTTGCGAACGAACTCCTGGTTCCCGAGATTCCGGGTCGACTCGACGGTTCCGTTCACCTCGCCGATCACCTTTGCGTAGTTTTCCACCAGCTCGTCGACCGGCAGTTCGACCCCGCGGGTATCGAGAATGAAAGTGGCCCGGTAATTCCGGTTTGTTTCTGTACTCATGATGCTTTGCTCTTCGTATTTACGCGATTCATCGCCCGCTCCACACCTTGGGTAACGAGCAGTTGCAGACCGGATTCGGCGGCCTCGAGACCTTCCTGGAGCAGAGGTTCCTCTTCGAGCGAGAAACGACTCAAAACCCAGTCTTTTAAATTCATGCGTGAGTCCGGCTTGCCGCCGACTCCCACGCGCATGCGGTGGAATCCATTGCCGAGACGGTGGATCAGGTCGGAAACTCCGTTGTGCCCGCCCGCGCTCCCGCCGGTCGACAACTTGACCCGCCCGGGATCGAGAGTGATATCGTCGTAGACCGCACAGAAACGTTCCGCCGGGAATTTGTAATACCGCGCCAGCGCGGCAACCGATTCGCCCGTGCGGTTCACATAGGTCAGCGGCTTGACCAGAAGAACCGGTAAGCCCGAAAACTCCACGACCGTGGTCTCCGCCTGGAATTTCCTCTCCCGCACCCAGGGTCTGCCCTGCGAGGAAGCAACCCGGTCGAGGCACCGAAAGCCCGCATTATGCCGGGTTTTCTCATACTCGTCGCCGGGATTTCCCAGGCCAACGATGACTCGAACGCGATCCATGACGTTTCCCGTGAGCGGGCCCTACTCTTTGTCGGAATCCTCGCCGGATTCGTCGTCGGAATCGTCCTTCTTCTCGGAAATGACTTCGGGCTCGGCGTCTTCTTCCTCCTCCGCAGCTTCCGCCTCTTCTTCGGTGACCGGATGCGACACCCCTGCGACCGGCTGTTCCTCGTCTCCCATATACTCCACACCGCTCAATACCGGCAGATCGCGGATATGGAGGGAATCTCCCAAATCCAGCTCCGATACATCGACGTCGATCTGGTGCGGGAGGTCCGAGGGAAGACAGCGGACTTCCACTTCGTGCAACTGCACGTCGAGAACGCCCCCTCCCGTGGTGACGCCGACCGGCTGACCATGAATGTGAACCGGAATGCTGGCCGTAATGGCATGACCCTTCGTGAGTTCCAGAAAATCGATGTGCAGAAAATCTCCGGAGAGCGGATCCCGTTGAACGTCCTGGATCAGCGTCATCATCTCGCCGCCTTTTCCATCGTCGATGTTGACGATCGAAGATTGTCCGGCAGCGCGCCAGACCTTGAGGAAGGGACCCCGCTCCACCGAAAGATTGCGGGTGCCGCTCGCACCGTAAACCACGGCGGGAACCTTGCCCTCGCGGCGAATACGCCCGGCGGAGGCACTTCCCGCACGCTCGCGGGGGGAAACCGAAAGATTGATCTTATCCATGTCGAAGGTGTCTGAAATCAGCTGAAATTTGAGAAAACCGATGAGAATGACCGGTGCCCGGAAAAAATCAAGGGCAAATCTCCCCGCTTTCCGGCTTGAAAGTTGTACCCTCCACCTTTCCGCCTTGCTTTCGGGGTGAGAATGTAGTCGGAAACTGATTTCGGCATCTTGACGGGCTAGGTTGACAAGCGCGGGAATTCGGTTCCGACTGGCGTTGTGAAAATTGAATTTCCTGACGGGCGGGAGGTGGAAGTAGACCTTTGGGTCTGGATCATCATTCCGGTAACGATCATCCTCCTCGGATTGATTGCATTCACGAGTATCGATCAGGTCGACGCCGATGAAGAAGGCGTTCTCCTGAGATTCGGAAAAGAGGTGAAGACCGTGGGGCCGGGCCTGCACTTCCACCTCCCCTTCCCTATCGACGATATGCTGAAGGTGAAGACCCGGAGAGTCGACGTCCAGGAATTCGGTTACCGCAGCACGGCCGGAGGGGGCCGGATTTCCGAGCGGGGCTATGAAGACGAATCCACGATGCTTACCGGAGATCTCAACATCGTCCTGGCCGGGTGGGACGTTCAATTCAGCCGCGAGAATCCCGAAGACTTTCTCTTCAACGTGAAGGATCCCATCTCAACCCTCCGGGATATCGCCCAATCGGTCATGAGGGAGATCATGGGAGACCGGGCGAGCATTCCGATTCTTACCGTCGGGCGCGCCGAGATCCAGGAACGCGCCCGGAAGCTCATCCAGGAGCAAGCCAACCAGTTCGGCATGGGCCTGCGGATCAACGAGGTCAATCTGATCTTCGTCAGCCCGCCGAGCCAGGTTCAGGCCGCATTCAACGATTTGAACAAGGCCGAGCAGGACGCCGTTCGGTTTTTCGAGGAAGCCTCGAAAGAGTATCAGGAACGCGTGCCCCGGGCCAGGGGTCAGGCCGAGCGGATCGTCCTCGAAGCGGAGGGATTTCTGGAAAGCCGGGTCAACCGCGCCGAGGGGGACGCCGGAAGATTTCTTGAAATGCTGAAGGCGTATTCCGAATCTCCGGAAGTCACCCGCGAGCGCCTCTACCTTGAAACCATGGAAAAACGAATCCCCGAACTGGGCGATGTATGGGTTGTCGATGAGGAACTCAAAGGAGTTCTGCCCCTGCTGAATCTTTCCGAAGGAGCGACCAAATGAAATTCCGCAATAACATCAAAGGTTCGGGGAAGGCCATCCTCATCGCGGCGATCGCCATCGTCGGCGCAGTGCTCGCCTGGACCAGCCTTTATACCGTCAACGAGTGGGAGCAAGCGGTCATCACCCAATTCGGCGAAGTGGTCGGAGATCCCGTCACCGAAGCCGGCCTCCATGTCAAGCTGCCCTGGCAGCAGGTCAAACGCTTCGACGCACGTCTCCTCCGCTGGGACGGCAGCCAGACCACCACCATCACCCGCGACCGGAAGACCATCAACGTCGACGTAACCGCTCGCTGGCGAATCAGTGATGCGAAGAAATTCCTGGAAGCGATCCGTTCGGCGGATCAGGCCGACACCCGCCTGAACGGAATCATCGCCGGGGCGGTAAAGGACGAGATAGCGAAATACGACCTGTACGAGGTCATCCGTAGCAGCAATCGTATCCTCGATCTGGAAACCGAGGAAATCACTCTTGAGCTGGACTCGGAGGACATGGAGGAAATCACCGTGGAAGAGGTCGCCACGCTGGGTTCGGATCTCCGGGAATTGCCCGAGAACGAGGACGGGACCTATCTGGCCGGTCGTCCGATCGTATTGCAGGGAATTCTTGCCGAGGCCCGCAAAAGGCTGACCCAGATCGGCCTGGGGATCGAGCTGGAGGACATCCTCATCAAGGAGCTGAATTACACGACCGAGATCGAGTCGAACGTCTACGCGCAGATGAACGCGGAACTCAACAAGATCTCGGCGGGATTCCGGTCGCAGGGCCGGAAAAGGGCCGAACAACGGCTCGGGGAAATGGAGAAGGAACTGGCCCGGATCAGCTCGGAAGCCGAACAACGCGCCCAGCTGATCCGCGGTGAGGCGGAGGCGAAATCCATCAAGATCTACGCCGACGCCTATAACCAGGACCCCGATTTCTATCGTTTCCTGCGGACCTTGAATACCTACGAAAAAGCGCTGGGCGGGAATTCCAGAATCATCCTTGGGACGGACAGCCCTCTCTTCCATCTGCTCAAGCGGTTGGAAAACGAGACCGGGCAGTAGATGACGCGGCGTCATCACTTGAATGATCAGGGTTCTTGATGACTCGGAGGGACATGCCGACGCCGGCATGCGGGTCGTCGAGCTTACGGAAAAAACCTTCGCACCGGGCGGTTGGCTGGAGAAAGAACTGGGGCTCGAGCATCGACCCCAGCAGGAAGAGATGGCCGTCCGGGCCGCGCAGACCCTGGCGACGAACGAGCCGCTTGTCTTCGAAGCGGGAACCGGAGTCGGGAAAAGCCTCGCTTATTTAATGCCCGGCCTCGTTTTCGCCGTCGAGAGCAAGCGACCGTTCCTCGTATCCACCCACACCATTTCCCTTCAAGAGCAGATTCGTGCGAAGGATCTCGAGCAATGTCGGCGGCTCTTCTCCCGGATTCCCGACCTCCGGCCCTACCGGGATTTCCAGTCGGCCTTTCTGGTCGGTCGCGGAAATTATCTCTGCACCAAGAGACTCATCCGGGCCGCCGAAGAAAGAGCCGACCTTTTCAACGGAGGCGACCAGTCCGTGCTGGATCAGCTCGGACAGTGGGCGGTTTCCACGAAATCCGGGCTCCGCCAGGAAGCGGACTTTACCGTGCCTCCCGACATCTGGGATGCGGTCAATGCCGACGCAAGCACCTGTAACCGCAAAAATTGCCCGGCGGAAGAGTGCTTTTTCCACGCTGCAAGACAACGGGTGCAGCGCGCTCACATCGTCATCCTCAATCATAGCCTTCTGTTTTCGCTGGTTGCGGCGGGAATGGCACCCGGGGAGGGAACGCCGGGCATCCTTTATCCCAACGATTTTCTGGTCCTGGACGAAGCGCACACCCTCCCTTCGATCGCCACCAATCACCTTGGTGCGGCCGTTTCGAGCTATGCGGTGGACCGGGCCCTCCGGATCCTGTACAACCCGAAAACGCGGAAGGGATTCCTGAAGAAAATCGGCTCGCCCGGCGACCGCAGACTCGTCGACGAGGCTCTCCGGGCCTGCGCCGAGTTCTTCGAGCAGACGGCCGCTGCGGTTCTCCGCAACCGGGAGCAGGTCCGCCTGGTCGAAGGAGACTGGGCCGAACCCGTTTTCCAGGCGCCGCTGCGGGAACTGTCCAAACGATTGAAAGCACTTGCCCAAAAGGAACAGGATGAAACCCGCGCCGATGAAATCCGCGATCAGCAGCTCCGCATCGACTCTTACCGCACCGTCCTCGAGCGATTTCTCTCCCTCGATTTCGACGGACACGTGGCTTGGGCGGAACGGACCGGCAAGACCCGGGCAATCACCAGCCTCCGCAGCGCTCCCATCGATCTGGCCCCCCACTTGAGGGAAATCCTTTTCAACCGCGATACGTCCGCGCTACTCACCAGCGCCACCCTCGCCACCTCCGAAGGAATGGACCCCTTTCTCGACCGAATCGGTGCCGAGGGACGGGCTCACGCCGTAGTCGATTCGCCCTTCGACTACGATTCCCATACGAAGGTGTTGATCTCAACGGATTGCCCGGTCAATGGCGGGCGAACCACACCCCCCGTTTTCTCCCATTGGTCCCGGTGCATTCTTTCGGCGTGCCTCGCGGAACAGGGTGGCAGTCTCGTTCTTTTCACCAGTTATCGGGATCTTGCCGCCGTCGCCCGGGAATGTCGCGAGACGATCGAGCGGAACGGACGCCATCTCTTCGAACAGGTGGCGGGAAGCTCCCGCACCCAGTTGTTGGATTCCTTTCGCGCCGCCGGTAACGGGGTTTTGTTCGGAACGGAAACCTTCTGGACCGGTATCGATGTTCCGGGCCCGGCCCTGTCGCAGGTCATCGTGACCAAACTCCCCTTCGAGAACCCCTCCCACCCGGTATTCCAGGCACGGGAGGAGCACGTCCGCGCCCGGGGAGGCCATCCTTTCGTCGAGATATCCCTGCCGGAAGCCGTGCTGCGCTTCCGTCAAGGCCTCGGTCGCCTGATCCGCAGGGCCGACGATCGCGGAAAACTCGTCGTCCTCGACTCGCGGGTGCTCCGCAAAGAATACGGCAAGGCCTTCATCGCCGCCCTCCCGAAGAAACATTTCGACCGATTCACGCTGGCGGATCTTGATCGCGTGTTCGCCCCTCTTCCCCCGGGTCGATAGCCTCCCGAAAAGTTCAACCGGCTGCCGGAGTTCAATCGAAACGGGGGAGGCTCCTCAGGATTCGTCCCCCCCGCTCCCCGCTTTCTGGCTCGGCAAGCCCGGTTCGGAAGAGTGGTTCCTTCCGAAATGAAAGCGGTTCAAATCCGCCAGTGACAACTGGTCCAACATCTTTTCCACATCGACCGCAGGCTCGACATCGACGGTAACGGACTGCTTCCGGTCGAATTGGGCGAGGGTGTTGTTCCGCAGCACACGCAACTCGCTCTCACTGAACTGCCGGTCCTTCCCCCGGAACCATTCCACGTCCCGCGTTTCGAAGTCCAGTTTCTCGGTTTCGAACTGCCGCGTCCGGAACATCTCGATCTTCTCCGACTGAAATTTCCGGTCGGCATACCGGTGCTGCGAGGTCGAAAAGCGTTGCGTATCGAATCGCCGGGACATCCAGCGCGAACTCGCCTTCGGTGTCGTCATCTCGGCCTCGAACCTCTTGCTCTCGATCTCGTTCGCCCGCGCCGTATAATCCACCCGCTGAAACTGCCCCGCAAGAACCGAGGGCAGGAAGGCGCAGATCAAAACCCAAAAACCTGAGAATCGAAAATTCACAAACCGAAGTTTGTGCAAATCCGTGGAAATTAGCAACCCCCCTTCCACAAGCCCCGTCCCAAAAACCAGGAGCCTTTCATCTGGCTCGCAGTGGGTCGAATTCCCAAAAGGAACTCCGGCTTCAGC
>CAZBLJ010000050.1:0-9997 GCA_964492605.1 uncultured Puniceicoccaceae bacterium
ATTTTCTTCCCGGCAAGTCGATTCTCGACCAAATTTCTCAATTCCGCTGGAGCAGAAACTTGACACAATGGCAATTATGGTAACCACCTATGAAATCGATGCGCTTCGCCCTTCCGGTGATCTGCCGTCCTCAGCCGCTTCCAGGCTCAAGAATACGTTTAAGCCTGTCTTTCAGCAGGTGATCGAAGATGGGGCGGTCAGCATCACGCAGAATCGCAGGCGCGAGGCAGTCGTGCTTTCTGCAGATCTCTATGACCGAATCCATGCTCCCGGTTGTTCTTCGAAGGGCTGAGGAGCCCCGAGGGAGCGCCGCTATCGTAGACTGAGAAATCGAACGGGAAGGAGGCGCTCCTCGGTGATGTCCGCCTCCGATTTTCGATAGCGGATCAACGACTGCGTTTCGCTGGACGGTCCCACGGGGATGAGAGCGATGCCGTTCTCCGGGGACAATTGGTCGAGCAGGCGGGTCGGTCTGTCCAGGAAAGCGACGGTGGAGACGATGCGGTCGTAGGGCGCATGCTCCGTCCATCCTTCTCTTCCGTCTCCAATGCGAAACCGGATGTTCGCGTAGCCGAGGTTCTCCAACCGTTTTCGCGCGGTCGCGGCCAGCGGCTGGCTGAATTCGACGGTGGCTACGTCGAGCGCCAGTTCGGCGAGGATGGCGGTTTGATAGCCCGACCCGGTTCCAATCTCGAGAACCCGGCTTGCGGGCCCGGTTTGCAGCCATTCCGTCATCTGGGCGACGAGCGAAGGCTGGGAGATTGTCGCATCATCCTCGATAGGAAGGGGGCGGTCAGCCCAGGCTTGATCTCGAAGCGATTCGGGCACGAAGCGAGCCCGGTCGACGCGGGTGAAAGCCGCACGGACGCGGGGATCCGAAACGCCTCGCACAAGGCTCTCGACTGGAAATTTCGAAACCAAGTGTACAGTACGAACAGGAATGGGGCGGATAGGCAAGCGGGGTCTCCTCACGTCGCCCTCTACGGAGATGGCCGGTTGCTAATCACTGGCGAAAAGGCTGTTCATTTAGGTAGAGCCGGACGTGAGGACGGCCCGTGCTGATAGAGCCGGACGTGACGGCCCGGTCCGATGCCAGCGGTCCGAGCGGATCGGTGACGGTTGTGATTCCGTCAAATTATCCGTTTGGAATAACGCCTCTTCTCTGGCAAACTCCCGAAAGAATTCACCCTGAACCCAACAGATCTCATGAATAAACATATCGAAACCTTCCTGGAACAGGATCAGGAAAACTTGCTGGAATACCGCTGCGAGGGGATTCCGAAGGAGCGCCTGATGCTTCCGGAACCGAATTTCGTGGACCGGGCCTTTGCCCCGACCGATCGCTCGAACCGGGTGATCGGAAACCTGCAATGGCTCTACAGTCACGGGCGGCTGGGTGGCACCGGCTACCTTTCCCTGTTTCCGGTCGACCAGGGAATCGAGCACTCTGCCGGGGCGAGTTTTTCGCCGAATCCGGACTATTTCGATCCGCGGAACATCGTCAAGTTGGCCATCGAGGGAGGTTGCAACGGCGTCGCCTCGACCGCCGGAGTGCTGGGAGGCACGGCGCGCGAGTTCGCGCATCACATTCCGTATATCGTGAAGCTCAACCACAACGAATTGCTTTCCTATCCGAACACCTACGACCAGATCTTCTTCACGGATGTGGAGCGGGCGGCCGATATGGGGGCGGCCGGGGTCGGAGCGACGGTGTATTTCGGCTCCGAGGAATCCAACCGCCAGATCCAGGAGATCTCCGAGGCCTTTTCCATGGCTCACGACCTGGGGCTGTTCACCGTGCTCTGGTGCTATCTGCGAAACGATGCGTTTAAGAACGAGGAAGGGAACGACCAGACCGCCGCCGATCTGACCGGGCAGGCCAATCACTTGGGCGTCACCATGCAGGCCGATCTGATCAAACAAAAGCTGCCCACCCACAACGGAGGGTTCAAGCGGCTGGAGAACTACGGAAAATCCCATCCGATGATGTACGGCGAACTCTGCACCGACCATCCGATCGACCTGTGCCGCTGGCAGGTGGCCAACTGCTACATGGGGCGGATCGGGCTGATCAACTCGGGCGGTGCCTCGAGCGACGACGATTTCGGGCAGGCGGTCCGCACGGCCATCATCAACAAGCGCGCCGGCGGCTGCGGGTTGATTTCGGGCCGCAAGGTTTTCCAGCGTCCGAGGGAAGAGGGAATCGAACTCCTTCATGCGATCCAGGACGTGTATCTGGAAGATTCGATCACGGTTGCGTAGTCGGAACGCCGCGACCTCCGTTCGGGAGGGGTAGCGTCCACGGCTGCCGCAAAACCGCTCGGAATACCCTCGGGTCTCTGGAGGGCAGGCAAGGATACTGACCCTCCACCTCTCGGGTTTTGCTCCCCCCTCAATACTGCCGTGGAAACTGGCTGAAGTCGGGTTTACGCTTTTCGACGAAGGCGGAGCGGCCTTCGGCGGCCTCGTCCGTGCCGTAGGCGAGACGGGTGGCTTCGCCGGCGAAGACCTGTTGGCCGACGAGGCCGTCGTCGGTCAGGTTGAAGGCGAACTTGAGCATCTTTTGCGAGGTGGGAGATTTCTCGTTGATGAGACGGGCCCATTCGAGCGCTTTCGTCTCCAGGTCGGCGTGGGGGACGACTTTGTTGACCATGCCCATTTCGTAGGCGTCCCGGGCGCTGTATTCGAGACCGAGGAAGAAGACTTCCCGGGCGCGTTTCTGGCCGACTTGTTTGGCGAGATAGGCGGAGCCGTAGCCACCGTCGAAACTGGCCACATCCGCATCCTTTTGTTGGAAGACGGCGTGTTCTTCGGAAGCGAGAGTCAGGTCGCAGACGACGTGCAGGGAGTGGCCGCCCCCGACCGCGTAGCCGGGAACCACGGCAATAACGATCTTCGGCATGAAGCGGATGAGGCGTTGCACTTCCAGGATGTGCAATCGGCCCATGCGGGCACCGGTCGCGTCTTCGGTTCCTTCGTAGGTATAGCCGTCCCTGCCGCGCACCCGCTGGTCTCCGCCCGAGCAAAAGGCCCAACCGCCGTCTTTGGGGGACGGACCGTTGCCGGTCAGAAGAACGACACCGACACCCGGATCCGCATGGGCGTGTTCCAGTGCGGTGTGCAGCTCGTCGACGGTTTTGGGGCGGAAGGCGTTACGGCACTCGGGCCGGTCGAAGGCGATACGAACGGTGCCGCCAGCAACGGCTTTGTGGTAGGTGATGTCCTCGAAGTCGAATCCTTCGACGGCTTCCCAGTCGTCGGCCTTAAATGTCTCTGAAATCATGGGTCGGTACTCAGTGGGTGGATGGGTTTATGGATGGGGATGCGGAGAGTTTATCGAGAATGCGGGAGGGAAGTCGCGGCGGTTTGCGGGGGGTGGCCCAGTGGTCGACCGCGCTATCGACCAGGAACGAATCCGCGAGAGCCTCGCGGCCCAGAAGCATGCGATGGATCATTCTCCGTCGGCATACTAAATTCAAGGTGATCCGTTTTTCGATCTCTCCCAGGCGGAGAAGGGTCTCAACGTAAAATCGGTCCTGGCCGTCGCCCGAACTGCTCCGGACCCGTTTCCGATGCAGCGCTGGAGCTTCCAGCGTGACGAGGTTTTTCTGCTTCCGGTCCAGGCGGACCGTGAACTTCACCCGGGACCCCGGCAACTCGGTGATGCTTGCGCAGTCGATGGCGCTGGATTTCGCCCCGGTATCGGCTTTCGCCCGAATGAGGATGCCCCATTCGGGGAGTTCCACCCACTCCCGCCATCCAATAACGCGGGGAGAGGTCATGTATCCTCCTCCATGTAGGTGACGGCGATGTTCGTGGCCAGCTGTTCGCGGAGATCCGTTTCCATGGAGTCTTCGGCCAGTTCGTTGATGCTCTTTTCCATCTTTCGATTTTCCCGTTTCGTGCCGGTCATGGCAATATGAACGACCGGATCGCCGGCACCGACGGCGGGCATGGTGGTCATCCCCATGACGATGCCGTCATGCGGACTGCGGATGGTTTCGTTTTCCGTGCCGAGAAGGGTGGTATTGCTTGCGAGAGGCTGGCCCTTGGAGACGAAACTTCCGGGCGAGACGTGGAAGCTGAGGAATCCGGCCGATTCGGAGCGCACCCAGTGGGTTTCCTCGACGATAAACTGGTGCGGGGGTTGTTCGGGGGCCCCCTCGGTCATCCCCAGTTCGGCGAAGACGTTGGCCATTCCGCGGAGAGTGAAATCGAGGATGGCCGATTCGACTTTCCAGATCTCGCCCGCTTCGACGACGATGGTCGGGCTCCCGGCTTTGACGGCTTCTCTCCGAAGGGAGCCGTCCGGACCCTCCCCGTCCACGATGACTTCGCATCCGAATGCGCGGGCGAGACGTTCGCACTCCGGATCGCTGCAATCCGCCCGGACGTTGGGAAAGTTGGTGCGGCGGACCGCCGCCGTATGCAGATCGATGAGAAAGTCGCAGCGACCGACGATTTCGTCGAAGACCAGTCGGGCGAGACGGGCGCTCAGGCTTCCGGTGGATCGACCGGGGAAGCTTCGGTTGAGATCGCGCCGGTCGGGAAGGTAGCGGCTATGGCGCTCGAAGCCGGGAATATTGATGACGGGCACGAGGATCAGGGAGCCTCTTTTCAGCGTGAAGGGAGGATCGCCCACGAGGGACCGGATCGCGCCCGTCCCGTTGATCTCGTCGCCGTGAATGGCGGCGGTGACACCGACAACCGGCCCCGGCTCCCGTGCGCGCCAGACCATCAGGGGCAGCGCGAGCCGGGATCCGCTGAAACTCTTTCCGAACTCCAGGCGCAGTCGCTTGCGCTGTCCGGGGGCGATTTTCTGGGGCCCCCATTCCCCTACATTACTTTTCATGATGGGAGGCTTCGGTGACGCTCGTCACCGGAAGGGGTTTCAACCTGCGCTTCCGCGGGGAATGATCGGGGATAAGGGCTTTCATGTTTTCCGATTTGCCGTAACATAGAAGTGAGTCGTCCGCCTCAAGGAGGCGAGAACCTTTTGGATTCGAAATGACCGACCCTCCGCGCCGCAGGGTCAGAACGACCACGTCCTGTTCGCGCAGGCCCGTTTCCTGGATGGTTTTTCCCACGAAGGAACTCCCCTTCGGGATGCTAATGTCGGCGATCCCGTAGCCGCGGCTCACGGTCAACCGCTGGCGGATGTCGATCTCCGGCAATTTCACCTGGTCCGCGACGAAATCGACGACGGCCCCGGCAATGTCGAGGTTCGTCGCCGTCTCGATTCCCTCCAGCCCCGGGGAGGAATTGATTTCCATGACCTGGGGGCCGTCCGTGCCTTCGAGCATATCCACCCCGCACACCTTGAGACCCATGATCTGGGCGGCGCGGACGGCGGTCGAGGCGTAGAGAGGATCGAGGTCGATCGTTTCTGCTTTGCCTCCGCGGTGGACGTTGCTGCGAAACTCCTGGCCCTGGGCGGTCCGGCGGATCGCTGCCACCACCCGGTCGCCGATGACGAAGGCCCGGACGTCCTTGCCCTTGCTCTCGGCGACAAATTTCTGGAGGAGAACCTGCTGGTTGGTGCTGTGGAGGGTTTCCACGATTGCCTTGGCGATCTCCTTCTTGTCGGCGAGGATAACGCCGACCCCCTGGGTGCCCTCCAGCAGCTTGATGATCACCGGGGCGCCGCCCACCCGGTCCAGCGCGCCGAGGACGTCCCGTTTGTCGTATACGTACGCCGTCGTAGGGATGCCGATGTCGTGGCGGGAAAGAATCTGCAGGCTCCGAAGTTTGTCCCTGGAGTTGCTGATCCCGGCCGCCGTGTTCGGCGTGTAGGCATCCATCTGTTCGAACTGCCGAACCACCGAGGTGCCGTAGCGTGTAATAGAGGTTCCGATACGGGGGATGATCGCATCGGGCAAGGGGATCGATTTGTCGTGGTAATACAAATCCGGTTGCCCGTGGGAAAGATCGAGGCTCAAACGGGTGGTGTTGAGAACCTTGACCCTGTGGCCACGTTGCCTGGCGGCCTCGACGAGGCGTCTCGTCGAATAACACCTGGGAGAACAGGAGAGGATGCTGACTTTCATGAGATCAGCAAATCACAGCGTCCGGAAAGTCGCAACGGAATCACCGGATTACGTCGGCATCCTTCTGGCTTATCGGATGGTTGACCGCTCAGCTTGCCCGTCTTGCCTTCAGCTGACCCGGCGATTCTCCTCCACAATCCAGTAGCGGTGTGCCTTCCCGTCTTTCTTGCGGTTTTTGCAGAGGAACCGCCCGTCTCTTCGGGATTGCGGAACCCCCCTCCCTTCGCCAACCTTCTCCCGTGCCTCCGCATTCCACCGAAGAGCCTCTGAAGAACCTGGCACCCGCTATTCAAATGTACCGGGATTTCGCCTTTGATCGAAACCGTGTCCTGCATGAACGACTGGCGGCGCGCCTCGGAGGGGAACCGCTTGCCGATGCTCTCCTCGACGAACTCGAGCACGAAGGAAAATTTCTCCGCCCCTCGCTGACAATTGCCTCGTTTTCTGTTTTCTCCGGAGGAAAGCCCCCCTCTCCCGAATGCCTCGCCGCCGCCCACGCTCTCGAGGTGTTCCATACGTTCGTGCTGGTTCACGATGACGTCATCGACCGCTCCGACCGCCGCCGGGGGCGCCCCACCCTGCACCGCCGCATCGAGGAACGCCTGAAGCTGCCGGGGCAAACCTCGGAGCATCTGGCCGTCGTACTCGGTGATATTCTCTTCGGATTCGCCATCGGGCTGCTGAGCGAGCCCGCCCTGGACCCGTCCCTCGTCGCTCCTCTCCAGCAGTATCTGGCGGGTGTTACCGAAGATACCGGATTGGGGGAGTCGCTGGAACTCACCTACCTGAACCAACCTCTCTCCGAGGTCGCGTCGGCGCAGATCGAGGAGGTCTACTACCTCAAAACGACCCGATACACCATCGAGGCTCCCCTCTGGCTCGGCGCACGAGCGGCCGGCGAAGAAGCCCCCGCCCTGGAGCCGCTTACCGACTTCGCCCGCCCCATCGGGCTGGGATTCCAACTGGAGAACGACCTTCACGAAACCGCTCTGCCCCGCGAAGAGTTCTCCCGCCTCACCTATGATTTCCAGACCGGAGTGAAGACCCTGTTTCTCCGACGGCTTTTCGACGATCTTCCCGCCGACAAACGTCCTTTGCTACAACAACTGCTCGAAGAGTGCGGACATTCCGCCGAGGCGCTGGACCGGCTTTACGACTTGATTCACTCGACAACTACGTTGAGCACCCTCCAGCAAGAAACCGAACAATACTTTCAGGGTGCCCGCGAATGGATACCCTCCAGCCCTTACTCCGAGTCGATCCGCAACGGATTGTTCGGGATAACCAATCTGGTGTTCTCCCGCCGCAAGCACTCGGAGGCGAAGAATCAAGTCACTCCCGCTCCAGCAAAATAACATCCTGCTGCGGCTTGCAATAGGTCTCCCGTATCAGGAAGACACTTACGGCGACTGCAACCAGGCATAACCCCGGGATATAGGTCAAAGCCCAATCGAAGTTCTCCGCCTTGAAATCGTCCGAATCCTTGTTCTGAAGCGTCATCGTCACAAGCAACCCGAAGATGACCGGGTTCACGGTGTCGAAGAGCAGCATCAACCCGTTGTTGAGACCCATCGAGGTCGCGCTCAAGCGGTCGGTGACTTTCTCGACAATCGTGGCAAAGCCCACATTCTGGGCCCCGCCTGCGAACCCGATCACGAAGAAAATCGTTCCGAAGAGAAGCAGATCTCCGCTTTCGAAAAACCGCAACGACGCCGTCGAGCCAAAGGCCAGAACCGCCATCCCGATCAGGACCGCCTTCCGGCGCCGCAGGGAGTCCGAGAGAAAACCGGCCAACGGACACCCCACGGCGTATCCGATCCACAGAATGGATACCGCGTCCCCGGCCGTTTCCTGCGTCAGGCCTTTCGCGATGAGCACCCGGGTGCCCCAGATCGCTCCGAGTGTGGCGATAGACGTGTAAATGAGCGCCGAATATAACGCCACGAACCACGCCTGACGATTCTTCAAGAGCGCCTTCACCTGTGTGCCCACCTGCATTTTCGGAAGCAGAAAACGAATTTCCTCCGGGTTGTCCGACTTGCGACCGCGAACGAACAGAAGCCCCAAAACCGCGATTCCGAACCCCACGAACCCCAGTGCGGAAATGATGACCCGCCAGTCGATGTGCTCCTTCGTAATCATCAACACCAAGGGTCCCCCGGCCAGGATAGGCCCGAGGGTACCGATGAACTGGGACAACCCCGCAAACAGTCCGAAGTTTTTCCGGGGAAACCAGTCGCGGGCAATCACCAGAAGAATGATAAAGGCAAACGACGAGCCGAATCCCATCAGCAAGCGTGCGGCCAGTCCCATCGCGAAATTCTGGGCCGCCGCAAAAAGGAGAGCGGAGAGGCCGCAAACGGAAGCCGCAAACACCGTAGTCGCCTTGACCCCGAAACGGTCGACGATGATCCCGACTGGAATCTGCATCAGACCGTAAGTCAGGTAATAGCAGGATCCGAGGAGGGAAAAAGTCGCCGCATTCAGTTGAAGCGACTTGATGATCTGCGGCTCCAAACTCCCGAAAAAGGTGCGCAGGAAAAACTCGTAGAGAAAAAAGCCCGCGGCAATCGCCCAGATAAAGATCCCGACCGCCCGAATCCGGTCCGTCCCCCCGCCGGGTCCCACTGCCACTCCACCGCTCATCGGGAATGTTCCGGTTCAGGCTCCCGCCTCACCTTCCTCGGACGGAAGGGACAAGCCTCCCTCGGTCCATTCTTGCAGTTTGTCGGCGGCGGCTCCCGGCTCGTCGAATTTCGCTACGCGGAAGAGTGGATCGCCCTCGAAGACCAGAGGGAGGTCGTTGCTTCCCACGATCACCCCTTCGTGTAAGGCGGAGACCGTTACCTCCTGAAAACTTCCCAGCGGTTCCGAAATGACCGCCACGGTCTGCCCTTTTCGAACGCGATCGCCCAACTTCACCTTCGGATGGGAAATCCCGCTCTTGGTCGCGTAGAGCCAGTCGCTCGACTCCGTAAAGACCGGCTCGTGCTTTTTCTCCACCGCCGATTTCCCCGACTCGGGGAGCATGCCGACCTGGCGCAAAAGACGCAGAAGACCCTTCTTCCCAAAACGGATCGCATCGGCATCGAAACGCATCGCCTCGCCCGCACTGTAGGTCAGCATCAACTTTCCCGAGTCGACCGCAACTTTATGAAGGCTTCCCTCCTCCGGTTCGATATTCACGACCACGGATACCGGAAAACTTCCCGCGAGCTGGCGGTTTTCCGCCACTGCGCAATTGGTATACAAGTGGGGCAACAAATTGTGGTTTAAGGAGCCCGAACAGATCTCTACGCACACGTCGCAACGGTCGAACAGACTATCGATAAACAGATGCGCCATCCGCTGACTGTAAGTTCCCGTTTCCGCTCCGGGGAAAGCCCGGTCGAGAACCTCCCCGTCCGGGAGATACGGCCTCCGGTTCAGCAGCCCGAAAACATTCAAAACCGGAACCAGAATCAAGGTGCCGTGCAAATCATCCATCAGCGACATTTCGCTGATCTGCTTGAGAATTTCCATGCCGTTGAATTCGTCCCCCCGCATGGTGGCGAACATCAAGGTCGTCGGACCCGACTGCTTTCCGTTGATGACCTTGACCGGCAGATACAGCGGCGCATATCCCAGAAGCTCCGGCAACGGCAACCCCAACGAAGCCGTTTCACCGGGACTGAGATGGGTGTCGTAGAGCGAGAACCGTCCGTTCTTTCCTTTTTGCGCCAGTTCCTTAAATTCCTCGAGTTTGCTCATATCCGTTTACGGCTGAAGTTCTTTTGAGAGCGAAGGGCTCAGTAGACCGGATGAACCCGGAAGGTGCAAGGACGAAGGTCAGCCAAAAGATCGGCTTCCAGAGCTTTTCATTTGGAATCAATATTCGTTGATTCCAAGGACCTTTCCTCAAAACCTGACGATTCGATCTCCGCACCACCGGCCATTAAAAACGTCCCAAA
>CAZBLJ010000050.1:10097-14433 GCA_964492605.1 uncultured Puniceicoccaceae bacterium
GCCGGAATCCCCGCCGGTGCCACGCCCTCCCGTAACTCGATCGTGGCCAGCACCTTGGGAACATACATCCGGGTTTCCGAGGGCAGAACGCTCGCGATGCCGTTGAAATCGACCGCACTCCGTTCTTCCAGGAGCCGCCGCACCCGACCCTCCCCGGCGTTGTAGGCCGCCAAAACCAGAGGCCAGGACTCGAAGCGGCCGAACAGGTATTTCAGGTAATCCGCAGCAGCAGCGGCGCTGCGGGCAGGGTCGGTCCGCTGGTCCTCCGGACGCAAGGAAAGTCCCATCCACTCGGCCGTTTTCGGCATGAACTGGAACAAACCCTTCGCCCCTACCGGACTGATCGCCTGCGGATCAAACGAGGATTCCACCTCCGCCAGCCAGATCAGCTCTCCGGGCACTCCTTTTTCGGCGAAGATTCTTTTGATCAAGGAAACCAGGCCCGGTGTCGGCTGGGGTGCCGTTCTTTCGGCGATGCGATGCCGCCAGACCTGGAGGTCGGTCACGTAATCGTCGCGGAACTCCCGGACCTGTCGGGCATTCGGCTTTTTCCCGGATTCTTTCGCCGCCTCCGCCGCCTCTTCGCGAGACCACCGAGCCACCACCGCGTAGTCGTACCGCTGGAGGAGCCACGCCACATAGTGCCGCCCGTTCTCCGTTTTCGACAAAGCGGCCATCACCTGCGGAAGTGCGGCCTGCAAACTCGCCAGGTCGTCCAATTGGGTGGACGAAAGCGCGGCTTCCAGATCCCGCGCCAGTTGGCGGAACTCCTCCGGCGTAAACGCCAGATCCGGCAATTCCCCCTGCTGCCAGGCCTCCCCCATATCCCAGGCCAGGTCAATGGCCTGCTGCACCTGCTCTTTGGAAACCTCTTCCAGTTGAGCCCAGGCCAAGGGGCGCATGATCAAGAATGCGGTCAGAAGAAAAAGATGAAAACGCATGGTAGAGATGGACCTTGTGGCTATCCCGCACGAAACGAAAGTCGATATCAATCCTCGGAATCCGAATTTCGCTGCGGCTTGGGCAAGAGAGGGAGACCGGAGCATGTTTGTCGCCCGCCTCTTCGCCTAGACCGAAGTAACGCCGGGCCTCACTCCGAGAAAGCGGTCCACCTTACTGGAAACGATCACCCCGTAGTTGATCGTTCCCAACCATCCGGACATGATGATTCCGACGCTGCCCGCGTGGTAAAGACCGGGCACCCTTTCCGGGAGATCCATCGATACCTGCAAGCCTTCGAACTTGGTCCCGAAAGAAGTCCCGCCTATGTGGCGGGTGTAGTGGTTGACCGTCCGAGGAGTCGCGGCTTCCACATGATCGAGCTTCCTGCGGATACCCGGCAGATACGTTTCCAGAGCCGTGATCGACTCCTCGCAGAGACGTTCCTTTTCCCGCTTATAACTTTCTTCGTCCAGATTCGCCCAGTCCGACCACTTCGCGTTCAAGGAGGCGACCACCGAATACCGGGGCGGATCAAGGTGCGGCCGCATCTCCGGGTAATATACGGAAAACGTCCGGCTGGTCGTGTGCAGGTCGACCAACTCCTCACTGGAGAACTTCTCCGCCTGCGAGGTGAAAACCAGGTCCCCGATGTTCTCGATCGTCTCCCCTTCCTTGATCCCCATGTAAACCTGACAGGAGCTGGTGTTCACCCGAACCGCCTCGACGGCCTCCACGAATTCGGGTGCCAGCTGATCCTCCCCCAAAAGCCGCTGGGTCGTATTCTTTACGTTGGCGTTGGAAACGACGGCACGGGCCGGAATAAAACGACCGTTCGCCGTGACGCCCCTGACCTCCGGCTTTCCGTTGACCTCCTCGGTCTCGATCTTTTCCACCAGGACTTTTTTGCGGATGTCGACGCCGTTGGCCTTCATCTCCTCCTCCATCTTCCCGACGAGCACATCCGTGCCGCCACGGAACGTGAAAACGCCTTTGCTCATGAAATTGCTGAAGACGATTCCGAAGGTGATCGCCGGATCATCCTCCGAGGAACCGTTCGCGTAGGCGATCGGCTCCATGAGCAATCGCTTCACATCGGAACGACCCGGGAAGAACTCCTCGAACAGTTCGCCGGTCGTCCGGTCGTCGCGATCATAGTAGTTCATCGCCCGCAGGTGCTCGAAGAAAGCAGTTACCGAATCCGCAGGCACCTTGAATTCCTCGACCAATTTCCGGCTGAAGTCCTCCCGGTCGAAGGTCGTCCAGACATCGAACTGAGGGTTGATGAAGCGGACGTCCTTGAGCTGGACGATGGAATCGGCGATTTCGCGGGTCCAATATTTCCGGCAGGACTTGACCATGCCATAGGGAAAGCCGTGCAAGGAAATATCGAAGATGTGCCCCCGCGGGCGTTTGAACCAGGTGGCGAGTCCGCCGAGTTGATAGTGGTGCTCGAGAACCAGGACCGAACGGCCCGCCTTGGCAAGCGTGTTGGCGGCGGTAAGCCCACCGAGTCCGCTACCGATGACGATCACATCGTAGCTGTCCTTGATCTTCTTGAGTCGATCCAAAGCCATTCGGTGAACCATGGACACTCGCACGGTTTCCGCAAGTCTTCGCGGGAAGAAAGAACAGGGCGGAACTCTCCGAGCGAAGGCGGGCCCCAATTTTAACGCTCCCCGAGCATAACCGGGATCCCTACTTGCATTCAGGCTCTCTCGACTACAAGCTTTCCAATATGGACCATATCTACAAAAAGATCGAAATCACCGGCTCCTCGACCAATACTCAGGAGGAAGCCATCCAGAACGCCGTCGCCAAGGCGGCGGAAAGCATCCGCAACATGCGCTGGTTCGAAGTCGTCGAAACCCGGGGCCATATCGAGGACCAAAAGGTCGCCCACTGGCAGGTGACCCTCAAAATCGGTTTCACTCTGGACGACTGACGGATTGGATCTATCGCTGGATCTGGCACAACACCCCCGCCATCCGGCGGGCGGCTTCCGGGAAACCATCGATATCCATCGCGCAATTGATCCGGACGCATTCATGCGAATGCTCCCACGGATCCGGCAGGTTATGGAAAAAGAAGTGACCGGGAACCACCAGCACACCGGCCTCCTTGAACCTCTGGTAAAGTTCCGCGCTATGGATTCCCAATCCGGGAAACCAAAGCCAGAGGAACAAGGCACCGTCGGGTCGATGGACGCGGAAGTCGATCCCCTTGAATTGTTCCCTCAGGATGTCCACCGCCCGTTTTGACCGCTGCTCATAGTAGGGCCGCACCTCTTCGCGGCAAAATTTCAGGAGCGAGCCGTCCTCGATCATCGGCAGGGTCAGGGCCTGTCCGATCGATCCGTTGGCCAGTCCGACGACGGCCGTCATCGAGGAAACGGCACGGCAGATTTCCGCCGGCCCGATAACGATACCCGTCCTCGTGCCGGGGAGACCCAACTTGGATAACGAGTAGGTCAACACCACGCCCTCTCCCCAAAACGGTTCCTCCTCGCGGAAGATCATATTAGGAAACGGCGTTCCGTAGGCATTATCGATGAGAAGGAGCGCCTCCCGGTTCCGACAGTAAGCGTGCAACTGGTTCAGTTCCGCGAGAGAGAGGACATTCCCGGTCGGATTCGTGGGACGGGACACGCAGGCCGCCCGGATCGAAGGATCGTCCGGCAGCGAATCGAAATCCACATGATAGCGGAAAAAGGGGTCCTCTTCCTTTTGGATTTTACCGGGAACCGAGAGAAGGGTTTGGTCGGAAATTCCCTGCGCCGAGTACCCGATATATTCCGGGGAAAGCGGGAAAAGCACCCTCCCCCCGTCTCCTCCGATCAGATTGAACAGAAAGAAGAAAGCGGTCTGCCCACCACTCGTAACCGCCACGTTTTCCGCAGTGATCCCCCAGCCGTATTCCCGGTTGAAAAGGTCGGCGATCGCATCAAGAAACCGCCGATTCCCCTGATGTGGGTCGTAGTAACCGAGCATCCGGTCAAAAACATCCCCCTCCTCCATGAGTTCTTTCATTCTCTGGCGCCAGAGCTGGCGCCCAGCCTCAATGGGAGCGGGGTTCCCCCCGCCCAGCATTGCCATAGAGCGATCACCCACGACGAGAGCTTTCCCCAAGTCATCCATAAGATCCTCAATCCCGCTCCCTGCGGCAAATCGTTCCCCAAGGTGCGAAAGGCGGTATTTTAATTCGGCGTCGCCCATTTAAACGGCCAAGAATGGCTCCCGATCCCATCTTTGGCAATGAATAGTTAATAATAGAAACGTCCTATTATTCTTGACAGGCTGACAGGGACCATGGATTCTCCTGGCATGAAACGACGAAAGCGCAGGAAGGTAGGAGAAGGGCAGGTTGGGTATTATCATTTGATGAGCCGGACGGTGAA
>CAZBLJ010000051.1:0-14333 GCA_964492605.1 uncultured Puniceicoccaceae bacterium
GGGGTTCAAACCATTTTCGGGGCCCAGATGACGGGTTCTCCTTTCCGTGGTCGGGGAGGAAGGGGTCTGATTTCCCGGGTCGCGGCTACCGCCAGGATGGCGGCATCCAGAAAGTCATCCACGACCGCTTTGGAATGTCCGATCCTTTCCCGCGCTTCCGCCAAGGACGATTTCGCGGACCGGTCCACGAGGCAAAGCAGTTCGAAACGCTCTTTTTTCCCCTCCGGAGTTTTTTTCGAATACCGTGCGGCCCGACCCGTCAGGTGCTGGAAACAAACTTCCGGGTGGCTCTCTCGGAGCGGCGGTCCTCCCCGCCATTCACATGCTTCCCGGATTTTCGGCGCGAGATTCCAGGCTTGGACGGACAATCCTTTCCCCGTCTCCCGACGATTCGCGGCGTTCGCACCTCTGTATGTGGTCTCTCCCAGCGCCGCCACGGATGGAGGGGCGAAGACGCTCGGGCCGCGCCGCGGACCCAGAGCCCTGCGCGCCTCGACGTCGCAACGCCTCGCCGGGTAGCTCCGATCAGGCAACCCGATCGGAACGTCCGCCAGGAGCACGGCGTCCCTTGCCGCGAATCGTTTCAGCTCGCGGAGGGAGGGGAGGAACCGCCATAGAAACCGGCCGTCTGTCAGGGAGGAAAAGATCCATCCTCCCCGGCATCCGTCCAGACCGCCGGAAGCGAGAACCGGTTTCAGCTCTTGAGGAAGCTCTTCAGCATCCACCGGGTCTTCTCGTGAACCTGGATTCGGGAGATCATCAGGTCCTCGGTTTCCTTATCGTCCGTTTCCGCTGCTGCGTCGCGGGCCTCGGCGGCATCGTTGATCAATTTCTCGTTCTGCTCGATCAGCGACGCAACCATGTCCCGTGCCGACGCGTCCTCCGCGATTTCCTTGAATCCGGCCATCCTGGCGAGATTGGAAAGCCCGCCCGGGGAATAGGCACCCAGCGCCCGGATCCGTTCGGCGATCTCATCCGTTGCCGTGAAAAGTTCCGTATACTGCTCCTCGAAAGCCTGGTGAAGAGCGAAAAAGTCGGAACCTTCGACGTTCCAGTGGCAGATATGGGTCTGCCCCAACAGTGCATAGCTGTCCGCCACTACCTGGCGGAGGCCTTTCACGACGCGTTCGTTTGTTTGAGTTTTTAATTCCATAGAGGCCGAATCTAGTTGGTTTCCCGTGTCTTTCAAGCAGGTAGCAGGACCTATCTGTCAAATCCGACACATTCGAAAGGCTCCTGATTCCCGCGTCCCGGCGAAAAGGTTTTGCATCCGGCGGCTGCCGTCGAAATCGTTGTCCCCATGACCGATTCTTCAACACCCGGAGAAGGCCAACCGAGACAGATCAACCTGCAGGACCTGGTGAACCAGTTCATGGGAGGGCTCCAGCGCCATTTTGATATGTTGGCTTTCAATCTCTCTTCCCGCGAACGTGCCCGGGAAGAAGATTACGACCGTCACTCGAAGGCGGTTCACATCATGCCCGCCTCGAAAGTTCATCAGAATTTCGAGCAGATGCAGGCCTACGCCCGCGATTTGCTGATTCGGCAGGTGATCGGGGATGCGATGAATCTGGCGGTGACCTGCATGAATAACGCCCACCTGTTTCTCTCTTTGGTCAAGGCGAGCCGGGACTATCCGGGGCAGCAGACCGAAATCCAGAAAAAGGCCCAAGAGCGGCAGCAATCATTCGTCCACGCCCCGCTGGACGACAAGTTCGACCGGTTGGAGAAGGAGTACGATATCCGCTGCGGACTGGAGGATACGCTGACCTCCCTCGGCTTTATCGCACAGAACTTCATGCGGCAACGGAACAAAATCTCCGCCGGGCAAACCGATGATAACGGGGAACTGATCGTCGAGCTTCGCGCGGTCGACCCCTCCACGGTCATCGATCCGGAGCACCCCCCGGTCGTTCCGCGAATGATCGAAATCCCGAAGGTGTTTCGCGAGGGAGATGCGGTTTATTTCGACGACCGGGAGCTGCAGCTCATCCTCGTAACCATCGGTGCTTTCGCCCAGGACCTGTTCTCGTCGGTCGCCCGGTTCGCCAAATCGACCCGCGAAGGCTGATCCTGTCGCGGGATTCCTAGGGCTTTTTCCGATACCATTTCCCTTCCGCGTCCTGGAGGTAGACGCCCGGAGCGGAATTTTTGGCCAGTTGGGCGGCCCTCTGTTTTTGGACCTTCTTTATCGGTTGGTTGGTCTTTTCGGCAATGATTTCGTAAACCTTCAATCGATCGCTGTTCTCCGCCTTGATCATCTTTTCCTGCTCGGGCGAAATATCGCCCAGGATCGTCAGGAGCGCCTGATTATTCTCACCGACCCGTCCCTGTTCCTTCAGATCATCAATCTCGGACAGGCGCTCTTCCATACGGTCCCGGATCTGATCGAGATCCTCGGCGGAAAGGACCGCGGAAGTCCCGCAAAGGACGAACACTGCCAAAAGGGCTCGGAGAAGCATGATTTTACGATTCATTGGAAACCTCGGATTCTTGATATTCGACCGTTTCGGAGGCGGCGTCCAACTCGCCGAAGAAGTCGTTCAACTCCTCCTGCACCTGGACGTTTACATCGACCGTGATCTGCACCGGCTCGACCTTGTGGGTGATTTCGTGTTGCGTGGTGCAGGAGATAAGAAATCCCGCCCCGAAAAGCAGGAACACGATGCTGTGCGGACGCCCGGACATACGAAGACCGTAGATGATAGATTCCGACTGCGCAAGGGCCGTTCTTTCCGAACCGTGACCGAATTCGAACAGGGGAGTGGTGAGGCTCATTCGGAAACGCCGAAGGACAGACCGCGACCGGCCAGAGCCAGCCGGACCACTTTTTCGTAGGGAATCGCCAGATTGAAATCGAGCCGGATGTCGGGGGCTTCGATATCCGGAGCCCTCGACCCCCCGCGTATTTCGACGAAAGTGTTCTTCCCGTCTGCGAGCGCATCAAGCTCGAGATCGAACGACCTCAATCTCAAGTCGCTCACCGCACGGACCAGCACATCGGAACCGCCCGAAGCCCCGGATGCCTGCTTTCCGAGCATCTCCCTGACGAAAGCGAGATCGCCGAAGCGGAGGGAAGCCCCTTCCTCGGTTTCGAGCCTTAAACTCGATTGAAACCGATCCACCCGCCCCTCCTTGATCGAAACCGTAAGCCGTCCGTTCAACTTCCCTGTCGCGTCCACTTTCTCCAATTGGACAAGCCGCACGATCTCTTCCAGATCGATTCCCTCCGCATCCAGCGTAGCGGAGGGGAGGGAGAATCCGTTCTCCCCGAACTCCATCCCAACCGGCTCCCGCAGGGAAAGCCTTCCCCCGAGTACGCTCCACTCCGCCTCGGAAACGGTCAGTTTCCCGTCTCTGGCCAGGCTCCATTGAATCCGTCCGTTCCCGGATTCGAAACGGTCCACGACGATCCGGTCGAATCGAAGAGTCTGCGGCTCGCTCGTGAAAACAACCGGAGCGAGATCCAGAGCCGTCCGAACTTCGATCCCGCGAACCAGATCCGGAACCGAGGCCGGGCCGACCTCTCCGTCCCGAATTCGCACGAAACCCGTCGATTCGAATCCGGACGCCCCTTTGCTTCCCGACACCAAAGCGGTCACCGTTCCGGTGAAAACACTGTCGCCCATCGCCGAATCGGGGTTCCCCGCCGGTGACCATCGGGAGAAGACTTTCGGCCCGAAACCGATCCATCCCGTTCCGGATCCGTCCTTCGCCATCCGGGAGGTGATGGAAAACTCCAGCGTTTCCCTGCCGTCGTCCAGCCGAAGCATTCCGTTGAGATCCCAACCGTTCTTACCCGTCCGCCCATCCAACCGGGCCTCCGCCGACGGGAGGGTCCATCCGCCAAGCGATATCCGGGAAACCTTCGCCTCGATCCCCGCCCGTGCGTTCGGGGTTGCCGGATCGTCCCAGCGGAGGCCGACCGAGAAATCCTCCGCCTCGGGCATGCTCTTCCGTCCCGCCAGTCCGCCCATCCACCGGAACACCTTTCCCGCCTCGCTGGTATCGAGAAACCCGGAAATGGAACGTAATCGACCCTCTTCCACATCCCCTTCGAGCCACAACAGCCCTTCCGGATCCCGGATTTCCGCCACGAGTCCGATCCGGTTTTCCGCCTTCCCTGCGAAGGGCCGAAAGCCGATCGGCGGCAATCCCTCCCGGACCAGGGTCAGATCCCCGATTCCCATCGCGTCGAACGGAAGAGAGGGAACGGGCACTCCTGCGGATCCCGTCCGGTCCGCTTGCCCCGCATCCTCTTCGGACTCCTCCGGACGGCCCCCGGAGCCCGGACGAATCCGTATCTCCGCCCTCTCGGCGAAAACCGTATCCGCGTGCAGCTCCCGAAACAACCGTTTCAGCCGGTAGGTGAACCGGGCGCCGGTCACGGCAAAGGTTCCACCGTCCCATCCGGCGGACACCGCACCCGCGGAACTCCGGGAGAGACCGACGGATACGTCCTCCACCCTCGGTTCCGTCAAACCCGCGCCTTCCATCGCCCTTTCCGCGAAAAAGGAAATCGCTGCGGGAAGAATCATCCAAAGGCTCAGCAGGACCGCCGCGGTTCCGGTTACCCCGAAGATAAAGGTTTTCCGTAGTGCCGATCGCCCCATCATTTCCCGGCACGGATGTTCCGCGCCTTCCATTCTCCGCCCAGGGCCAGAAACGCACTCAGGGCGACGAACCAATCCCCCCAGCGAACATAACGGGTGACGGTCCCGTCGAAGCGGAGGTCCCGGTCGACCGGAACCACTTCCTGCCCCTGGAAATAGATCGATCCCTCCTCGTCCTCCACCACATGCCGCACATGTCCCCATGCGTCGATCCAGCCCGACCAACCGCCGTTTCCGGAACGTAGCACGGGCCGACGGGTTTCCGCCGCTCTCAATACCGAATGGGCCGCATGTTGGTAGGCGCCCGCACCCTCGCCGTACCAGGCGTTATTCGTTGCGACGAACAGCCAATCGGCGCCGGCCCGGACGGTTTCGCGGGTCAGTCGGGGAAAAACCTCTTCGTAGCAAATCAGAGGACCGATCCGCGAACCGTCCGGAAACGGAAACGTAATGGCCGCGTCTCCGGGTCTGCAGTCCAGCCCGATGGGAACGACTTTCTCGAGAAACGGAAAGGTTTCGCGAAACGGAATAAATTCTCCGAAGGGGACCAATTCGCGCTTGGCGTAGTAAGCCTCCACGAGTCCCCCCTCGGGCCGCACGAGAAACACGGCGTTTTCGTAAACCCCTTCGCTTTCGTAAAAGGCCATGTTCCCCATCAACACCGGAGTCCCGATCTCCCCGACGAGCAATTCGACGCCCCGTTTCATTCCTTCGTCTCCAACAACCGGATACGGAGTGGCTGATTCCGGCCAAAGAACGATCTCCGCCCCGTCCGCCGCCGCAGACCGCGTTTCATCCCACAGGTTTTGCAGGTTTTCCCGCACCGAGGCGGGGTCCCACTTCATCTTCGAGTAGGGCTGCACGAAGCCCACCCGCACCGATTCGGAGACCTCCCGCTGCAAGGAGGCCATGAAATACCACCCGGCCCCGACCACCAGCACCCCGACGGGGACGACCAGATTCAGGGGCACCTTTCGGAGGAAGGTCAGGTACCCCTTTCTCCTCCAATCGGTGAACGGCATCTTCACCCACCCGGCCAGGGAAACGTTGATCCAAACCAGCAGGAAGGAAAGCGCCCAGGCACCCGTGAAAGGGAGGAAGGACAGCATCGCCGGGCGGTTCCATTGGGACAGGGCCAGCGGATTCCAGGGGAAGCCCCAGAACAACCAGGTCCGCACCCACTCGAAGACCACCCAAAGCCCGGCCGCCCCGAGCGGAATCCACCACCCGGCGGATCTCCCGATTCGTCTTCCCCAGACCGTCAGCCAGACGGCGAAGAATACGGCCAAAATAGCCGACAAGGCGACGGTGCCGGCCCAGGTCACATGCCGCAACCAGAACAGCGAGGGAAGCCAGCCGACCATCCCCGCGACCCAGCCCCAGAGAAACACGGACCGGCGGCGATGGCCGGACCAGTCGACGAGCAACACCGGGAGAAGGAAAAACCAGCCCGCCTCCGCGAAGGACAACGGCGGAAACAGCGAAAAATGCAGGATTCCCGTGAGCAGAACCGCCAGTCCGGGCACCCCCGCGTGGAGAACTCCGGATCGCGCCTTGGCGGACGATTCAGAGGGTGGGCGGGGAGAACTCACGGCACCCTGATTTCACGGACTCTTCCCTAACTCCCGCTCAACGGGCGTAGCCATCGGCTTTCGAGGGACTTTCTTTCAATTCGGAAAGCTTTTCCCATACGGGCCTGTACAGGTTCTTCAAGACCGCCACCTCCGGCTGGAAGTAGCCGTAGTAGTCGCGCCCGGCGGCAATCAACGTCGGCGCGATGTCGCTCGAGAAACTGGTGACCGAAAAAACGAAACGGTCCCGGACTCGCTTCAGATCCGTTGCGGTTTTGTCCCGGGAATCCAAAATCCCGTCGTAAAGCCGCGATTTCGCCGAGAGGAGGGGCTGGACGGAAACTTCGGAGAAACCGAGGGATCCGACCCCGAGAAAGGCACCCAGTTGCTGCACCTGGGCCGCCACCCCGGCGAGTGTCCTCGCCTGGGCCGCCATCCGGATCGGATTGATCGGCTGCCAACGGAGGTCCGACGAGAGAAACACCATCCCGTCCTGCCAGACTTCGCCTTCCGTCGGAGGCGGTTCGTCACCGGACCCGGCGAATACGTTCCGGGCCGGGCTGAACACACCGACCACTTTTCCATCCAGAACGACCGGCGTGCCGGCGAAGACGAACGACCTGGTCTCCGGTGCGGCCGCCCGCCCGCCTTCCACGGATCCGCCGGAGGCTTCCAGTTCGTCGTGGGGCGTCTGAATCGTCAACGAGGTTCCGGACTCCAACGGGGCATCGAACAAGGACCCGGCCACCGGAAGCTCCGAGGTGTCTCCCGCAACCTTGAGCATCGCCAGATCGCTGTTCCGCGCACCCGCCACTCCGTCGACCGGAATCGTCTCGCCGGTTGCCGTTCTCAACGCCATACGGCTGTTCTTCGCAAAAGCGGAAAGGGCGGTGAGAACGAACACCTCGCCATCGATCTCCACCAGCGTCCCGATACCGCTCTGCCGGTCGCCCCGGATCGCAACCAGTGCCTCCGTTACGGGCGCGTATCCGGATTCCCCGACTGGCTCCGCTTCAACCTCTTTCCCGGCCTCCGCCGCAGGCGGATCGGAAGACTCCCCGGCCGGTTCTTCCGCGTCCGACGACGCTTCCCCGGTGACTCCTTCTGCGGTCGGCGCGGGGGTAGGGGCCGTTTCCTCTTCAGCGAGGAGAACGGGGAAGGAAATTGCGAGAAACAAAGCGCTGACGGGGAATACTCCGGCAAAGCGCCACCATTCAGAAAACTTCCGAAGTTGCATGACTGGGGGTAGCTTTTGATTGTGATCCAACAGGATGCTCAAAGAAGAGTTTCAATTACCAGTTTCGTCAACACAATCCCATCCCATGCGCGGCGTGCGACTTCTTTTATACCCTTTCTTGATAATTTTGTTCGGAGGCTGTCAAAGCGTTCCCACCCCAAACGATTCCACCGGGGTCGAGCGGCGCTATGCTCCGGAAAGGGATTTCGCCCGGATTTCCGAATATTTCACCGGGAAGGAGAATCCCGGAGACCGTCTCTATCTGCGCTCCCAACCCATGGCGCGTGGGGGCTACTACTGGATCATTCCCGTGCCCGCGGAATGGCGGGGCCGTCCCGCACGGGTTTCGCTCGAGGTGCAAATCCCGGGCTCTCCGGAGACGAGGGAGGAGACCTTTCGCATCGAGAACCTGGACAAAGCGACTCTTTGGACAGGAATGACCGGCTCCGACTGGCCCTCTCCCGAGACCCGGCCGGTAGCGTGGCGGCTGGTTGTCTCGAATCCGGAAGGCGAAACGGTTCTCGATAAGCAAAGTTTCCTCTGGTCTTCGGTAAATCCTCCAGGCACGGACGAAACCGGGGAGCCATGAACCGGGACCAAGGCAGCCTCTCGCCGGGTGAACCGCTGCGACCGGACGTCCTGGGCGAGATCCTGGCGGGCGGGCAGACCTTTCTCTGGCGCCGGGAAGAAACGGCGGATGTCTGGGTCGGGATCCATCGGGACCGCGTTTACCGGCTGTCGGCCTCGGAGACCGGGAAGCTGAACTGGGTGTTGCTCCACGGAAACACTCATGGGGCCGAAGCGGCCCTCAAGGAACTTTTCGCAACCGACATCGATTTCGAGGCGTTGGCCGACGCCCTCCCGTGGCGATCCGATCCGGTTCTGCGGAAGGCGATGACCCTTTGTCCCGGACTTCGCATTCTCCGACAGCCCGTCGAGCAAACCCTTTTGTCCTTCCTCCTCAGTCCACAGAAACGGATCGATCAGATCCGGGCGGGACTGCTGGAACTTTCCCGGCGGTTCGGCACGCCGATCGGGGACGGCTACGTCAGCCCGCCCGGCTGGAAAGACCTCGCCCGCCGATCCGAATCCGACCTTCGGGCCTGTGGAATCGGTTACCGGGCCAAAGGAATCCACCGGACCGCCGCATTTCTCGCCCGGGAGCCCGATTTTCTGACCCGGCTGACGGCGCTCCCCACTGCGGACGCGCGCCACGAACTCATGCGTCTGCCCGGAGTCGGCCGCAAGATCGCGGACTGCGTCCTGCTGTTCGGTCTGGGACGTTTGGAAGCGTTTCCGATCGACACCTGGATCTCCCGGGAACTTCGGGACGCCTACCATTTAATCGGCTTTTCGGAGCCCCAGCTGCAGACCTTCGCGACCGCACACTTCGGTCGGGCGGCCGGCCTCGCCCAGCAATTCCTGTTTGCCGCGGCCCGTCGCGGTTGAGGGAGGACGGCACCTCCGACCGAAATTCAAATGAAAACGCAAATCACAATGCCTTATGGCTTGATCGGCGCACCAAAGCTTTTCTAATATTCCTCACAATGCATTGTTACCCTCCATCCACTGGTTGGCCTTCGTTCGCTCTCCGATCAAGACGCTCGTTCCCATGAATGTGATTGGCTTGACCCTCCTCGTCAGCCTATTGCTGGCCACGCTCTTCCTGGGCCTTTTCCTCTTTCTTCACCGGCGCAACTCCGGAAGCCCCGAGCAGGACTCCCTCCTGCCGCTCCGCGACGACGACCGGGCTCCCGAAGACCGCCATTGAATCTTTCCTTCCACCACATGTCTCAGTCCGATTCCTCTTCACGCGTTACCATTGAATTCGACGACCGGATCACCCGCCAATTCCTGATCGCCTCCATCTTCTGGGGAGTGATCGGCATGAGTGTCGGTGCGTTGATCGCGTCGCAGCTGAACTTCTGGCAAATGAACGGGAAGTTCCTCGAATGGATCACGTTCGGCTTGATCCGGAACGAAGGACTGCAAGTTCTCACCTTCGGCCGCCTGCGCCCCCTCCACACCAACGCCGCCATCTTCGCCTTCGTCGGCAACATGATGTTTGCGGGCATTTATTACTCCACCCAGCGACTCTGCCGCTGTCGGCTCGCCTCGGACACCCTCTCGAAGATCCATTTCTGGGGCTGGCAGGCCATCATCGTCGCCGCCGCCATCACCCTGCCGGCCGGACTGACCCGCGGCAAGGAATACGCGGAATTGATTTGGCCCATCAACATCGCCGTCGCCCTGATCTGGGTGGTGTTCGGAATCAACTTTTTCTGGACCCTCGCCAAACGGAACGAGCGCAGTCTTTACGTCGCCCTGTGGTTCTACATCGCCACCATCGTTACGGTGGCGATGCTCTACATCGTCAACCACCTGTCCATCCCGACCAGCCTCACCCACAGCTACCCCATTTTCGGCGGCGTGCAGGATGCCCTGGTCCAGTGGTGGTACGGCCACAACGCGGTCGCCTTTTTCCTCACGACCCCGATCCTCGGGATTATGTATTACTTCGTGCCGAAGGCGGCACAGCGACCGGTTTACAGCTATCGGCTCTCGGTCATCCACTTCTGGTCCCTCGTCTTCCTCTACATCTGGGCCGGCCCCCACCACCTCCTCAATACCGCCCTTCCCACCTGGCTCCAGGCGCTGGGGATGATCTTCAGCCTCATGCTCTGGGCACCGTCCTGGGGCGGGATGCTCAATGGCCTCCTGACGCTCCGCGGGGCCTGGCACCGCCTTCGCACCGATCCGGTGCTCAAGTTCCTCGCCGCCGGAGTCACTTTCTACGGGATGGCGACTTTCGAGGGGCCGCTTCTCTCCATCAAGGCCCTCAACAGCCTGTCCCACTACTCGGACTGGACGATCGGGCACGTGCACAGCGGCACCCTCGGCTGGAACGGGTTCATGGCCGCCGGGATGTTCTATTGGCTGGCTCCGCGACTGTGGCGACGCAAGGGCGCCCCCGAACCCCACGACGCCGAGGTCAGCTGCCGCGGTCTCCACTCCGTCGCCCTGGCGAATCTCCACTTCTGGCTCGGAATGGTCGGCATCCTCCTCTACATCGCCGCGATGTGGGTGTCCGGGATCACCCAGGGCATCATGTTGAACGCCGTCGATGGAACGACCCCCGCTTATCCCGACTTCGTCGAAACGCTGAACGCGATTCGCGCGCCGATGTTCTTCCGCCTGATCGGGGGGGTTCTCTATCTGGCCGGCTACTTCATTCTGGCGTATAACATCTACCGCACCATCCGCGGCGGGGAACCGACGACCGGAAAGATCGAGGTCGAGGTCCTGAAGGACCGCGAACCCGGCATCGTTTCAGCTTTCGTGAATGCGCCGGTATTCTACTCGACCGCTTTGATCGTCTTCGGCTCCTTCTGGTTCTTCGGCGGGGGCGGTTTTCTGGTGTTCGGAATGATCGGCACGATCTTCACCGTGCTGGCCTCGATCGCGCACTTCGAGATGAGCGGCGCGCGATGGGTCGACTGGTACGACAAGCTCCTCAAGAACTGGGTGGGATTCACCGTGCTGACCTTCATCGCGGTCGCCATCGGCGGTGCAATCCAGCTGATCCCGACCATCACGGTCGAGCGGGCGGCCAATATCGAAGGCCGGTTGCAGGTTCCCTACACCCCCCTGGAGCTGGCCGGACGCGATATTTACGTCAGCGAGGGATGTTACAACTGCCACAGCCAGATGATCCGGACCATGGTTCCCGACGTATTGCGCTACGGCCCCGGTGAAAACGAGGGCTATTCCCGTCTCGGGGAAAGCATCTACGATTTCCCCTTCCAGTGGGGCTCCAAACGCACCGGTCCCGATCTCGCCCGGGAAGGCGGAGCCCTCAAGGACGGCCACCAGTTCATGCGGGTAGGAAAACGGGGCAACGACTGGCACTACCTCCACTTGATGGATCCCCGCTCCACGTCCGCCGGGTCGAATATGCCCGCCTATCCCTGGCTGGCCGAGAAAACGGTCGACATTCCCTCCCTCGCCGATCGGATCGCCGTGCAGCGCGACTGGCTCGGCGTTCCCTACTCCCCGGTGCTGGACGAAGACGTCATCGGAACCCTCGCCGAAAAACAGGCCATGGAAATTGCCAACGATCTGAAAAGCCAAAACATCTATGTCGATCCCGACAGCCAGATGGTCGCCGTAATCGCCTACCTCCAGAAACTCGGTGCCTACAAGGAAGTGGTGAAAACCGCGGATGGCAGGAGAGCCCAACCATGAAATACCCAACCCCCGCCCGCGCCCTCATCCCGCGTTCCGCAGCGAGCGGGTTTGTCCCGCGATTCCTCTGATGTTTAAACGAATCCAATACGCCGAATGGCAGGACATCCTCCCCATTCTCGCCTTTTGCATCAGCTTTCTCCTGTTCCTGCTGATCGTGATCCGCGCCATACGCATGAGAAAAGAGCGTGCCGAAAAGATGGCCAACCTCCCGTTGGCCGAAGAGACCAAAACCGAGAATTCCAAGAACCATGAGCGAAGATCCGAAAAAGGATAACCACGGGGAGGGCGTCCGCCTTCTCGATCACGAATACGACGGCATCCAGGAGTACGACCAGCGCCTGCCGAACTGGTGGCTCTTTACCCTCTACGGCGCGATCGTCTTTGCTCTCGCCTACTGGTTTTTCTATTTCCAATCGAACGTCGGCGAGTCCGACGTGGAACGGCTGGACGCCCGCATGCAAGCGATCGACGCCGCCGTTTTGGAGGAAACCCTGGCCATGCTCGATAACGAAAACCTTTGGCAGATGAGCCGTAACGCACAGTTCGTTGAGGCGGGTCGGGAAACCTATCAGGCTTTTTGCGTGACCTGTCACGGCCCCAACCTCGAAGGCGGAATCGGGTTCAATCTGGTCGACAACGAATGGGTGCACGGTTCCGATCCCGTCGATATCTATGAAACCATCGACAAGGGCATAGCCGGCAAAGGGATGCAGGCATGGGGTCCGAGCCTCGGCCCGAAAGGGGTCGCGGAGGCCGTCGCATTCGTCCTCTCCCATCACGCCCCGGAAACCATCGACGGCGGCGCAGATGGCTCGTAACCGGGACATACCGAGCCGCGAATCCGTCACCACCATCCAGACGGACGGCTCCCGCAATTTCCTCCATCCGGCGGATGTCCGCGGCAGATTCACCCTCTGGCGCCGGATCAGCGCCCTGGCCCTGATTGCGATCTACGTACTCCTCCCCCTGATCCATATCAACGGCCATCCGGCGGTTTTTCTGGACCTGGGCGAACGCCGTTTCCATCTCATCGGCCTGACCCTTGCCGCCGAGGACCTGTGGATCCTGTTCTTCTTCGTCTCCGGCCTCGGCTTCCTTCTCTTCTTCGTGACCGCTCTTTTCGGGCGACTCTGGTGTGGCTGGGCCTGCCCGCAAACCGTATTCCTCGAGCACGTGTTCCGCCGGATCGAAAGATGGATCGACGGCCCCGCCAAAAAGCAGAAGGAACTGGCGAAAATGGAATGGTGCCCCGAGAAAGTCGTCAAGCGGGTGGCCAAGCACGCCATCTTCCTGCTGCTCGCCGGCGTCATCGCCCATATTTTCCTCTCGTATTTTATTTCGGTCGACGCCCTGTCCGCCTGGGTCACCGAGGGCCCGGCCGCCCATCCGCGCGCCTTCGCCTTCATCCTCTTCGTGACGGGGATTCTCTACTTCAACTTTTCCTGGTTCCGCGAGCAGCTCTGTCTGATCATCTGCCCCTACGGTCGACTGCAATCCGCGCTCATCGACGACGATACCGTGGTCATCGGCTACGACGAGATTCGTGGAGAACCGCGCGGGCGACCCCGTAAAAACGCCGAAGTCGGCGACTGCATCGATTGCTACCGCTGCGTGGAGGTCTGCCCCACCGGCATCGACATCCGCCAGGGCCTCCAGATGGAATGCATCGGCTGCTCCAATTGCGTCGACGCCTGCGACGAAGTCATGGACAAAGTGGGACGTCCCAGGGGCCTCGTCCGCTACGACTCCCTCAACGGCCTTTCCGGCAAGGGCCGGAAGATTCTCCGCCCCCGCCTCTTTCTGTACTTCGCGCTGATGAGCTTCGGGATCGCCGCCTTTGCCATCTCCGTCGGCAAGATCAAACCGGGCAACCTCGGCGTTTCCCGCATGACGGGCACCCCCTTCTTCGTCAGCGAGGAGAACATCCGGAATCAATTCAACCTCCGGCTGATCAACAAGCGAAACCAGCCGGTCACCTACAGCATCTCCGCTCTCAGCGACGAGTCGGGATTGGAGACGGCGGGAATGGAGGAAGGCGTGACCCTGGGACCCATGGAGGAAACCGTCCGCCCCTTCGTCCTCCTGCTTCCCCGGTCCGAGTACGAAGGCACCTTCCCGGTGCGTCTCGAAATCATCGGGCAACCCGGCGACTTCACCGTCGGCCGCACCGTCGAGTTCCTCGGCCCCGATCCGCGCCTCCTGCGCGAGGATGCCCCCTCATCCGATGGCCCGTAGCTGACCGGGTTTACCCCGCGAGCCCGCCCCTCTACGCCTGGCCGAAGGCCTTCGTGCCGCGCGGAACGTTTCAACGTTTGAAAAGCGAAGGCTGGTGCCCGGGGAGGGACTCGAACCCTCACGCCTTGCGGCACTGGATCCTAAATCCAGCGTGTCTGCCAATTTCACCACCCGGGCCGGAAAGACATGGAGCCGGAAATCGGATTCGAACCGACGACCTACTCATTACGAATGAGTTGCTCTACCAACTGAGCTATTCCGGCGACGAAACCCCAGACACTGAGAATCCTTGCCGCCGGGGGCAAGAATTTTCGCGATCCAAAGCGGCCCCTGTGCCGGACATGGTTTTCCGTCTGGAAATTCTCACCCATTCCTCTAATCTGCCTGCCCATGGATCCAATTCTGCTCTTCGGGCTCGCGTTTCTGGCT
>CAZBLJ010000052.1:0-14252 GCA_964492605.1 uncultured Puniceicoccaceae bacterium
TAGATTCTGCTTCTCTGGCCGGATGTAGACCTTGCTTCTCAAGGTCTCTACGGGAGAGGTAGACCTTGCTTCTCTCGGTCTCTACGATCCGGGAGGTGGTCTCTTCTTCCGCATTTTGACGTTCATTTGCTCATTCCGGTATTCGATGAAAATCATCTTTCCACCAGGCCGCGGATGCAGGGCTGGAAGCGAATTCATCAGCGGGTGTCGCCTCTTGTGTTCTGACGCAGGGCGGCTTGGTTCGAATCCTTGGTCACCCCGCGCTTCGCAACATTCCAGAGAACCCGTAGCCGTCAGGAACCGGAGGTCCGGGAGCGGCGGCTTTCCAGGAGCGCCCGGAGGGTAGGGCCGGTCGGGGAATCTTCGCGGTCGGCCAGCTCCTCGGGGCGTCCGGCAAAGGTGCACCGCCCGCCCGCATTTCCGCCGCCCGGTCCGATCTCCAGCAGATAATCGGCTTCCGCCAACACGTCCGCCTGATGCTCGATCACGATTACGGTGTGACCTTCGTCCACCAGGCGGTGAAGCAGGTTCGTCAGGCGGGAACAATCCGCCAGGTGCAGGCCGATGGTCGGTTCCTCCAGCAGGTAGAGATTCTCGGACCCGGCCGGGCCGGTGCCGCCTCCGGCCAGTTCGGCGACCAGTTTCAGCCGCTGGGCCTCGCCGCCGCTCAGGGTGGGAGAGGGCTGGCCGAGGCGGAGGTATCCCAGCCCGGTTTCCACCATCAGGGCGAGGTCGGCGTGGATGCGGCTGTCGAAGGTGAAGAACTCCGCGGCCTCCTCGAAGGACATGGCGAGCACGTCGGCGATGGACCGGTCCCGCCAGAGAATTTCGCGGATGTCTCCGCGGTAACGGCTGCCGCCGCATTCCTCGCAGACGACGGAGGCGTCCGGCAGGAAGTTCATTTCCAACTTGCGGGTTCCGGCACCCTTGCAGCTTTCGCAGCGTCCTCCCTTGGTGTTGAACGAAAAGGCCGACGGCCCGAGCCCCCGGACCCTGGCTTCCGGCAGGGAGGCGAATGATTCCCGGATCCGGTCGAAAACCCCGATGTAGGTCGCCGGAGTGGACCGGGGGGTCTTTCCGATGGGTGCCTGATCGATCTCGACGACCTTCCGGAGGCCGGCCAGACCGGTGGCGCGGGACAATCCGCCGGAGCCCGCGAACATCTGCCGCAATCTGGCGGCCGGAACGGCGGCGCTCCGGGAGCGAACGGCTTCCTCCGCCGAGCGTCGCAGGGCTTCCAGTGCGAGAGTGGACTTGCCGGCACCCGATACCCCGCAGACGGCCGTCAGCCGGCGTCGGGGGATGCGGACATCGCCGTTCCGCCAGTTGCGCAGGTTGATCCCTTTCAGGCCGATCCAGTCGGCGGGCTTTTCGGGGAGGTTCCTGCGGCTGCCGCGGAGGGGATGGGTCTCGGACCTGCGCAGACAGCGCCCGGTCAGCGATCGGGCGGACTTCTCGATCTGCCTGGGAGTGCCCTCCGCCACGATTTGGCCGCCGTGCTCGCCGGCACCGGGGCCGATGTCGACCACGCGGTCAGCGCTCCGGATGACATCCTCGTCGTGCTCGACGATGAGGACCGTGTTTCCACGTTTCTTCAACGTTTCGATGGACTCGAGGAGTTTCTCGTTGTCCCGCGCATGGAGGCCGATGGTCGGTTCGTCGAGCACGTAGAGGACGCCGGTGAGGTTGGAACCCAGTTGCGAGGTGAGGCGGATGCGCTGGGCTTCCCCGCCGCTGAGGGTCCGCGTGGGGCGGTCCAGGCTCAGGTAGTCCAGCCCGATGGTATCCATAAATTGGAGTCGTTCCCGGATTTCCGGAAGGATCTCGTTGAGGATCCGCTGCTCGCGTTTGCCGAGGCGGAGGTTTTCCAGAGTCGATATGAGGCCCGAGGCATTCAGGGAGAGGAGGTCGGGAAGGTTGTGCTTCCGGCCCTGCTTCGTCTCCAGAAAGACCGAGCGGCCGGACTCGCCGAGACGGGTTCCGTTGCAGGCCGGGCAGATGGGTTCGTCGTCCCGATCCACCGCTTCGTCCACGAGGGTGCCGCGGCCCCGGCACACCGGACACCATCCCCGGGGAGAGTTCCAGGAGAAGAGCTTGGGATCGAGATCCGGAAACGATTCGCCGGTCTCCGGATCCACCCGGTGGAGTGAAAAGTAACGGCGCCCGGGATGGTTCTTTCGGCTCAGGAAGGCGGAGCCCTTCCCCAGCCGCAGGGCTTCGCGGAACAGATCTTTCCGTGCGGAGTCGGAGCCGTCGTCGATCCTGGCCAGGATGACATCCACATCGTGTTCGCGGTAGCGGTCCAGCTTGGAAAACGAACGCGGCTCCACCCACGATCCGTCGCAGACCAGAAACGGATGGTCGTGATCGGCGGCCCAGTCGGCGATCGGCTGGTGGTGGCCCTTGCGGGAGCGGACGAGCGGGGCACCGAGGTAGAGGGCCTGCTTTGCATCCCCGACGGCCTTCCGGAAAAACCGGTAGAGCTGATCCTCGGGCATCGGAAGGACCGCGTTGCCGGTCCGCGGGTTGTGCTGGACGCCGATCCGGGCGAAGAGCAGGCGGAGATACTGGGCGACCTCGGTGATGGTGGCGACGGTCGACTTGGCGGTGCCGCGGTTCACCCGTTGTTCGATGGCTACCGAGGGGGCGAGTCCGGTGAGGTGTCGGACGGCCGGTTTGGGGAGTTGCTCGACGAACTGTCGGGCGTAGGCGGACATGGATTCGAGAAAGCGGCGTTGGCCTTCGGCGAAGATGATGTCGAAGGCGAGGGTCGATTTGCCGCTTCCCGAGACGCCCGAGATCACGGTGGTCTTGCCGTGGGGAATCTTCAGGTCGATGTCCCGGAGATTGTGTTCGGAGGCTCCTCTGATGGAGATCTCACGGGTGCGCTTTCCGTAGGCGGCCGGGCTTTCGGCGGCGAGAGGGAGAGTCGCTTCCGCGAGATCGTCGGGAAAGGGGAGTGCCTGCCGGTCTTCCGTGGATCCGGCGCGAAGGGCCTCCCGGAGGAAGGGCGCGGTGACGGTTTCGCCCCGGGCTACCTCGTCCGGCGTTCCTTCGGCCACGATCTTTCCTCCCTCGGAACCGGCTCCCGGCCCCATCTCGATCAGGTGGTCGGCGGCGAGAAGGATGTCGGGATGGTGCTCGACGACGATCAGGCTGTTCCCCCGCTCGACCAACTCCTGGAAGATATCCAGAAGCCGCAGGATGTCCTGGCGGTGCAGTCCGGTCGTCGGTTCGTCGACGAGAATGAGAGCGCCGCCGTCCCTGCCGGTTTTCGGACCCAGGTGCCGGACCAGTTTGAGCCGCTGGGATTCTCCTCCCGACAAGTGGCTGAGCGGGTGCCCGAGCGGCAGGTAACCGAGGCCGACCTTCTCGACGGGTTCGAGTTTCGTGCGGATCTTTTCCTCGTCCCGAAAGACCCGGAGCGCTTCGGATACCTCCATCCGGAGGATCTCGTCGACGTTGTGGCCGCGCAACTCGATGGCGAGTACCTCCGGTTTGAAGCGCTTGCCCTCGCAGATCGGGCAGGGCAGGTAGAGATCGTAGAGAAACTGCATCTCCACCTGCTCATAGCCGAGCCCCTGGCAATGCTCGCAGCGACCGTCGCCCGAATTGAAGGAGAAGGTCGAGGCGGTCATGCCGGCGGAGATGGCGTCCTCGGTGGCGGCCAGGGCCTTTCGGAACTCCTCCCAGGCACCGGTCATCAAGGCGGGGTTCGAGCGGGGCGTTTTGCTCAGTCCGCTTTGATCGACGAGAACCACCTCGCCGAGCGGACCCGTCAGATCGATGTCCCGCACCCTTGCCGGTTCCTCCGTGCTTTGCCCTTTCATCTTCCGGAGATTCTCGTAGATGACCCGGTGAAGGAGGGTGGTTTTGCCGGAGCCCGAAACGCCGCTGATACAGACGAAACGGTGGAGGGGAAGGTGGAGGTCGAGCCGGTCGAGATTGTTGCAGGTCGCACCGTAAATGGAAAGGCGTCCGCAGGCGTTCTTCTGTCGCTGGTCGAGAACGACGCTGCGACGGGATTTGCGGGCGGGCGGGCGGAGCCGTCCGGCGAGGAATCCGCCGGTGAGGCTGTTCTTCGATTTCAGGATTTGAGCCGGTGTGCCGTTGAAAACGATCCGCCCGCCGCGAACCCCGGGCTCCGGGCCGATTTCGAGGATGCGGTCCGCCGCGCGCATGATCCGCTCGTCGTGCTCGACGACCACCACCGTGTTTCCCTGGGCCGTGAGGCTGCGGAGGATCCCGATCAGCCGGTCGATGTCCCGCGGGTGCAGGCCGACCGAGGGCTCGTCGAGTACGAAGAGCGTATCGACCATCGAAGTGCCCAGGCAGGTCGTCAGGTTGACGCGTTCCGTTTCCCCGCCGCTAAGCGTACGGGTGGTGCGGTTGAGAGTGAGATAGCCGAGACCCACCTCGTCGAGAAACCGGAGGCGCTGAAGGATGGGCTGGAGCGCCTCGGATGCCGGATCGCCGGAGGTAGCCGGCTCCCGGGGTGATTTCAGCCGCGCGGGACGGGGATCTCCCGACTCCGATGACGGATTGCGGAGCGAGGACTCTCCTGTCCGCCTTCGTGCCGCGGTGGAGTCGTTTTCCTGCGAATTCTCCAGAAGCGCGCGCAGATGCCCCACCTCCATGTCGTACAGATCGGGGAGGGTCCGCCCCTCCCATTTCCAGCAGAGCGATTCCTCTCCCAACCGCTTCCCGTTGCAGTCCGGGCACGTATCGTAAGAGCGGTATTTGGAGAGGAACACCCGCACGTGCATTTTGTACACGTTGCGCTCCAGCCAGCCGAAGAAGCGGTCGATCCCGTACCAGCGGCGCATCCAGCCATCCCCCTCGTTTTCGGGGTAGTCCGCATCCCCCTCCCAAACGAATCGCCGTTCTTCCTCCGAGAGATCTTTCCACGGAACATCCATCCGCAGGCCCGCCCGGTCGGCGTGGGCGCGGAGGTCGTCCAGGGAGGCCGAGTAAACCTTGCCCTGGAAGGGGCGAATGGCACCGTTGTTCAGAGAGAGGGACGGATCCGGGATGACGAGGCTGCGATTCAAGCCGATGACTCGCCCGAAGCCCCGGCAGGTCGGACAGGCTCCGATGGGGGAGTTGAAGGAGAAGAGGGACGGTTGCGGTTTCCGGAATACACGACCGGTTTCCGGCGAGCGAAGCCCCTCGGAGAAGCGCCTCTGCGTTCCGGATTCTTCTTCAACGACGAGCAACTCGCCGTGACCGTGTTTGAAGGCGGTGGCGGAGGCTTCGAGAAAGCGGTTCCGGTTGGTCGGGGAAATCTTGAGACGGTCCTGGATGACGGTGAGCGAGGTGCGGTTTTTCAGCGAGGTGTCGTCGAGTTCCGCAAGCTTCCGAACCCGCCCCTCAACCAGACAGCGGGCGTAGCCCTGGTGCGAAAGGGAGGAGAGGATCTCCTCCCACTTCAGGTTGGCGGGCTTCTGGATCCGGAAACAGACAAGGGCGCTCGTGTCGGCATCCAGGGTCTGGTGAAGATCCATCCAGGCGGATTGCGGGGAATCGTCGGAGATGGGTCGGCCGGTCGCCGGGTCGTAGAGCGTCGCCACCGAGGGGAACCAGGCTTTGAAGAAGTCGCACAGCTCGGTCATCGTGCCCACCGTGGACCGCGAAGTGCGCACGGAGTTTCGCTGCTCTATGGCGATGGACGGGTGGATGTTCTCGATCGAATCGACCTCCGGGCGGGGCATCATTTCGAGGAACTGGCGCGTGTAGGCGTTGAAGGTTTCGACATAGCGCCGCTGTCCCTCGGCGTGGAGGGTCTCGAAGACGAGAGACGATTTCCCCGCCCCGCTGAGCCCGGTGACGACGGTGAATTTCCCGACCGGAATATCGAGATCGAATCCGCGCAGATTGTTCTGGCGGACGCCTTTGAGACGGATGGCCTTCATCGGCTTTGCAACCTGCGGGCGATTTCCGGTCGAAGCAAGGGGGGAGGGCGGGAAAACGGCTTCGTCAGTACCTCGGCACCGTCGGATCGATTGTCCGGGACCACTGCTCGATGCCGCCGCGGAGGGAACGGGCGCGAACGATTCCGTGCGAGCGCAGGAATTTGGTCGCTGTGAGGCTTCTCATTCCGTGATGGCAATAGACGACGACCTCCTTATCTGCGGGGACCTCCGGCCATTTTTCCCCCAGCTCGCCCATGGGTATGAAGCCGTCCGGATGCAGGTGGCAGGTCCGAAATTCCGGATCTTCCCTCACATCGAGAAACCAGAGATCGCCACCCGCCCTGCGTTCGTTTGCTTCGTCCACCCCGATTTCCATGGGGAGGCCCTCTTCTTCGGTGTTGCCGTCCGTTGTCATACCACGTTTACCGGTTGCCCGTTAAGGAATCCCTGCAAGTTCGAGGCGAGGGTTTTTACGAGGCGGCTTCGTGCTTCGAGGCTCGCCCAGGCCGTATGCGGAGTGATCACCGAGCGGGGTGCGGTGAGAATCGGGTTGTCCGCGGGAGGGGGTTCGACCTCGGTCACGTCGGCCCCGTATCCGCCGAGGGTGCCTGCTTCGAGGGCTTCCGCGACGGCGGGCTCGTCCACGAGCGGTCCGCGCCCGGTGTTGATGAGGAGGGCGGCGGGCTTCATCCGGCCCAGAGTGTCGCGGTTGATCCAGTGCTGCGTGTCGGGAGTGAGCGGGCAATGGAGGGAGAGAACATCGGATTGTGAAAGGATGCCCTCGCGGTCCAGCCAGGCGGCGGGAAAGGGGGTCTCCCTCCGGGTGCGGGAGTGGATCAGGATGTTCATCCCCATCGCGTGTGCGATGGCCGCCGTAGCCCGGGCGATATCCCCGCAGCCGACGATCCCGAAGTTCTTTCCGGCGAGTTCGGTGATCGGACCGGCGGTGATGGAGAAGTCCGGCTGCGCGGACCACTCTCCCGAGCGGACGAGGCGAGCGTGGTCGGACAGGCGGGTGGACAGCTCGAGAACGAGGGCGATCGCATGTTGGGCGACCGACGCGGTGGAGTAGGCCGGGACATTGCTGACCGTGATGCCCTTCTCGGCGGCCGCCCCGAGGTCCACGGCGTTCGTCCCCGTGCTCATGAGGCCGATGTAGCGCAGGTCGGGAAGCTGCCGGATCTTGTCGGCATCGAGAACCACCTTGTTCGTGAGTACGAGCGGGGCACCGGCGGCGCGCTCCACAACCTCCTCCGGCCGCGTGCGCGGATGGATCGCAAGGTCGCCGAGGCCGGCGAGTTCGGTCCAGTCCGGGTGGTTCGGATCCTCTTCCCCAAGGGCGAGTGGGGAGGTCGTGTGCGCATCGAGAATGACGATCTTCGGTTTCATAGGTGAGACGAGTCTTTGGTGGGTGGTCGGCAAAACGCGACCCGAAAGTCCCCGGCCGCCTGGCCGTTCTGAAGCATGATTCCCCTTGCCAGCTATGGGGATTTCCGGTGATCTTGCGTCCCTGTGACGACTTGTGAGGATACCATGCAGAAAGCCGGGCCCGGTGTTGACCAGCGCCTGACCGCCTCCCACCCGGTGATCGACGAGTGGCTCCAAGCCGTGAATGCGGGTGCGCCGAACAAAGTCTGCGCCCTCTATGCTCCGGACGCCATCCTGCTGCCGACGCTCTCCGATGCGATCTGTAATACACCGGAGCGGATCAACGCCTACTTCGAGACCTTTCTCGACCGACCCGATTTCACGGCGAAGCTCGTAAGCTGCTACGTGCAGCAATATTCCGAAATCAAGATCGATTCGGGGATCTACGCCTTCGAGTGGACGGACGAGGATTCGGGGACGGTGCAGCGGGCCTGCGCGCGTTTTACATTCGTCATTCGGGACGGCTTGATCGTCGAGCACCATTCAAGTCTGAGGCCCGGTGTCGAAGTCGGGTTCGCCAGCGAGGGCGATCGGTAGCGAGCGTGAGCGGTTTCCGCGCAATCTGTAGAGGCGTCACGAAGGTCACAGAGGCGTGACGAAGGTCACTATGAAGATAGGGCTGATTGGGAAATTTTACCGTGGGATCGAAGCACTGGCTGTCGGCCTGCGGGATTCCTTTCCGGCCTGCCGTCCGGTGGCCCTTGGCAGCGGACCGGTCGGCGAGGTGGTGGAGTCATCGCGGATGGGGGCCTTCGTGTTTCTGCACGACGAAGGCTTTGAGGAGTTGGATGCACTGCTGGCCTCCAGGGCGATTCTCCTGTCCCGGGTCGAGCGCGGGCTGGACCGCGGGGTGATTGCCGCACCCATCAACGACGCCGCTGCCGCCCGTCAACTCGGTGTCCATCTTGTGGAGAACGGTGTGCGGCGGCTTTTCTTTTCCGGTGTCGAGGCACCGTTTTGCGCCCGACGCGCGGATGCGCTGGAGGCCCTCGCCCGGGAGGCGGGGGTTTGTTTTCGGCGGGAGGATGATGAAGCGGAGCTGGTGAACGCAATCTCGGCGGCATCTGCGGAGCCGGTCGGGCTGGTCGCCATGAATGACAATAAAGCGCGCCGACTCGCCGCCGCGATGCTTGAACGCGGTTGTGCGATACCGGACAGGGTTCGTGTGGCCGGTTTTGACAACAGCCCGCCGGACCCGGCGGAGAATCCACTGGCCCTGACCTCCTGCGCCTTGCCCGATCGGGAACAGGGTCGGATCTTCGGAGAATTGCTCACTCGCCTGAGATCCGGCGAGAGCCTCGAATCCAATCGCTTCCCGGTCCCCGTAACCGATTTCTATTACCGCCGCTCGACGCTGCCCACCCGCAGTTCGGCAAGGTCCTCCAGGGGGTAGGTCCAGATCTCGGAGAGGGTCGGGTGATACCAGGGGCTCTTCAGGAGGTCTTCGACTCTCATCGGGGTGCCGATGCCCGCGGCCACTCCGTGGATCAACTCGCCCGCGTCCTTGCCCACGCATTCGGCGCGAACCAGTTGCCCCGAATCAGAGTCCATGTAGAGACGCACATAGCCTCTTTTGGCTTCCATGAGAATCGATCTCCCGTGGTCCGAGAAAGGGAATTCGGCCATTCTCAGGCGATCCCCGTGGTTCTCCCGAAGACGGGCAACCGGCGGCCCGATCGAGGCTACCTGGGGGTCGGTGAACACGACCGCGAGAACCCGGTCGTAGTCGACCGGTTCCGGTTCGAGCCCGAGTGAGTGCCGTGCGGCCGTTTCTCCCTGGAGAACGGCGATGTGGACGATCTCGTGCGGCCCGGCACAGTCGCCGGCCGCATAGATCCCGGCGCAACTCGTCTGCTGGTATCCGTCGGTCTTGATGTGGCCGGAGTCCAGGGTCTCGATTCCGGCTTCCTCCAGGCCCAGGTTCGCGGTGTTCGGCTTTCGACCGAGCGCGTTGAAGAGACGGGTGGCTTGCCGGACAACGCACCGGTTCTCCTGGAGAAACCGGACCAACACGCCATCCTCGGTCTGCTCGATGTTTTCGATCTTCGTACCGGTGAACAACTCGATGCCTTCCTCGATCAGGGAGGCCTCCAGGACTGCGGCCATGTCGGGCTCGAGATCGGACAAAACGTGCTGGCTGCGCTGAACCATCGTCACCTTGCTGCCGATTCGCGCGAGGAACTGGGCCAATTCGCAGGCCACGACGCCACCTCCCAGCACAATGACGGAGTCGGGCACGGAATCGAGGTCGAGGATATCGTCGCTGGTCAAAGCGGGGATTTCGGCGAGACCCGGCACGGGGGGAACGGAGATCGAGGAGCCGGTCGAGATCAGGATTCGATCCGCCGTGAGCACGGTTCCGTCCTGCAGCCGAACGGTCCGGTCTTCGGAGAGGGTTCCGTTCTGGCGGAAGAGCGAAAACCGATCCGACTCCAGCTGCGAGCGCCGGTGTTTGGCGAAATCTTCGATGATCCGCAGCTTCCGGCGATGGAGAGCGGTCATGTCGACCTCGGGACGACCGATGTCGAGACCGAACTTCTTGCCGTTTTTCGCCAGGTGCAGCACGTCGGCCGCATAAAGGAGGGTTTTGGACGGCATGCAGCCGCGGAGGATGCACAGTCCCCCGAGTTCTTCGGAACCATCGACGATCGCCACGTTCTCGACGTGCTCGCGGGCGAGGGATGCGGCACCGTATCCGGCACTGCCTCCGCCCAATACCAGAAAATCGAAATGCTCGGAACTCATGGGTGTTTCAAAGATTCGGTCATTGAGGTCGCGAAGGCAAGCACGCGCCGACGGCCTATCGGGATGCAACTCACGAAGGTGCGTAACAGATGGAGGAAGCGACCTCCCGCGAAACGGTCTGGTCGAAAAGAACTTCGATCAGGGCCAGGGCGAAGGGAACGGCGGTCCCGGCCCCTTGGGAGGTGATCAGATGACCGTCGCGGACCACCGCATCCGGCGCCGCTTCCGGGAGGTCCTCCTTTGTCGAGAAGTGGGCGGTGTAGCGACGTCCTTCCAGAACCCCTGCTTCGAGGAGAATCGTAGGCGCCGCACAAATCGCCCCGATCCACGCCTTCCGCACGGCGAAGGAACGAACCCACTCCAGAATCGTCGGATCCTTGCGCAGATCCTTCGCGGCCGGTCCTCCCGGTAATAACAGGAGGTCGAAGTCGTCGGGGTGTACGTCGTCCACCGCCTTGTCGGCCCGGACGACGATCCCGTTCTTTCCCCCGACCATCGAAGGGGAGCCTACTGCCACCGAGCAGACCTCGGCTCCGGCCCGACGGAGCAGGTCGATCGGCGTGATGGCTTCGATCTCTTCGAAACCGTTGGCGAGGGGAATCAATACGTTTCGTTGCATGGGGGAAACCATAGGGCAGAACGCGGAGACCTGCAAGAGCCGGTCGGGGCCGACGGACGGAAAATACTCAAAGGGTGCCATGCCGCATACGGGAAGAGCGAAGACCCTTGTCTCCGTGCCGACGCTCCGGATATCGATTCTCTTCAACAGATCGAACTCGCATTGGAAGGGGCACCCGGGCAAGGTGATCCCATGGCAGATAAACCAACCCATCATCCGGTCGCCGTGGTCACCGGCGGAAGTCGAGGCATCGGCCTGGGCTGTGCTACCGCGTTGGCCAAGGCCGGTTTCAACCTGGTAATTAACGGAATGCGCCCCGTCGAACAAGTGCGGTCCACGCTGGACGAGCTGGAAGCGCACGGTGTTAGCGTCGCCTACGCGCAGGGCGATGTCGGCAGCGCCGGGGGGCGGGAAACGATTTTGACGACCGCGCGGGAGACCTTCGGTCGGCTGAATGTCCTCGTCAATAACGCGGGAGTAGCTCCCGCTGAACGGCTTGATCTGTTGGAGACCACGCCCGAGAGCTACCGGCGGTTGATGACCGTCAATTGCGAGGGCCCCTTCTTCCTGACCCAGGCGGTTGCGAACTGGATGGTGGAAGAGAAGAAGGCCGATGCGGAGTTCAACGCGCACATCATCAACATCAACAGCATCTCCGCAACCGTGGTATCGACCAACCGTGGCGAGTACTGTGTCAGCAAAGCCGCCCTGGCGATGGTCACCCAGCTCTTTGCCGCCCGGTTGGGCGAGTATGGGATCGGGGTCTATGAGGTGCGTCCCGGCGTGACCAGGACGGATATGACCCGCGGCGTGACCGACAAGTACGACAAGCTGATCGAGGAGGGTTTGTGCGTAACCCCTCGGTGGGGGGTCCCCGAAGATTCCGGAAAGATCGTCGCAACGCTGGCGCAAGGCGCATTTTCCTATTCGACCGGCCAAGTGGTCGTGGCGGACGGCGGCCTCACCATTCCAAGACTCTAGGGCGACCCGCTTGGGAAGGCATTTCCATTCAGCCGACCGGGCGACGCATCAAAATGCAGTTGAAATGGGAAATTTTCAGAATTGGCGTCCCGTAGGGGATTCGAACCCCTGTTGCTGGGATGAAAACCCAGTGTCCTGGACCTGGCTAGACGAACGGGACGCGTGAAAAAGAAGGAGAGAAACAGGTTTTCGAGACGGATCAAGCCCGAAAGTTGCGAAAGATTCAGTTTTTCGAACGAGAGGGAAGTCGCAGGGCTGCGGGTCGACCGATACCGGGGTGCGCACGGCAGCCTTGACTCGTGATGACTGCGGTCGGAAGGTCAACTGCGTATCAATGTTGTTGAAACGAACAGGGAAGCGAACGAATTTATACCTGACGGGATTTATGGGGACCGGAAAAAGCTCGATCGGTCGGGAGGTTGCCAGGGCCTTGCGTTACCGTTTCATCGATTCCGATCGATGGATCGAGAAGGATTGCAAGATGAAGATCCCGGAGATCTTTGCGACCAGGGGGGAGGAATGGTTCCGCGAGCAGGAAAAGCGTTTTGTCGAAGAGGGTCATCCGGAGGAGGGATGCGTGGTCGCCTGCGGTGGCGGTTTGATCACGGTCGAGGAAACGCGCCAGGCCCTTGAAGCCAAGGGAGTTCTGGTCGCCTTGTTCGCGTCCCCGGAGACCGTGCTTCTCCGCACCTCGCGGAATTCGAACCGGCCTTTGCTCCGGACGGATGATCCGGAGAAGCGGATTCGCGAACTGATGGCGGAACGGGATCCCGTTTACCGGTCGGTTTCGCTGGCGGTGTCGACCGACGGGCGGGCCTTCGGGGAGGTGAGAGACGCGATCCTGCGGATTTATCGGAAGCATCGGTAGGAGAGACCGGTGTCCTGTGGATGGCCCTCAACAACAATTTCCAGGATAGACCCTGCTTCTCAGGGTCTTGTTGGGGGTTGGGAAGATCGTAGAGGCGTGACGAAAGTCACGTCTATCTGGGAAGTTCGTAGAGGCGTGACGAGAGTCACGTCTATCGGTGGGGCTCGGAACACTTACCATTTTTGCAAGTTGACTTTATTATTGTAAGAGTAAAATAAAGCAGGGTGATGAAAATCAAGCGATTTTTGACGGGTGCCCTGGCGGAGAAACTGCGCTACCCCTATGTTCACATTTTGTTCGGGGCCAGGCAGACCGGCAAAACCACTTTGCTGATGGACTTGCTCGAGCCTGATCTGACTTACAATCTGGCGGATCCGGAAGAGCGCGGACGTCTGCTTGCCGAGCCGGGACTATTTCGACGGGAGTGTGAAGCACTCGTCATGGAGTCGAGGGCGGCCACGGTTTTTGTCGATGAGGCGCAGCTGGTGCCCCCGGTTTTTGATGTCATTCAAGTGCTTTATGATCGCGAACCAGAGCGATTCCGCTTTGTGCTTTGTGGAAGCTCGGCCCGAAAATTGAGGTCATCCGGGGCCAATCTTTTACCCGGGCGCAGTCTGTTGGTCCATTTGCATCCGCTGATGCTGGCCGAACGTCCCGGGCCGGGGAAGTTCGATCCCGGAGTGGCCGTTTTAGACGCCGATTCCTTTGAGCCGTCGCTTGAGGGTCGCGACGATTTACTCGACCGAATGGCTTACGGGGATTTGCCCGGCGTTTTGCGGGCCCCTGAGGCGATCCGTGAATCTCTGCTTCGTTCCTATGCGACCATTTATCTGGAAGAGGAGATCCGCCGCGAAGGCTACGTCAAAGACTGGGGCGCTTTCCTGAATTTCCTGAAGCTTGCGGCCATGGAATCGGGGCAGTCCCTCAACTATGCGAAGATTGCCCGCGAGACGGGTTTGAGCCAACCGACGGTGAAATCGCACTACCAGTTACTGGAGGACATGTTTGTCGGCTTCCGGATACCGGCGTTTACCCGCAGTCCCCGTAAAAACCTTCTGGGTCACGCCCGATTCTGTTTCTTCGACCTCGGTGTGCGGCATGCGGCGGCGGGTCTGCGTCCCTGCCTGGACACCGTGCGCGCCGACCCGGGGCGCTGCTTCGAGCAGTGGGTTGGGCTGGAACTCCATCGGCGCTTGGGTTACGCCGGGCAGGGGACGCTCACTTACTACCGGACCCGCGACGGCATGGAAATTGATTACATTGTGGAGGTGGACGATCTTTTTATCCCGATCGAAGTCAAGTGGACCGAAAATCCGAGTGCCAAAGATGTCCGGCACCTCCAGACTTTTCTGAACGAACACGCAGGCCAGGCATCGCATGGCTTTGTGGTTTGCCGCTGCCCCCGCCCCGCCAAGCTCAGCGATAAGGTCACCGCGATCCCCTGGTGGATGCTTTAGCCTGCACGGACTCTATTATGGGCCTTCTGGAGTGACGAACGGGCGGATTTTGGATCGTGTCGAGGCCGCGCGCTATCGTTTCTCTCTGTCACGGAACGGATTGATCACCCGAATTCCTTTGTAGATCTGATCATCCGAAAGATCTTCGCTCAAGATCACCTCGCAGTCGGCTGCCACCGCAGCGGCAACAATGAGGGAATCCCACCACGACAATCCATAGGATCCGCTTACCGAGAAGGCCT
>CAZBLJ010000053.1:0-13999 GCA_964492605.1 uncultured Puniceicoccaceae bacterium
ACGGATACCGCGGGAGTCTCCGGCCAACCCGACTTCGCCCACCAGGGGCCTCTCACATCTGTCAATTAAAATTGGCCTGTTCTATTTTTGGCCTCCGGGCTACGACCGTCACGAGACGGAGTGCCTTCTGGTGTCAATAAATTTTGACCTGTTCTATTTTGCCTCCGGGCTACCACAGTGCCGTGGCGGAGTGCCTTCTGGAAATCCGCCCTACCGAAAGCCAGGTGAGCGGCCCCTGCCCCGCTCGCCGCTGCTCGCAGAATCAACTTGCCAGTGCGAAATTCAACCCCAAGGTTTTGACGGGTTTGCGAAACGCGACTCATTCCCGAAACCGTATGAAGCCTGAACTTTTCCGATAACCATGGGGTTGTCCAAGAGCCTCCTCCCTCCCGCCTGTGCATTGGCCGTCCTTTTCTTGAGCGCCTGTGGCTCCCGGGAGCCCGACGCATCGATCCCCCAGGCACCTCCCGTCGAGGACCAGCCTTACGAACTTGAGAAAGGTGGGGAATTCAACCCCATCGCCAGCCCCGATGCGGTCAAAGGCGGCACGTTCACCACCTGGGCCGGCCCCTACCCGAAGTCCCTCAACCAGTGGCTCAGCTACAACGCGTTCTCCGTGAGCATCTGCGACCTGATGTTCGAATCGCTCGTCGGCATGCACCCGACCGAGAACCGGCCCATCGGCATCCTGGCCCGGGATTGGGAGGTCTCGGACGACCAGAAGACCTTCACGTTCACTCTCCGCGAGAACGCCGCCTGGAGCGACGGTCGCCCCATTACCGCACGCGACATCCAGTTCTACTACGACACGATCATGGACCCGGAAAACCTGACCTCGCTCTTCCGGGTAAGCCTCCGGCGCTTCGACCGGCCGGAAATCATCGACGACAAAACCATCCGCCTCCATGCCAACGAACCCCATTGGATGAACTTCTGGACCGCTGCCGGGCTGACCGCCTTCCCCACCCACGTCTGGGAAGGGAAGGATTTCAACGAGATCAACTTCGAGTTCCCCGTCGTCTCGGGTCCCTACCGCCTCTACGACGTGCAGACGAACCGGTCCATTACGCTCCAACGTCGTGGCGACTGGTGGGGCAGAAGCCTGAAGATCAACCAGAATACCTACAACTTCGATTACCTGCGCTTCCGGGCCATGGCGGACCGCGTCAAGGCCCTCGAGCTGATGAAGCGCGGTGATTTCGACCTTTACGCCATCTACACCTCCCGAATCTGGGCTCGTCAGACCCAGTTCGAACAGGTGGAGAAAAACTGGATCATCCGCCAGACGGTTTACAACCACGAGCCCAAAGGCTTCCAGGGATTCGCCATCAACATGAGACAACCCTATCTCCAGGATGTCCGGGTCCGGAAAGCCCTCGCGCACCTCCTCAACCGGGAACTCATGCTGGAGAAGATCATGTTCAACGAGTATTTCCTGCTCAACAGCTATTATCCCGACCTCTACGCGGACAACAAGAATCCGAACGCTCCTCTCATCGACTTCGATCCCGAGGAGGCGCGCCGCCTTTTCCAGGAGGCCGGCTACTCCGTCAATGACGAAGGTCTGCTCGAAAAGGATGGCGAGGTCTTTTCCATCACCATCCTCCAGCACGGACCCGTCATGCCGCAGCTCACTATCTTCCTCGAAGACCTCAAGGAAGTCGGGATACGGGCCAACCTCGACCGGGTCTCGCTGGCCACGTTCACCCGCCGCATCGACAACCATGATTTCGACCTCGCCTGGCGCAACTGGAGCGCCTCGCGGCTGCGCGACCCGGAGACCATGTGGCACTCCCGCACCGCCGACGATTCGGCCACCCAGAACATCAGCGGGGTCAGGAACGAGGAAATCGACGCCCTGATCGAGAAACAAAAGACCATCGAGGACATCGATGCCCGGAACGAGATTCTCAAGGAAATCGATGACATCCTCACCACGATCCACCCCTACATCCTCCTCTGGCAATCCGACCGCCACCGCCTCCTCTACTGGAATCGCTACGGCACGCCCGAGTATGTGCTGGATAAATACAACCGGGAAGATGTCGCCCACGTATACTGGTGGCTGGATGCGGAGAAGGATGCCGCTCTGCGTGAAGCGATGAGCGCCAACGAAGCCTTGCCGCCCGAGCCGGATACGGTCGTCTACCCCTGATCGGCGACGATGACCACTTACATTCTCCGACGCCTGCTGCTTTTTATCCCCACCCTTTTCGGCATCTCGCTGGTTACCTTTATCCTCATCCAGTTCGTGCCGGGCGGACCGGTGGAGGAATACATTTCGAAAGTCCAGGGCCTCGCCGCCTCGCAGGGCGCCAACGCGCAGGGGCTGTCCCCGGAAGAGATCGAAAACATCAAAGAGTACTTCGGGTTCGATAAACCGGCCCACGAACGTTACTTCGAGTGGCTCGGAAACCTGCTGCAAGGGGATTGGGGGCGTTCCTACGTTTACCGGGAACCCGTTCTGGAAGTCATTCTCAGCAAGATGCCGATCTCACTCTTCTTCGGGATCACCTCCTTCGTTCTGGCCTACCTCATTTCCATCCCGCTCGGGGCCTGGAAGGCGATGCACGACCGCAGCCTTTTCGACACCATCAGCTCCACCGTTATTTTCGCCGGCTTCGTCATCCCGGGGTTCGCCCTGGGCGTCCTCCTCATCATATTTTTCGGCGGGGGCAGCTATTTCGACCTGTTCCCGGTCTCCGGGGTCGTTTCCGAAAACCACGAGTACCTCAGTCCGTTCAACCAGGTTCTCGACTTTCTCCACCACATGATCCTGCCCCTCACTTGCTACATGGTCAGCGAGTTCGCCTTCCTCACCCTTCTCACCAAGAACAGTCTCCTGGAGGAACTGAACAAGGATTACGTCCGCACCGCCCTCGCCAAAGGGATGTCCAAAACCGCCGCCGTATGGAAGCATGCGCTCCGCAACTCCCTCATTCCCCTGGCCACCGGTATGGCGGAGATCTTTGTCGTCATGTTCGCCGGCTCACTCCTGATCGAGAGGGTCTTCGACATCGATGGCATGGGTCTGCTCTTCTACGACTCCATCGTGGGCCGGGACTACAATGTCGTCCTGGGGCTCATCATGATGGTCAGCCTCTTCACCATGATGGGCCGCCTCTTTTCCGACATTCTCTACGTGGTCATTGATCCGCGCATTCGCCTGCATTGAGCCATGTTTTCAGATCTCACCCGCAGCCAGTTCCGGAAATTCCGCTCCTTCAAACGGGCCTGGTATTCCCTGCTCGTCCTTGTGGCGGTCTACATCGTCTCCCTCTTCAGCGAGCAACTGGCCAACGACAAACCGCTCATCGCCGGATACGACGGCCGCCTCTTCTTCCCCACCCTCCGGTTCTACAGCGAGCAGGACTTCGGCGGCACCTTCAAGACCGAGCCGGATTACAAAGCCCTGGACAAGGACCCCGATTTCCAGGCCAAAGGCGGTTGGATGATTTTTCCCATCATCCCGTATGGTCCCTTTTCCTCGGACTGGGAGGAACCCGGCGCCCCGCCCCATCCTCCGTCCTTGCGCCACTGGCTGGGGACGGACAACTCCGCCCGCGATGTCTTCGCCCGCGTGCTCTATGCCTTCCGGACCGGGATGACCTTCGCCCTCGCCCTTACCGGGACCAGCCTCATCCTCGGCATCCTCATCGGCAGCTTCCAGGGCTATGCGGGGGGCGCGGTGGATATTTCCGCCCAGCGCCTGATCGAGGTGTGGAGCGCCCTGCCCTTTCTCTATGTCGTTATCCTCATGGGATCGATCTACGGACAATCCTTTGCGATCCTCCTCATCACCTTCACCCTGTTCCGCTGGATCGGCATGTCCTACTACGTCCGGGCGGAATTCCTCAAGCTCAAGAATCAGACTTACGTCGAAGCCGCCCGCGCCCAGGGCGCCGGGCATGGAAAGATCATTTTCCGTCACATCCTCCCCAACGCCTTCACTCCGCTCCTGACCCTGCTGCCCTTCAGCCTGATCACCGCCATTACCGCATTAACCGCGCTGGACTTCCTGGGATTCGGGCTCGCTCCCCCTGCCCCCTCGTGGGGGGAACTGCTCCAACAGGGTCTCGAAAACCTGTATGCCCCGTGGATGGCGATTTCAGCGATTGCCGCCCTCTTCATCACCCTCCTCCTGGCCAGCTTTGTCGGCGAAGGGGCGCGCGCCGCCTTCGACCCGCGCAGTTCCTAACCCCCTTCCCTTCATGGACGAACCTCTTCTGAAGATCGAACAACTGGACGTGGCCTTCCAGAATGACGAAGGTGCCTATCAACCCGCCGTACGCGGAATCGATCTGGAGCTGGGTTTCGGCGAGACCCTGGCCATCGTCGGAGAAAGCGGCAGCGGTAAAAGCGTGACGTCCCTGGCCATGACCCGGCTCCTCCCCGATCCTCCCCGCTGCAAGGTCTCCGGCTCCATCACTCTCGACGGCAAAGACATCGCCGCCCTCTCCACCAAACAACTCCAGAAAGTCCGGGGGGGCACCGTCGCCTACATTTTCCAGGAACCCTCCAATTCCCTGAACCCCGTCTACACCATCGGTTTCCAGATCCGGGAAGCGCTGAAACTACACCGCACGGATGTGAAAAATCCGGACGAGGAGGCCCACCGGCTCCTCGACTCGGTCGGCATCAAGGACCCGGCCCGAACCCTCCGGGACTACCCCCACCAGCTCAGCGGCGGCATGCAGCAACGCGCCATGATCGCCATGGCCCTCGCGTGCCGGCCCCGGCTCCTGGTCGCCGACGAACCCACCACCGCCCTCGACGTCACGATCCAGGCCCAGATCATCGACCTCCTGAAAAAACTCAAAGAGGAAACCGGTATGGCCATCCTGCTCATCACCCATAATTTTGGAATCGTAAACGGCTTCGCCGACCGCGTCATGGTCATGTTCCGCGGAGAGGTCGTGGAATCCGGTCCGACCCGGGACCTTCTCAAGAATCCCCGTCACCCCTACACGCGGGCGCTCATCGGGTGCATTCCCCGCCTCGGCCAGAAAAAGAAACGCCTTACCACCATCGATCACGACAAATTACTCACCTGAGAAAGGCGAAAACCCTCGCCCGAACGCACACTCGAAACACCCTTGAAACCACTACTTGAGATCAAGGACCTCAAGGTCCACTTCCCGATCCGCTCCGGCATCCTCCAGCGGACGACCGGATACGTTCGGGCCGTCGACGGCATCTCCTTTTCCATCGGGAAAGGAAAAATCGTGGGACTGGTCGGCGAGAGCGGGAGCGGCAAGTCCACCACCGGAAAAGCCATCATCGGAATCAACCCGGTCTCCTCGGGCGACATCCGCTACGACGGCCGGTCCATCGCCAACCTCGGAAACCGCCACCTTCTCCCGTACCGCAAGCGCATCCAAATGGTTTTCCAGGATCCGTTCAACTCCCTCAATCCGAGGATGCAGGTCGGTCAGATCCTCGGGGAACCGCTGGAAATCCACTTTCCCGACCTCGACCGGTCCGAGAAAAAGAAACGCTGCCGGGAACTGCTCGAGCGCGTGAACCTGGACCCGGGCATGCTCTCCCGATACCCCCATGCCTTCAGCGGAGGGCAACGCCAGCGCATCGGGATCGCAAGGGCGCTCGCCGTGGAGCCGGAACTGATCGTCCTCGACGAACCGGTCAGCGCCCTCGACGTCTCCGTTCAGGCCCAAATCATCAACCTGCTGGCCGACCTCCAGGAAGAACTCAACCTCACCATGCTCTTTATCTCACACGATCTGGCCCTCGTGGAGCACTTTTGCTCCCGGGTGGTCGTGATGAACCGCGGGAAAATCGAAGAACAGGGAGACTGCGAGGACGTGATCGAAAACCCGCAAAGCCCCTACACCCGCCAGCTACTGGAAGCCGTCCCCCACCTCGACTGACGTTACGAGAAATCCAGGACACTCAGTCCCGCAACGGTCGCGAGCGACCGCTGCCGCCCGTCGAAGCTGACGAAAGACTCCGGTTCCAATTGCCGGGCGCATGCGACGTGGAGAATGTCCAGGGTTCGGCATCCAAGTTCAGCCGTCGACACCGACAGCTCGCGAAAGTCGGCCATCAGCGCCGCCCGGTTGATCTCCGGGACGAAATAGAGGCCCCTGGTTTTACGTCGTTCGAAAAGCGACGTCAGACGGTCCGCCTCCGCATCCTCCAACTCCTTCCAAAACACCTTCAATCGAAACGCATTGCGCAGTTCCATCTCCAGGATTTCCCATGCTGGCAGAGGATCCGATTGTCCGGCAACCAGGTCTTGGACCGCTTCGGATCCGGCCTCCCGGATGTAGAGTTTGAGAAAGGCGCTGGTATCCAGATAAAACACTTCGCTCCGCTCACAACTTCCGCTTCGCTACCACAGGCATGCAACTACCACCGACCCTCTCGATCGGCCCGCACCACCTCCTCCGTCGACCTGCCCTTTCCCTCGGCAGCCGTCGCCAGATGGTCCTCCCATTTCAAAACCTCCCGGGGTTTGGCCGGGAGGATTCGGACGCTGGGCCGGCCGCGGTTCAGCACCTCGAAGGTTTCCCCGTCCCGCACCTGTGCCTCCACCTCGCTCCAATGGGCCTTCATCTCCCGAACCGTAATCTGCTTCATCCTTTTATGTAAAATTTAAAATTTACATTTTGTCAAACTTTGATCGAAAACACCCGTTCTCCATTTCAAATGCATTTTCATGCAGCGTCCGGTCGTTACACGTAGATGTCCTGCTCCGTTTAGTGATCCAGGAATTCCCCGACCGCCCCGACGAACCCGTCCCGATCTTCCACATGCACGTTGTGCCCGGCCTCGGGAAGACAGACCGAACGGACATCCGGGAAAAATTCGGCAGCCCGTTCCAAATCCTCCGGTCGAACGAAATCGGACTTTCCTCCATAGACGAGAAGCGTCGGAATTTGAATCGGCGGACGCTCGCCGAACGGCAAAGCCGCCAGCTGATCGAGATTCCTCCGAAGCCCGTCGAGGTTCACCTGCCAGCGGAACCCGCCGTTCGCGTCGCGAACCAGATTGGTCAGGAGAAACTGGCGAAGGGCCCAGTCCGGCACCGATGTTTCGAGCGCCCGGTCGGCAGCCTTCCGGTCGGAGACCCGGGAAAGGTCGATGGATGCCATCACCTCGAGGTCCCCCTTGTGATGCGGTTCGTAGACCCGCGGAAACATATCCGCCAGGACCAGCCGACGAACCGCCTCCGGCTGATCCGCCGCCACCCGCAGCGCCACCTTTCCTCCCAGACTGTGCCCCAGCCAATCCGCCCGTCCCAGCCCCTGATCGGAAAACCAGGAGAAAACCCGCCGGGCCATTTCACCGAAAGAAGGGTCGTCACTCCAGTCGGACTCTCCATGGTCGGGCAGATCGACCGCGATCACGGTTCTTTTCTCCCCGAGAAGTTTTCCGGCGGAAAGCCAGTTCCGGGACGACCCCAGCAGGCCGTGCAGAAGGATGAGCGGAACGCCGCCGGCTTCGGATAAGACACGGGAATGGATTTTCATCGGTATCTCTACTGCGGAACGCCCGGCCGCAGGAGTCAAGCAGGGAGGGCATCCGTCGACAGAGTGAAGCTGGGAGAACAGGCAAATGTAAATCCGCCCAACGGGGGAACGGGTTTTCCAACCCGTTGACCTTCAGAACGGGAGAACGGGTTTTCCAACCCGTTGGCCTTCCTCAAACGGACAGGAATGTCCGTTCTCCGCTAAGAAAACCGCAGGCCGTCCTCACCTCCGACACTACCCGTTGCCTTCCCAAAACGGAGAACGGGTTTTCCAACCCGTTGACCTTCCCTCAAACGGACAGGAGTGTCCGTTCTCCGCTAAGAAAACCGCAGGCCGTCCTCACCTCCGGCACTACCCGTTGCCTTCCCAAAACGGAGAACGGGTTTTCCAACCCGTTGGCCTTCCTCAAACGGACAGGAATGTCCGTTCTCCGCTAAGAAAACCGCAGGCCGTCCTCACCTCCGACACTACCCGTTGCCTTCCCAAAACGGAGAACGGGTTTTCCAACCCGTTGACCTTCCCTCAAACGGACAGGAGTGTCCGTTCTCCGCTAAGAAAACCGCAGGCCGTCCTCACCTCCGGCACTACCCGTTGCCTTCCCAAAACGGAGAACGGGTTTTCCAACCCGTTGCCTTTCCAAAACGGACAGGAATGTCCGTTCTCCGCCAGGAAGACCGAAATACCATGAGCATTCCGCAAGAGTTCCCCCGAATCCTTTTGACTCCGGCACTCCAACCGCTTGCTCTTTCCCCAATGACCAGCGCTCGTCGTACGCCGACTTCCCTCGATTTCTCCGGAATGGATGACGATGCCGTAGGCAGTCTTCTGCGCGAGCACCGGCTCGCCCTGACGGTCGCCGAGGCGCGCCAGATCCAGGACCGGATCCTCAAGCGCCCGCCCACTCTGGCCGAGTGCGTCCTCTGGTCCATCCAGGGCTCGGAACATTGCTCCTACAAGAGCAGTCGCACCCATCTGAAGACCTTTGTCACCGACGGGCCCGACGTCATTCTCGGACCTTCCGAGGACGCCGGGATCATCCGAATCGCGACCGACAAGGAGGGCCGTCGCTACGGATTGGCCGCCAGCCACGAATCCCACAACCACCCTTCGCAGGTCGTCCCCTACGAAGGTGCCGCAACCGGGGTTGGAGGAAATGTCCGCGATGTCTGCTGCATGGGCGCCAAAGTAGTCGCCGTGGGAGACTCCCTGCGGTTCGGCGACATTTCTCTCGCCCACAGCAAGTGGATCCGGGAGGGCGTCGTGGCCGGGATCGCCGGCTACGGAAACCCGCTCGGCATCCCCAATGTGTGCGGCGATGTCTACTTCGACCCGGGCTACAACGACAACTGCCTCGTCACGGTCCTCACCCTCGGTGCCATCGCCGAGAACGCGATCCTCCATTCCTACGCCCCGGAGGATGCGGACGGGCATTCGCTGATTCTCGTCGGGAAACCCACGGACAACAGCGGGTTCGGCGGAGCCAGCTTCGCCTCGGGGGAGCTGGACGCTTCGGAAAAGGAGAAGAACAAGGGCGCGGTCCAGGAGCCCAACGCCTTTCTCGAACGCCATCTCTTGAAAGCAACCTACGCGTTGCACCGGATTCTCGTCGAAAACGGCGATGTCGACCGGGTCGGTTTCAAGGATCTGGGAGCCGGTGGCATCGCCTGCGCGAGTGTGGAATTGGCCGATGCGGCCGGTTACGGTGCCGAGGTGGAGGTCGAGAACGTCCATGTGGGCATGGAGGGCCTGCCCCCTCACGTGATTCTCTGTTCGGAGACGCAGGAGCGGTTCATGTGGGTCGCCCCGGACGATCTCGTCCCGCTCATCCTCTCCCACTACAACGAAACCTTCGCCCTGCCGGAGGTTTCCAATGGTGCGCGGGCCTCGGTGGTCGGCCGGATTCGCTCGGACGGGGTTTACCGGGTCACCCACAAAGGAGATCTCCTGGTCGAGGCACCGGCCAAGGAGGTGACCAAAGGAATCGTCTACGACCGGGCCTACGAGCTTCCGGAGCCAAAGCACCCTGCGGACTCCGCTCGGGACGTCTCGTCCATCGATGCCGGAAAGACCCTCGTCGAGCTATTGTCCCATCCCAATATCGCGTCCCGGAAACCGATCTTCGAATCCTACGACAAGCAGGTCCAGGGGGCCGTCAGCCTGGAGGCCGGGCGCGGCGATGCGGGAGTGTTCCGGCCGTTCGAGGATCCCGTCTGGCCGGAAGAGATCCGCTCCACCGGAGCAGCGGTCAGCCTCGACCAGAATCCGAGATACAACCGGAGTGATCCGGCGCGCGGCGCGGCCTGGGCGGTGGTCGAGGCCTATCGGAACGTCTGCGCCGTGGGTGCCCGGCCCGTTGCCTTCACCGATTGCCTTTGCTATGGAAATCCGGAAAAGCCGGGGCAGATGGGGGAATTCGTCGCAGGGATCGCCGGGGTCTCCGAAGCGGCGCAGGCGCTCCATCCCCCCGATCATCCCGGCAAGCCGGTCCCGATTATCGCCGGGAACGTCTCCCTCTACAACGAATCCCATAACGGCTCCATACCGCCGAGCCCCATGATCGCCTGTATCGGCCGGATGGATGAAGCGTCCAGAGCGGTCGGCTACGGTTTTACCCGGTGCGGCTCGGCGGTTTGCCTGGTCGGCTCCTCGGGGAGTTCGCTGGCCGGTTCGTTGGTGGAAGAAATTCGCGGCCTCGGCTCCTCCGGGATTCCGGCCCCCGATTACGAGGTCGTCCGGGCCGATTGCCTGTCGGTACTGGGAGGTGTCGAATCCGGAGCGATCCTGGCTTGCCACGATATCTCGGACGGGGGCCTGGCCGTTGCCCTGGCCGAGGCCGCCATCACCGGCGGCTTCGGGCTCGATGCGTCCGGCGTCGAGTTCGACCCCGTTCAATTGTTCGGGGAATTCGGCGGGTTCGTCGCCGAAGTCGACCCCCGGCGACTGGAGGAATTCTCGAAGATCTGCGCGCGTGAGGGCTCAAGTTGTTCGCAGATTGGCGTGACGACGCGCGAGACCGAGTTTCGACTGGGTCCGAGCCTTTCCCTTCCCCTCTCCCAAATGGCCGAGGCCTGGCATACCGGTCTCCGCGATGCTCTCGAATAAGTCCCATCTTACCCGTCCTTTCATGTCCAAGACCGATTACAAATCCTCCGGAGTCGATATCGACGCCGGGAACGAAGCCGTCCGCCGTATCGGACCCCTGGCCCGCTCCACCTTCGGCCCGGAGGTTCTCACCGGACTCGGGTCCTTCGGCTCCATGGTGGAGCTGGGGCCGCTGCTCTCGAACTTCCGCAACCCCGTTCTGATTCAAAGCATCGACGGCGTCGGCACCAAGGTCTCCGTCGCCCGCCGGGCGGGCCGTTTTCGCAATATCGGCATCGATGTGGTGAGCGCCACGACCAACGACATTCTCGTGCACGGGGCCGTTCCTGTGAGCTTCCTCGACTACATCGCCAACGAGAGACTCGACCCGCGAATCGTCGAGGAGATCGTGGAAGGCATGGTGGAAAATTGCCGGGAGAACGGCATTCCGCTGGTCGGCGGCGAAACCGCCGAAATGCCATCCACCTACCTGCCCGGAGAGCACGATGTGGTGGGCTGCGTGACCGGCCTGGTGGACAAGGAGAAAATCGTAAACGGAAGTACCATACGGGAGGGAGATGCCGTCATCGGGTTGAGTGCATCCGGTCTGCACACGAACGGCTATTCGCTCGCACGGAAGGTCTTCTTCGAAATCGCCAAACTGACGACGGAAGATTACGTCAGCGATCTGGGTGAATCGGTCGGCGACGCTCTGCTGCGCCCCCACCTCAACTATCGGAAACCGATCGACCTGTGGCGGGAGGCGGGAATCGAACTCCGCGGTCTGGCCCACATAACCGGCGGCGGCTTTCTGGAGAACATCCCGAGAATTCTGCCGGATGGCATCGGCGTGCGGGTGCGGAACCATTCGTGGGATCGGCTGCCCGTTTTCTCCGTCATTGCCGACCTCGGCCAGGTGGACGAACGGGAGATGTTCCGAACCTTCAACATGGGGATCGGACTCGTGGCCGTCGTTCCTTCCTCCCAGGCGGATGCGGCCTTGAAAGCGGTTGAAGCCTGGACCCATGGCAAAGCCTTCCGGATCGGCGAAACCACGGCGGGCAAAAAGGAGGTCGAGATCGTATGAGTTCTCCCATCAAACGGGTGGCCATCATCCAGTTTCCCGGAAGCAACTGCGAGGCCGAGTCCGCCGCCGCCATCCGACGCAACGGGATGGAACCCGAAGAGTTTCTCTGGAACCGGGACCCCTCCGAACTGGACCGATTCGACGGCTTTTTCATCGTGGGAGGATTCTCTTACGAGGATCGTTCGCGGGCGGGAGTCCTCGCCTCTCTCGATCCGGTTCTCGCATCCGTCTCCCGGCAAGCCGAAGAGGGGAAACCGGTTCTCGGCATCTGCAACGGAGCACAGATCCTCGTCGAAAGCGGGCTTGTCCCCGGAGCGAAGGGGAACCGGACCGCCATGGCTCTCGCGCCCAATCGCCGCCAGGTCGGAGACCATCTTCTCGGTTCCGGATTCTTCAACGACTGGTGCCGTCTCCGCTGCGCGACAGCTCCGGATCGAACCGCTTTCACCCGCCATTTGGCCCCCGGCGATTCCATCGAGATCCCTTTCGCCCATGCGGAAGGGCGCTTCCTCGCTCCGGAACCCCTCCTCGCGGAACTCCTGGAAAAGGGGCAGGGCGTCTTTCAATACTGCTCTGATAAGGGAGAGGTCGATCCGCATTTTCCGGTCAACCCGAACGGATCCGTCGCCAATCTGGCCGCCGTGTGCAATCCCGCCGGCAACGTTATGGCGATGATGCCCCATCCGGAACGGACTCCGCAGGGGGACGCGATTTTTTCTTCGATGCGCGAATACATGGAAGCGGGATTCACCCCCGCCTCCGGTAGGCTCGATTACAAACCCGGGCCGGAGGAGATCATGGAGTGCTCTCTGGAAACGTCCGAAACCACCCTGCCCGTTTCCCTGATCATTACGGACACGACCGCCAAATCCGTCGAACAATGTCTGAGGCGGGCCGGATTCCCCGTCTCGGTGGAACGGCGGGCCGTCTGGCGCCTGGAGGGGGGACCGCTTTCGGAAAACTGGGAGCGGGAACTCGCCGAAACCGGCGAGCTGTTCAATCCCAACAAAGAGTTCGTCGACCGGACGGATCCCGGCGATCTCCCGGTAACAGCGGTCCTTCGCGTCACTGCGAGGGACGATCTCCGGGGGAGGCGCGTCATGGAAACTCTCCGACACCGTTTCTCGCTGAATTATCCGGAGAACCTCGGGTATTCGGTGGAATGGATTCTCCGTTTCGATTCCCCGGAAGACCGAACCCACCTCTTGCCGCAAATTCTTTCCACCCACATCCTTCACAACCCGATCGCCGACAAGATCTGCGAACGCGTCCGGTCATGCGTTTAAACGAAATCGACCGCCATTCGGACCGACTCCTCCGATCCGTTTTACAGAGATCCGACGCCGCCTCCGACAGAATCGAAGGCAAGGTCCGCGATATCTATCGAAAGGACGGCCGGATCGTTCTCGTTTCCACAGACCGGCTCAGCGCGTTCGACCGCGCCATCACGACGATCCCCCTCAAGGGCCGGATTCTGAATCTGCTGAGTGCCTGGTGGTTTGCGGAGACCCGGGACATCATCGACAATCATCTGTTGGCGATCCCCCACCCCAACGTGCTGATCGCCAAATCCTGCCAGCCCGTTCCCGTCGAATTCGTCGTGCGGGGCCACATGACCGGATCCACTTCGACCTCGCTCTGGACCCACTACCGGCAAGGCGTTCGCGAATACTGCGGCAACCGCATTCCCGACGGACTGACGAAAAACGACAAGCTCCCCCACCCGATCCTCACGCCGACGACCAAAGACGCCGAACACGACGAGCCCTTGTCGGGCGAAGACGCGGTGAAGCGCGGCCTGTTGGATGAAAAGACCTGGGAACAGGCATCCGCCGCCGCCCTGGCGCTCTTCCGGTTCGGCGAGAAAATCGCCGGGAATGCAGGCTACGTTCTGGCGGACACCAAATACGAATTCGGCCGGGACGAGAGCGGCAATCTCATCCTGATCGACGAGATTCACACCCCGGACTCCAGCCGCTTCTGGAAAGCGGAATCCCTCCGCGGCAGACTCTCGCGCGGCGAGGAGCCGGAAAGCGCCGACAAGGAGTTCCTCCGCCTCTGGTATGCCGAGCGTTGCGACCCATACCGGGATGCCACCCTGCCGGAGGCCCCCGACGACCTCCGCCTCGAACTGACCCGCCGCTACTTCGAAATCTATTGCCGACTGACCGGAGGCCGGGAGATCCCATGGTCGGCGGAAGAGAAAAGTTCCGGATTGCGACAGGCGATTGAGGAAGCACTGGGCTGAGGATCAGGTCGCGAAAGCCCCGCCAATCGGAAAACCTTTGGTCTCCTGTCTCCGGCTAAAGCCATACCCCACATTTGGCTCAAGTCCCCC
>CAZBLJ010000054.1:0-13970 GCA_964492605.1 uncultured Puniceicoccaceae bacterium
AAGTCGGTTCAGGCGGAGAATAAGCCCGAAGTGGGGCAAAATCCCTGAACAAACTTCTGTTTTCTGCCAGATGAAAGGCCCCTGCCGCAAGGACGCAGGCAGGATGATCCCGGTATGATTCGGCGTCGGAACAGGCGGGTGCGGACAGGAGTGTCCGCCTTCCGGGCATTGTGGCAGAATCCGACCATTCCCCGGTTGAGATCGAGCCGACCCACAACGGAGAACGGACATTCCTGTCCGTTTGCATACATCCACCGCACGCGTAAGGATTTCTTTTTCTTCTTCTTTCCCAACCTCCGGTCACACCCTGATCGATTTCCGGGCCGAGCTGATTCTTTGACAGGCGATCCCGTTCCCTGATTGGCTAACGCTACGGAAACACATGAAATTCCGCCTTGTCAGTTTCAACATTCGCAACGAACCCTCCGAAAGGTTCGAGAGGCGCCGCAGCCGGAATCGAGCGATTTCGCGGTTCCTCGCTGCGATGAAAGCGGACCTCCTCTGTCTTCAGGAAGTCGTTCCGGAGACCTACGCGGAACTGAAAGACGCCCTTCGTCCCGACTTCTCCACTTTCTGCCCGAGAGAAGACGGGCTTCGACAAGGCGAAGGGGTGCCCATCCTTCTTTGTAATCCACGATTCCGGGTCGACCGGAACGAACGGTTCTGGCTTTCGGAAACCCCGGAAAACCCTTCCCTCGGATGGACGGCGCGCTGCCATCGGATCGTATCCGCGGTGCGCATACGGGAGGACGACCAGCGGGCGTTCTGGTTGCTGAATATTCACCTCGATCACCGCAGCCGAAAGGCCAGAGCCAATAGCCTGGTTCTCCTCCGACGAAAACTGGATACCTTTATGTCCGGGCCAGAAGAAGAGGTCGTCTTCTGCGGCGATTTTAACATGAGACCCGCGGATCCGCTCTTTCCCCCGTTTCTGGCCGGCCGACCCGCCCTGCAAAGCGCCGCCGAAGGTTTCCCTACCGGAGCGACTTTTCACGGGTGGGGACCGCTCCGCCTCGGCAGAGCCGCTCTCGATCACTGTTTTTCTTCCCCTGGATTCAGGGTAAAAGACTACCGGGTCGTAGAAGCGCTTGAGAATTCCCGCCGCATATCCGACCACAATGCCATTCAAGTGGACTTTGAGGACTCCGGCCAGCCGACCTGAACCAGGCGGCAGGATTCAGACGGGAACCTTTTTCGAACGGATCGCCTGATTATAGATATCCTCCAGCCGCTCGGAAACCTGCCGGAGGTCATGGGTCGCGGCCAACTCCTCCACTCCCCGCGAAAGACGCGAGCGGAGGTCCGCATCTCCCGCGACGCGTTCCATCGCCGCCTGCAGCGAATCCACATCTTTCGGCTCGACCAGAAGCCCGTTCTTTCCGTCAACGATCATTTCCGGAATCCCCTTCGCCCGCGGCCCGATCAGCGGAAGCCCGAAGGACATCGCCTCGAGCAGGCTGACCGGCTGGTTCTCGGTCGTGCTCGCGGTAACGAAAACGTCCCCCAGGCGGAACAAGTTCCGGGAAAGCAGCTCGCTGTTGGGGATCGCCCCGGTGAACGTCACCGCCTCCGCACACGGAAGCCCTGCCGCCAAGTCCCGCAGCTCCTGCTCTTCCGGACCGGATCCGATCACCACCAGCCGGGCCGCAGACTTGGCCTCCCATACTTTCTGAAAAGCCCGGATCACCAGATCGATCGATTTTTCCGAAGAAACGCGCCCCACATAGATAAAGGTGGGCCCCTCCAGATCCCGTTCCTTCCGCCGGGCGAGCATCTCCTCTTCCGGGAGAAATCTCGGCGTCCGGATCCCGTTGGAAACTCTCTCCAGATTGCACTTCGCCCCCCGCTCCCGCAACGCATCGAATACCGCTTGAGAGGGTGTTACAACGGTGTGGCACCGATTGAAAAAGCCGACCGAATATCTCCAGAGGACCCCCCGCGTCAAAGCGCAGTTGGGAACCGGGAAATGTTCGAGATACTCCGGCTCCGCAAAGAACGTGTGGAACGTTCCCACCAGAGGAACCCGCTTCAAACGGGCGAGGGCCAGTCCTTCCCACCCGGTTCCGAATTCGGTGTGCACGTGGATCAAATCCGGCTCGATCCGGCGCAACTTCCTCCAGGTCGAAAAGAAGGTCGGGCAGGCGAGCCGCAGTTTCGCAAAGGCGCGGTGGGGAATGGTCAGAGGGGTGTCGAAGATCCGGATGGATGGATCGAGATCCGGCACCGGTTCGGCGGCCTCCCGGCGCGACGGACGCGGCCGAACGATGGATACCCGGTGCCCACGCTCTACCAGAGCGTTTGCCTGCTGCAAAATCGCGATCGAAACCCCCGAAATGTAAGGGTGAAAGCTGTCCGAAAAAATTGTGACCTTCATGGGATCTGCCGCCCTTCGATGAATACCATTCAGGCATGATTCAATCGGAAACGAAGGTCGATCACAAACACAAAGCCCTTTGGGACAAAGGTCACGAAATTGTTTCCGATTCTCGAACCTCCGGGCCAACCCGGAAAGGCACTGGTTCAGGCGTTCAGCGGCTCGAAGCCGTCGATTACGATTAGGATAACGATTATGATTATGATTATGATTAAGATTATGATTGGACACTGCCTTAAACCACATTCCGGGCCAACCCACGGCATCCTCATCCGGTTTTCGGAGGAGAAGGAGGCCTTTAAGGAGATCCTGCGGCGGCGGTCGATTTCTCCAGGGTGAACCGCACCGTCGTCCCCTTTCCCGGTTCGCTCTCGATTCTCAAACGGGAGCCGGACATCTCCAAAAGCTCCCGACAAAGCGTGAGACCGAGACCCGCCCCCTGCTCCGCATGAGTCCCTTGCCGAGGTTGCGGGTTTCCCGAAGAGATGATTTCGGCAATCCGCTGCCGACTCATTCCGACTCCCTGATCGGACAGGCTTACCTCGACCCGCGATTCCCCGCAGTCCCGCACCGAGATTTCCATCTTCCCGCCGCTCTCGCTGAATTTGATACCGTTTCCGACCAAATTTCTTACAACGGTGCGAAGCGCCCGCTGGTCGAAGGAAACCCATACATCTCCTTCGATTCGATTCTCTATGCGGATCATTTTCCGGCTAGCTGCAAACGCAAAGGAATCCAGCACAGAAGCAACTTCCCGGTGGAGAGCCACCCGCTCTTTCCGGAGGAAGGGCTGGGCGTCCCGGCTCTTCACCCATTCCAGGAGGTTTTCGAGCAAGAGCAATGCGTCCTCAACCGAACTGTGAGTCATGGAGATCGACTCCCTGTCGTCCGCAGAAAACCGGTCGGAGGCGGCTTCCAATTCGGAGAGAAGGCCGATCGCCGCCGACAGCGGAGAGCGGACATCGTGGCTGATGATCGAAATCAGCCGATCCTTGTCCCGGTTCAAAATCGCCAACCGACGCCTCGAGGCGCGAATCCGGCAAAAACCACGAACCGCGACGACGACGAGGGCGAAAAGCGTCAGGGCGGCAAGGCCCGAAACAAAGAGCAGGGGCCTATTCTCGCGCAGAAAGGGTGCCCATCCGAGGTTCAGCTTCTTCCCTAAAATCCACTGTCCGTCGGGCAGTGACACCGGCATTTGAATCGATTCGTCTTCGAAATGGTCCTTCGCCCCCCAAAACACATCTCCCGCAGCCCCGGAACCATCGACTCCCCTCAAAGCCACGGCGGTCTCGCCGGAATCCAACCCCACCACGTCCAAAAACCGATCAAACCGGATGGAAATATCCGTCATCCCCCAAAACTCGTGTTGCAATCCGGTCTTGTCGAACACCGGCGTATAACTGATCAAGGCGGTCCCTCCCTCGACCAGTTCGACCGGTCCGGCAATGAAAGTCTTTCCGGTCTTTAGGGTCTTCTCCACAATCTTCCGACGTTCCGGATGGGCCATGAGATCGAGACCGACGGCCTCTTCGTGACCCTCCTGCGGAAAGACATCTCGAATGACCCCGTCCGGTGCGATCGTCATTGTGTTCACAACGGGATCCTCACGGACCAAAGCCGCCGCGAGATTCTCGAACTCCTCGTTGGAAAGATCCGGATGCAGTGATACATAGGCGGCCACGCTTCGGGTATAGTAAACTCTCGCGTAAATCTCGGACTCCAGCCGGGCTTTGAACGTGGCCAGATCTTCTTTCGCCTGGATTCTTACATCCCGTTCCCAGGTGAACTTCCGCTCGCGAACGAACAAAAGCAAAAGCACGGCGATCAAAACCCCGAAAAGAGCGCCGACAAGAACCGGGCAGGAGGCAGTAGATTTCGACTTACTTTCCGGAGTGATTTCCACCCCATCATTTTCCACACGCTCAACCCTTTGGCAAATCAGGAAACAAGTTTCATACCGTCCGAAAGAATTCCACGCACTTGACACCTTCTTCCCTCTACGGCCCAATCTACGGCATGTTTCGCAATCCCCGTTTCTTTTTGATTCTCATCGCACTGGCGGCGACCCCGTCGTTTTCAACAGCGGAAGGCTTTTTCGGGTTGAAGGCTTCCGCCCCGTTGTTGGTGAGTGGCTCCGGAGGCTTTTATCTCGGCGGACCGACCGATCCGGGAGTAACCGAACTTCGCCCGGTCATCGAAGGCGAGCTGGGGCTCGGCGGCGGAAAAATTCTCGCCGGCATGGACACCGTCGGAACCGGATTCGGATACGGAATCAAGGGGGCGATCATGCGGACCTGGTTCGAGTCGATCGGAGTCGATAAAGACAACACCTATCTCGGCATCGAGTTGGAAGGCAGTTACGACCGAATGATCCTCGGGCTGGGAGGATACCGGCGCGTGGAAGGCGACGGGGATAGCTGGGCCACCTCGATCTCGCTGGGATTCCGGTTCTAGATCTCAGCCGGAGATTCTCCCGACCACGGCCGACATCAGCTTCGAGCGGGATTGTTCGGCCGTCTCGGCCTCGGTGTCGAGAACCAGAACATCCCCGTCCTCCGCGGGTTCCTCGAACCCCGAATCCTTTCCCGTGAACTGCTTGACCCCTCCCTTCGCAGCTTTTGCGTAGAGCCCTTTGACATCCCTCCGGGCACACTCCTCGAAAGAGGCCTTGACGTACACCTCGAGAAAATCGTCGGGACCCACGATCTCCCTCGCCATTGTTCTCAGATCCCTCTTCGGGCAGATGAACGAGGCGATCGTGATGACCCCGGCGTCCATGAAGAGACGGGCAACTTCGGCTATTCTTCGAATATTCTCCCTCCGATCCTCGTCCGAAAATCCGAGATTCCGGTTCAGACCGCTTCGGATGTTATCCCCGTCGAGAATCTCCGTCATCCGACCCTCCGCATGGAGAGAGCGCTCCAGAAGATTGGCGATCGTGCTCTTGCCGGAACCCGAGAGTCCGTAGAGCCAGACGACCAGCGACTTCTGCCCCAACAATTTTTCTTTGTCCGACCGCTGCAACAGGCGGTCGAAAACGGGATGGATATTGTCGCCGGGTTTCATGGTTTTCCGATCGCAGATTTTTCCTGGGAGGCGTGCTTCATGGCTGCTTTCACGAACGAGGCGAAAAGCGGGTGGGCCGAATTCGGCTTCGATTGGAATTCGGGATGAAACTGCACGCCGACAAACCAGGGGTGGTCCGCGACCTCGACGATCTCGACCAAATCACGGTCCGGATTCCGGCCGGCCACCACCAGCCCTGCCGCCGTCAAGTCGTCGCGATAGCGGTTGTTGAACTCGTAGCGATGCCGGTGGCGTTCCCGGATCTCCCCCTCTCCGTAGGCTTCGGCGGATCGGGTTCCCGGAACCAAGGCGCAATCATAGGCCCCCAGGCGCATGGTAGCGCCTTTCTGGCTCGTCTCTTTCTGATCCGCCATCAAATCGATCACCGGGTTCGCCGATTCCGGGTCGAACTCCGTGCTGTTGGCCCCCCCGAGTCCAGCCACATTCCGGGCGAACTCGATCACCGCCACCTGCATTCCCAGGCACAGGCCGAAATAAGGAATTTTCCCTTCGCGAGCCAGTTGGACCGCACGGATCTTTCCTTCGATTCCGCGGTCTCCGAAACCGCCCGGCACCAGGATCCCGTCGAGGCCTGACACGTCGCCGGAGGACTCCCCCGATTGCAACTCTTCCGAATCGATCCGCACCACATCGATCCCGCAATCGTTGCAAATACCGCCATGAGTCAGGGACTCGTAAACGGATTTGTACGCGTCCTGGAGTTCGATGTATTTTCCGACCACTCCGATGCGCACGCGGGAAGCCGGGAATTTCAAACGCCGCACCACATCCTGCCAGACCTCCATTCCCGCCCGGTCGTCGGCCAGGTTCAGACCCCGAACCACCAAAGAATCCAGATTCTCCCGCTGGAGCATCAGCGGCAACTCGTAGATCGAGGATTCCACATCCATCTCCTCGATGACGGCCGACCGCGGGACATTGCAGAACATGCTCAGCTTCTGCCTGAGTTCCTCGGGCATCGGCTCCTCCGTCCGGCAGATCAGGATATCCGGCTGTATCCCGATCTCCCGCAATTTCGCCACGCTCATCTGACTCGGCTTGCTCTTCAACTCTCCCGCCGCCTTGAGGTACGGGAGCAAGGTAACGTGGAGGAACAGGCAGTTCTCGTGGCCCACCTCGAGCGAAAACTGCCTCATCGCCTCGAGAAAGGGCAGGCCTTCGATATCCCCGATCGTGCCCCCGATCTCCGTGATCAGGATATCGACATCCTCACCGGCCGCGTAAATCCGTTCCTTGATCTCATTCGTCACATGGGGAATCACCTGGACCGTCTTCCCCAGATAATCGCCGCGCCGCTCTTTCTGGATGACCGATTCGTAGATCTGCCCGGAGGTGAGATTGTTGAAACGCGACAGTTTGCAGGAAGTAAAACGCTCGTAGTGCCCGAGGTCCAAATCCGTCTCCGCCCCGTCGTCGAGCACGTAGACCTCCCCGTGCTGGAAGGGGCTCATGGTTCCCGGATCGACGTTCAGATACGGATCGAACTTCTGGATCCGCACCGAAAACCCCCGCTGCTCCAGCAACGCGCCGAGGGCCGCCGATGTCAGCCCCTTCCCCAAAGAGGACACCACGCCTCCGGTGACGAAGATATATTTCCCTACGGCCTCGTTCGCTTCTGCCATGGGACCCCCTTTTGGCCGACGATCAGACGAAACGCAACCCCAAGGCCGCTGATCGGGCAAATATTTTCGGACCCGAAAAATCGGCTGGTCACTCGATCCCTGAAGATGAGAGACTGGACCTCATGCAAAACTGGCACCAAGAGTTTCACTCCCTTCTGGAAACCGTCATCGGATCCCCTTACGGATCCACCCCCTTCTGGGTTACCGCTGGAATCGCCCTCGCCGCCCTCCTCATTCTCGGCTGGCTGATCTCCAGCTTCGTGCTTCAGGCGAAGCGGGGGTTCATCGTCACCTTCATCGCGAATCTGGCACCCGCCGCCGCCGCCGCCGCCGGCTGGATAGCGGTGACGCTTTACGCCGTTCCGGAACTGGGTGCCGGACCGATTCGAGACTACCTTCCCTTGGCGGCCGCCATCCTCGGGGCCTTCCTCGGGACCTTGCTGCTCAGCCGTTTTCTCCTGGGCATTTCCGAAGGCGCAACCCTTATTTCGGTCGTCCTCACCTACATCTGCGTGGCGGCTGCGGTCTTTTTCGGAGGCACGCTTGCCGGGGAAGTGGATTCGGGTATCGACTCGCTTGAGAAAAAGAAAGAGCAAAGGGACGCGGAAGCAGAGTCCCTTCTCGGCAACTGATCCCTGACCTCGAATGTCGCAAAAGTCGAAAACCGCCATCCAACCCACCCGCGGGGAAAACTACCCCGAGTGGTACCAGCAAGTCATCCGTGCCGCCGACATGGCGGAGAACAGCGCCGTCCGCGGCTGCATGGTCATCAAACCCTGGGGCTACACCCTCTGGGAAAACATGCAGAAGACCCTCGACCGCATGTTCAAGGAGACCGGACACGAAAACGCCTACTTCCCCCTTTTCATTCCGAAAAGCTTTCTGCAAAAGGAGGCCGAGCACGTGGAAGGATTCGCCAAGGAATGCGCGGTGGTCACCCATTCCCGGCTCGAGGCGGACGAAGACGGAGTTCTCCAGCCGACCGGGGAATTGGAAGAGCCCCTGATCGTCCGGCCCACCTCCGAAACCATCATCGGGGAAACCTATTCCCGCTGGGTCCAGTCCTACCGCGACCTTCCCCTCCTGATCAACCAGTGGGCCAACGTCGTGCGCTGGGAGATGCGCACCCGTCTGTTCCTGCGCACCTCCGAATTTCTCTGGCAGGAGGGGCACACCGTCCACGCCACCGCCGCGGAAGCCATGGAGGAAACGCGGAAAATGCTCGATGTGTACGAGACGTTTGCACGGGACCACCTCGCCATCCCGGTCATCAAAGGGGAAAAAACGGCCGCCGAACGCTTTCCGGGCGCCGTGGCGACCTTCAGCATCGAAGCCATGATGCAGGACCGGAAAGCACTGCAGGCCGGGACCTCCCATTTCCTCGGCCAGAATTTCTCGCGGGCCAGCGACATCAAATTCCTCAGCTCCGAGGGTAAGGAGGAATTCGCCTGGACCACCTCGTGGGGAGTCTCCACCCGTCTCGTCGGAGCGATGATCATGGTGCATAGCGATGATGACGGCCTGGTGCTGCCCCCCCGGGTCGCCCCCCGCCACGTCGTCCTCATTCCCGTGATTCCGAAGGACGAGCACCGGGAGAAAGTGACGACTTACTGCCGCCGGCTTCGCGAGGAACTCGACGAGGTGTCATTCGACGGCGGGCCTCTCCGTGTCGAACTCGACGAGCGGGACATGCGCGGCGGCGAAAAGGTCTGGGGCTGGGTGAAAAAAGGCGTCCCGATTCGACTCGAAATCGGTCCCCGGGACGTCGACGCGGACGCCGTCTTCCTCGGACGCCGCGACCGGGCCGCGAAAGACCGCACCACCGTATCGCGCGCCGATCTCCTCGAAACCCTCCCCCACCTTCTTTCGGAGATTCACGACAATCTCTATCACAAAGCACTGGCATTCCGTGAGGAACACACCAAACGGATCTCCGAAAAAGAGGAATTCTTCGCATGGTTCGCCGAACGGGAACAAGCCGGATTCGTACGCTGTCCCTGGGCGGGCGACGCCGAGCTGGAGCGAAAGATCGCAAGCGATACGAAGGTAACCATCCGCTGCCTGCCCCTCGACTCAGGGGAAACCGGAACCTGCCCCTTCACCGGGACTCCGGACGCGCCCGTAGCCGTCTTCGCCCGGGCCTATTGAGGTTTGACTGCCCGTCGCCGGGCAGCTCCGTCGCAAATGTATACCCGTCCGGTTCGCAGCGTTTTGGTTATGGTGTCCGAACGATCTCAAGAATCTTGATCTCGCACACCGCATGGTCGGGATAATAGGTAATCGCGAAGTCTCGGACGATTTTTGTGAAAGCGATTCTACCTGTTTCATCGGCTTCTGAGAAGTCTCCTTCATCGAACGGATTCTCAGACAGGTAAGAAATAAACGCCTCAACGGCCCTCCTTCGGACTCCGGGAATTCGCACCATGGATTCGGCAGTTTCCTGCCTCAGGAACACGGCGTATCCGCCCATCACTCGGGTGCCGTCGATTTCTTCCAAGCGATTACGTCTGGATCGTCGATCATTTCCGCGAGTTTCCTGGTTCTTTCCGGATCGTTAGAGCGTCGCAGTTGAAGAATCAGAGCGGCAACCTGATCCAGCTCGACAGGTCCCAGCTCTTTTATCTCGTTTTTCAGTTGTTGGATGCCCATATGGGTAGACTTGTCGGGACATCCGGGTTTTTCAATTCCTTTCTCGATCAAGGTTTGACGATCCATCGCCGGCAGCTCCGTCGCCATCACCGACATCCTTGAGTATGGCAGATCAGTAGAACCCGATGATCAGGGAAATAACCGGTATACAAAGGAGGGTGCTCAGGATAATGGAGCCGGCTGCGAGTGCTTCGTCACCATCCAACTCTTTTGCCATGATGTAAGAGGCGACTGCTGTCGGGCAGGCGCTCAGAACGAGCAGCACAAGCCGGGCATTTGCTTCTAAATCGAAAAACAAGGCCAGGGCAAAGGTTACCAACGGGAGGACAAAACATTTGAGACAGGAAGCGATCAGTGCACTTCGGTAGCGCCCTTCCATCGAAACGGTGGCCATTGCTCCTCCGACGCAGAAGAGGGCCGCCGGGGCTGCCATCTGCCCCAACAGGTCGAGCAAGTTGATCGCCATGGTGGGAAGTTTGAAGGGAGCGAGATAGAGGATGACGCCCAACAAAGAGGCCAGGATGAGGGGATTTGTTGCAACCTTCGAAACGATACTGCCCAGATTCTCCCTCGAAAATCCCTTCTTGCTGCCCACGAGAACGAAGACGGCGGCCCCATTGTAAAGCAGCATCGCAGGAGCCAGGACGAACATCGTTTGAGCAACGATCGCCGACACCACTTCCCTTGGCTCCCCGTGCATCGCAAAGATAAGGATGGGCAGTCCAGTGTAGGCAAGGTTCCCTCGAAAGGATGCCTGAATGAAGGTGCCAACGCGCTCCCGAGAGATTTGAAGCCAGTGGCACACGGGGATACAGAGGAATATCAAGAGAACGGTAGCGATGGTGAAGATCGCAATGATCGGAAGCGTGTCCTCGGGGAAGCTGTGGGCCGTGGCGAGGCTGTAAACGATCAGCGCTGGCAGCGAGACCCAGTAGATTAACCAATTGAGTTCACTAAGGAAGCCCCGGGAAAGCGAGCCCCGGCGTCCCAGAAGATAGGCAAGGCCAATGACGAGGAAAACCGGAAGGAGCGTGTTGAGGATATGGCTCATGCCTCGGTCTCTTCTTCGCCTACCCCGGTCACGGCGCGAAGCAACCTGAAAAATCCGCGTTTTCGTTCGGAGGAAATCTCCCAATCGCAGGGAACGCTCTGGTAGCCCTCGCAGAAGGAACGTTCGCCATTCATTCGATAGTCAAAATAACCCCAGCTCGCATGCTCCCGTGTCGCCGCAATAAAGTTGTTCCACTTCGATTCAAAATCAAAGTGGTCATCCTCGTTGAAGACAATCGGCTGACCCCGATAGGCATCCATGGCCCTGACTTGCCGAACCATTTCACTGATTCTTCCGGGATCCTGGACGCCGTTACCGTGAAGAAGGACGAGGTCGGAGGCGGCAACCATCGATGACGACGGCATGACTCCTCCGCACATACTTACCCCACAGAGTAAACGGCGCGCTTTGTTCGGGATCTTGCTGAGGGAGCGTGCTTGCGCGAGCTTGATAAGCTCGTGGATGCGATCCGGATGAAAGATCTCATGACTGTAATGGGAGTGATCGGTCTCGTTGGCGATTTCGATCAGGACATGCCGGGAGTCCCTCGCGCAAAGCCAGTCGACCGTGTTCTCGACTGCTCGTCGGACTGCGGCCTCGTTTAAAAGATGCTGATCCTGCCCAAAGTAGAAGAGGCTGAGAATGACAACCATACCAAGTCGATCTGCCTCGTCGAGAATGCGGGCGAGGCGGTCCATGTAGGCCCCTCGCAACTCGCCCGTCTCCGTAAACGCAGTATTGGTACACGGAATGGACCCGCCATAACCGAGCGGACTACCACCCTGTAGTCCGACCGTAAACCCGAGTAGTCCGTGGGCCCGCCAACGTGCCATCGCGGCCACGAAGCCGTCGGTGTTTCGTTCCGGGTCCCATGGGCCATCCGGATAAGCCCAATGGTGGCGTGTCTCAGGATTCAAGTCATCGAAGACTCCCTGGATCATGCGTGAGTTGGGCAGGAGGCCTTCGATCCGCATCCCACGAAATGTCCTCCCCGGAAAGGTCGGCTGCCCGTTGATCAGAAAGTCCTCTCCAGCGAGGTCCACTTGTGTTCTATTTACCATTGTAAGAGAGACTTATTGTTTCGTGTCGATGAACGATTCGGGATATACTTCGGAAATCTCAAAGGAAAGCGCAAACCCTGATCCTCGCGGAGGGAGACCATTATGGAGACGGACGATGACCACTATAGCGACTGCGGAGCGAAGCCCGTAACCGAGATATTTGGCGCTTAAGGGGCTTCGAGTGTGACCAGTTTACACCCTTGGATTGAAGTTCGGGAAAAATCTGGGAAGATGGAAGGATGCAGCAGCCATTGAAACTTCGCGTCGCCGTTACCGGGGGGAGCGGCATGATCGGTCGGGCACTGGTGGACAGCTTCCGGGGGGAGGGGCACGAGGTCGTCTCGTTGAGCCGCACGGCCGGGGAGAAGACCTTGGTCTGGGATCCGGACGAGAAGGTCTTCGATCCCGAACCGCTCGAGGGGTTCGATGCGGTCGTGCATCTGGCGGGAGAGAACATCGCCCAACGTTGGACCGGTGCCGCCCGCGACCGGATCTATACGAGTCGGATGCGGTCGACCAAGGTCCTGGTGGACGGACTGAGCAAACTTTCGAGCCCGCCCGGGACACTTCTTTCGGCCTCGGGGATCAATTTTTATCCGCCGACGAAGATGGGAGCGCGATTGGACGAATCCACAGAGCACGGGGAGGGCTTTCTCTCCCGTGTGTGCCATCACTGGGAGATCGAAGCCAGGCGGGCCGGGGAGATGGGAATACGCGTCTGTCTCTTGCGGACGGCGGTGGTTCTTTCGCCGGAGGGGGGCGCTTTGGCCAAACTTTTGCCGGTTTTTCGTGCGGGACTGGGCGGGCCCGTTGCTCCGGGTGACCAGCCGTTTCCCTGGATTTCCATCAACGATTACGTGGGTGCCGTGCGCCATCTGCTTTGCGAATCCACGCTGGCGGGGCCGGTCAATCTGGCCGCGCCCGACCGCGTGACGAATCGCCAGTTTTCCAAAGCCCTGGCCAATGCTTTGGGTCGACCGTGTTGCCTGAAAGTGCCGCGTTCGGCCGTGCGACTGGCCTTCGGGGCCATGGGAAAGGAGACGTTGACGGAGGGGGTGGATGCCGTCCCCCGCGCGCTTCAGGAGGATGGCTATTCGTTTGCGGATGGCAAGCTGGTGGAGGCTCTGGATCGATTGCTGGACCGTTGACCCTTGGGAGGATGAACATGGAAAAGACGGAATATTTGGTTGTCGGTGCCGGGATTTCCGGCCTTCTCTGTGCCACCATTCTCAGCCGGGCGGGTCGGCGGGTGCGGGTCGTGGATAAGGGGCGCGGGCCGGGCGGACGGATGGCCACCCGGCGGATGAGTGGAGGACGAATCGATCATGGCGCCCAGTTCTTTACGGTTCGGACGCCGGAATTCGGCGCGTTCGTGGATGAATGGCTGGCCGCCGGTGTGGTTCGCGAATGGTTCCGGAAGGCGCCCTGGGATCGCAATCCCGACGGATATCCCCGGTATTGCGGGTTGAACGGCATGACGGATGCCCCCAAAGCCCTCGCAGCCGATTTGGAAGTGGAGCGATCGGTTCGTCTGGAAACGGCCTCCTGGCACCCGGAGGGCGGATGGACGTGTGTCTCGGACAACGGTGCCGAGTTTCCGGCGGAGAATCTGATCGTGACCGCTCCGGTCCCGCAGGCGCTGTCCCTGCTGGAACGATCCGGTATCCATCTTCCGGACACGGATTGGGAGCGGATGACGGAAATCGATTACGAGCCATCGCTCGCGGCACTGCTGGTTCTCGACGGACCCGCCGGGCTGCCGGAGCCGGGCGGGATCAAGGTCGGAGAGGGGCCGCTTTCCTGGATCGGCGACAACACGCACAAGGGGATTTCTCCGGATCAATTTACGGTGACGGCTCATTCGACCGAGCGGTTCGCACGGGAACATTGGGATTCGGAGGATTCCCTTCGGTTGCCGACGATGACCGAAGCCGCTTCCGACTATCTGCATTCAAAGGTGGTGGAAGCGACTCTTCACCGCTGGCGGTACAATGTTCCCTTGCGTCCGTGGACGGACGGGAACGGCTACTATTGGAGCGAGGAATTCGGCCTGGGTTTGGCGGGCGACGGTTTCGGAGGCCCGAAAGTAGAGGGTGCCGCGCTGTCGGGGATTCGACTGGGAA
>CAZBLJ010000055.1:0-11952 GCA_964492605.1 uncultured Puniceicoccaceae bacterium
AGGAAGTGGCCTTCACCGTCATCGAATCCGTCGGCGGTATCATCGACGAGGACGGAGACGGTCTCGACGACGACTGGGAACGCGACACCTATGCGAGCATGGGTTATGCCGCCGACCACACCCTCTTTGGACCCGGCGACGACCCGGATAATAACGGCTCAACCATGTTGATGGATTATGCGATGGACATGCCCATGACGGCTTCGCGACCCATCCCCGTGCAAACCTACGAGGACGGTGCCGGTGAGCACTGGCTGGAGCTGCGCATCCGCCGCTCGCGCCTTGCGAACAACGCCAACTTCTCCCTCTGGTCTTCTTCCACTCTTCAGCAAGACAGCTGGGTACCGCTTTTCCCGGACAGCACAAACGTCATCCGCGACATTGTCGATCCCGATCCCGATGGCGATGGCAGTGCCGAAATCATTCGGTTTCGCATCCGACTGGACGACAGCGACCTGCCTCACTTCCTCCGCTGGGAGATTCAAGTGGACGATGAATGAGAGTCTTCATTTTCAGTGAAGGTGACGGGATTCGGATCTGATCAAGCTCACACTGAAATCCGGGTTCAAACGCCAACTCTCTCATTTCGGACTACAGGCGAGTAGCGAAGCATTCCAGGCCTCGACCTTTTCGGGGAGTTCGTTCAATCCGACAAGCAATGCCGCGGTGGAAAGGGCATCGGCCATGGCGGCACTTTTGTGAGCGAGCCACACTCGACCGGCTGCGGAAACATGTTGTTTCAGGACACTGCTTTCCGGATGGAGAACGTGAACCCCCTGCATCGCGTCACCTGAAACGCTGAGTGCGCGTTGGCAAAGGAGTTCCGAATCCTCCGCTGCGGTGTGCACGGGCCAGGATCGGCTGCCTCGGGCCAGCAGGGTACTCCGACCCGCCGCGAGCAAGGAAGACGGGATCCCCCACTCGTCCAGCACGGGAGCCAGCCAGTCCAAAGCGAAGCCCTTGGCAATACCGCCGAGGTCTATCTCGCGTCCTCCTTCCAGGCAGGCGACAGCGGCCTGCTCCGGGTCGATCAGCAACCGCCCTTTCTCGGCAATTCCGCCCGTCTCCCCTTGCTCTTTGAAGCGGCGGATGCTTGCACCGATCGTAACATCGAAGAGACCGCCGGTAAGGACGTGGGCCTCTGCCGCTTGCAGAAGACAGGCATGACAGGCTTCGCTCACGCGGAGGCTTTCGCCTGGAGCCAACGCATTGATACGGCTTATGTCGCTGGCCTCGCGAAAGCGGCTCAAATGATCCTCCAGGCAATCCAACCTGCGGAAAAAGTCCGCCGCAGCGTGTCTGGCGGTTTCCCGGTCGCAATCGGCCAAACGGAGGCTGAAGGTCGTATGCATCGCTTCGTGCTCGAAGCGGTGGACGGGTTCTTCTGGATTCACTGCGAATCCTCCGATCCGGTTCTGTTTGAAAGATGCTCGCGCCAAAGGTCTTTGCGTACCAGGACCGCGACCATCACTTCGTGACGAAGACCGCGGTAGAAGACCTCATGGCTCTCAAGGAGTGCATCAAAAGAAGGAGCACCCGGCACGAGCACCGCCAGGATCAGGGGCAGCCTGTGGGCATCTTCCGGCAATGCATCGACATAGCCCACGGATCCAAACTCGCGCAAATACCAGGGAAGCGGCCAATACTGGCGACCCAGCACATAAACGGGATGCTGGTGCAAGGCGGGTTGTGCTTCGGCAAGGGTGCCCAGCCAAGCCTCCAGCCGCACGACATCTGGCGAAGTGGGCACATAGGCGTAGGGATTGCGGCCGTCCGAATGGAAGCGGTGAGCCGCATCAATACTCCGTGTGAATTGAAACCCGGCCAGGAGGAGAAGCAGCCCCATGACGGACACCGTCTGCAGAGTCCGTCCGCCCGCCCGGACAAAAAGCACCCGCACTCCGCAGGCAGCCGCCAAAAGTGCCTGCGCCCACACGCTGACCATCAGCCAGGGCGTTTTATAGCCAATGAAGGAATAAATGATCCACTGACCGAGGACGGCATAAACCAGGCAACGCACGAGGGCCCCATGCCCGGATCCGAAGGCCGCGCTCGACAGCCTGGGCAACCAGGTCGCGATGTAGCCAATCAGCAACAGCAGAAAGAGCCCTCCCTCCGTCCACCAGCGTCCGATCGAGTACTCGGGTAGCAGGAGCAAGCCAGAATAGTAGCCGAAAGGCTTCTCGTGCCCTGCGGTGACTTCATATACGAAGAAGGTTCGAAAAAAATCAATAAATCCTGTCGGACTTTGCAAGAAGTCGGTATAGAGAAGCCCGATACACAAGAGTGATGCAAACACAGCGACCGAAGCATGAGCGAGATACAAGCGCCAGCCGCGCCGGATCGCCAGCCAGGCACGCTGCTCCCACAGGCTCAGAGCAACAGCGCAGGACCAGGCAATGACAAAGACGGCAAAGGTCTCCCGGACAACCGCCATGGCTCCGACACCCAGCCCCAGCAGGCAGGCCGTTGCAAACCCGGGATGTTGCCGATAGCGGTTGATCGCCGCGATGCAAACCAGGCTCGCGAGAGCAAAGAGCGTCTCGTGTATGAACATCCGGTTGTAATAGACCAACAGGGGCGAGGTGCCCAGCAAGAGCACTGCCGCCAGTGTTCCGCTGGAACCGAGAAACCGGTGGAAGAGCAGAGGCGTAAACAGCACCAGCACCCCTGCCAGCGCGGGCAGCAGACGAAGCGTTCCCGGCTCCAGTGCATTCCAGCCGGTTTGCCCGAATGCCCGTGCAATGGGAGCGGCCAGAAGACTCTGCGCCGGTCCATGGAAATGCTCCGGATCAAAGCGATAGTCACCGGATTCGAGATAGTTGGCAAGCAGGCGGGCACCGGTCGCCTCGTCCGCATGCATCGGCTTCTCCGCCAGTCCATCAAACCGCAGCCAAACTCCAAGCGCAAGTGCGGCCAGGAAGAGGATCAGCAAACCTGATTTTTCCCGCTTTACGATTCCGAGACTCATCTCGATCTCATTTTGGGGATTGCAAACGGTGTAAGGCGTACCACCCTCCAATCAGTGCAGGTCGCCACGGAGATACTGCTGGTCATACCGGTATTCAACGATTCCCGGCGGCTGGCCGGGTTTGCGCCGCAAGTGGCAAAGACGCTTCTCGACACGATCCCGGGCTTGAGACTGTGCATCGCCGACGACGGTTCGACGGCGTCCGATTTGGCGTCCACCCGCATGATCGTGGAAGATATGCGCACACACGGCACCGTTGAACTGCTGGAATTTCCCCACCGCGGAAAGGGGGCAACGGTGCGGGCGGCCTGGAAGCATTTTCCGTCGGCGGAGTGGCTGGCATTCGTCGATGCGGACGGAGCCGTTCCGGCAGCAGACATCCGAAAGCTATTGGAGAGTGCCGAATCGTCGGGAGCAGACTGCCTCGTGGGCGAACGGACGGGACGGGACGGCACCGCAGTCCGAAACGGCCTCGCACGCGCGCTCGCCCACACATCTTTCGCCTGGGTGGCCCGGCGGATGCTGGGACTCGGCACGCCCGATCCGCAATGCGGAGCAAAGATCGTCCGGGGTGAATCCTTTCGAAAAATCGAGGCAGATCTCCACGAAAACGGCTTTGCCTTCGACTGCGAGCTGCTGGTGGCGTTGGAGTCCAGCGGGGCACGCATCGTCTCGGTGCCGATAAACTGGTCGGAACAAAGCGGAGGATCGGTTGCCCTCGCGCGCGACATGTTCCCGATGTTGCAGTCGTTGAGTCGGATCCGACGTCGGTTTCGGTAAGGCTCGGTCCGATCAAAGCGATCGGCCAAACACCTCGACTTCAATATAGTGGATGGAGTCGCTGGAGGTGTTACCAGTCGCATAGAGACGGACGTAGCGGGCTGGAACGCTATCCACATCAATCAACTTGCCGAAGTTGCTTTCGACATAGGGCTTATCCTTGCCCACGCCGAGTCCGGCGGAGTCATCATAGTCGTTGTTAAAGACCGTCGTCACTCCGGATTCGAAAGTTGGATCATCGGAGAGCTGGACGATCACATCGTGATAGGCACGCGCCTGTGAATGAAAATGCCAGATCCAGACGGCTTCCACCGGGATAGACTCTTCCAGATCAATCTGCACCCACTGGGGCAAGCCGCCGATGAACTCGACGAAGTAGCCTTCCCCGCCGAGCTTCTCACCGTCGGTGATCATGGCAAGATCGCCGATGATGGGAAAATCATCGCTGCCGGTCACCGTTTTGCCGCGCGATACCAACACAGTGCCCTCGGGGACGGGGACGGATGGTGCGGCCTTCGGGGCCTGTTCCAGATTCGGGACCTTAATCGGCATCGGAGTGCCCTCGATCTTGGCGGGCGGAATCTCGGTGGTCAGGGCGAACTCGCCGGATGCAGGCGTCGCGGAAGCCTCGTCGCGTGCGTCAGCGGCTCCGGTATCCTCCGTTTGACCGCCACCGCAACCGCTGATCACAAGTGCCAGTGCGGCAAAAATAGAAGCTGTGGAAAAAAGAGATTTCAGGTTGGTTTTCATACGGCGAGATGGGTTGAATCAAAGACAATGGGTTCGTTGTTCTGGGCAGCGGGATTGACCCAATAAATGGGAGCTTCCGTTTCAAAGCCGTGCCGGGCGTCGCAGTTCAGGGACTCCTCCCCGCGGATGGCGGCAAAGAAATTTTCCAGATGCGGCTGGTGCGGAGGTTTGTTCAATTCGCCGGGAAGGGCGTATTTCTCGGGTGCGGCGGACTCATAGGAGGCAATGGCATCGCCCCCGTCTGCGGCAGGTGCAGGGGTCGAAACCCGCTTGAGGTAGCCCTCGCGCACCAGTTCGTCCCACGACGGGGCGGAGGCCTCCCGGTAGATATTCGTGTAGGCGGCTCGTTCGGAAATCTCGATCGTGCCCTCCACGCCCATGAACCGCTCGAAATAGCCGCCCCCGGCACTGGTGGTCGTCAGCACCTGGTAGAAAACCCGCGCCTCGCTCTCATCGTTGTCATAGTCAAAGATGGCCATGACGTTGTCGAAGTGTTCGCGGTCTTTGAAAAAGTTGCGCCCTCCCGAGGCCATAACCGATCTTGGTTGGCCGCCCAGATACCAATTGAAGACGTCAATCTGGTGGGCACCGAGATCAGAAATCGGCCCTCCGGAAAGGTCGATGTACCAGCGCCAGTTCAGAAACTGGTGCATATCCTTGTAACCATAGCGGTTGAGCACATCCTGCGGGATCGCCAGGCGGGGGTTGACTCCGATATCCTGGGAGGCGGCGACCGAGCGATTCCACTGGCCGTTGGCGTTGGTGATGCGGCCACAGATCCGATTGCCTTTGATCAGTTCGTCCAGTGTGTAGATGTAGCGGGGATTGCTGCGACGTTGATGCCCGATCTGGCAGAGTTTGCCACTGGACTCGGCGGCGCGCACCATGGATCGTGCACCGTCGATGGTGTTCGACATCATCTTCTCGCAATAAACGTGCTTCCCGGCTTCGAGTGCCATCACCGTGTGCGGAGCGTGCCAGAAGTCGGGCGTGGACACGATGACCGCGTCCAGATCCTTTTCTTTGCGGAGCATCTCTCCGGCATCGACATAGCCGGTGGGCATGTGACCCTGAAGGGCCCGGACGGAGCCGATCCCCTTGCGCCGGTTGTATTCCCATATGTCGCAGATCGCCTGAAAATGCAGGCCCGGGATATTCTTCATCGCTTCGAACAACACGCTGGCCTGCTTTCCGAAACCGATGATTCCCACCCGGATGGCGTCGGACGCAGGGGCCGCGGACTCAGCCCTCAGTGAAGCAAGGTTGCCGACCGCCAAACCAGCGGCGGCCATCGAGCTGGATTTAAGGAAGCTGCGACGGTTTAGCGGAGCGGAGAACGCGGATGGGATCGAAGATTCAGGCATGACCGTTTACCACTTGTTGAAGAGCTGGCACCGGTTGTGGCGCTGCCAGAAAAGAGCCAGGGCGATCAGAATGACATGGACCGCCAGCCAGGAGACTCCGGCACTTTGGTTGAGCAGAATCAACCCGAACGTCAAACTGGTGTAGAGCAGACCCATCAGAAACAGCGAGATACGCGGCAAGATGCCCAGCAGAACCGTCAACCCAAGGATCAACAGAGCCGGACCCAGCACCCAGTCGTACACCTGCAGTGCGAAACCGGGAATCAGCGGCTGGGCCGCCAATTGGTCGTAGAGAGCCTGCGGCACCCCGTGATAGCTGCTGAAACTGTAGATTTTCTCAGTCGCGTCGGTGGTGAGGCCGTAGGCGTTGGGCGAGCCGTCGATGACCGCCAGTTCCTCGCTGCTACGCGTCCCGGCGAACTTTTCGATTCCGGCAACCAGGGCGCGGACACCAAGCCAGATGCGCAGCAACCATACGGCAAAAACGCACTCAAGCATTGAGGATTCAGACTCGGATTTCATTGTTTCTTACTTACTTTTGCTGACAGATTTGTTTTGCGCAAGTTCCTCCAATCGATATCCTCCCCGCTTTCGATCGACGAGGAACAGGATGCCGAAGATCACCACGATGACTCCGGATAAAGGTGCCACGTAGCGGAACGCCATGCGTCCGCCGTAGTTGTCGGCCGGCGCGAGAACCGCGTTGACTTCGGCGACGATTGGAGCCGCGCCGATCGGCGCATAGGACAAGGCCGACCTCAACGCCGTGGCGGTCTGGTTGCCCTCGCTGGGCAACTCGCCGGTCGCCTCATAGTCACTGATGACCTTCGCGGCCATGGCCACCGCTTTAGCGGTCTCCTCCCGTCGATCCTCCGGTGCGTCGGCGGCCAGTTCCGGATACTCTTCGACGACTTCCATGAGGACGGCGACGGTTTTCTCTTCGTCGAGAACACGGCCCAGGTATTTGTCCGCGATGGCTCCCATCTGCGGAATGGTGACCAGACCAACCACGGCCATACCGATACCGCCCATGAGGGCGAGACCCAGTTCACCGCTGCGCGGCACCCGCTCGCTCGTCAGCCCCAGCATGGTCGGCCAAAAGTAGCAGACGCCAACTGCAAAAATCGTGGCCGCGAGAAAGGCAGTCAGAGTCGATTGCGAAAAGCTGAAGAGATAGAGACCCAGTCCGCCGACGATAGCCGAGAGGATGATGACCCCCGTGGGATGGAAACGCTCCACGACCGGGCCGGCGAAGTAGCGTAACACCGCCATCAAAGTGCTGATGTAAACGAGCACGAGAATGCCCGGGATGCCCCCGTGTTCGAGAACCGGGGGTATCCAGCGGTTGGGACCCAGCTCCAAAGAGGCGGTGATGGCCATGGAAAGGAGCAGCACCCAGAAAAGCGGGCGGGCGAAAGCCGCTGCGGTCATCCCCCCGAAAGTTACTCCGGAAGCCTTGCGCTCCGTCGGAGGAAACTTCTGGCCCAGCATCAGAAATGCATAGATCAAAGCGGGGATCAGAACGAGACCGATCTTGAAGCGCCAGTCGGTGACGCCCACCTGGTCGAGCAAAAACGCGCCAAGACCGCCCAACGCGATGCCTCCCGGAAACCAGACGTGGAACTGATTGAGCTTTTTCGTCTTCTGCTCCGGATAAATCGTCGCTACCAGCGGGTTACAGACCGCCTCGACCGTTCCGTTGGCAAAGGCCATGATCAGCGCGCCGGCAAACAGCATCCAGAAGCCGCCTCCGAAGATCATGACCAACGCCCCGATCACATGGCAGAGGAAGGCCATCCGCAACAGATTCTTCATGCCCAGCAATTCCACGAAGGGCCCGACCAGGATGATGGACAGGGTGAAGCCCCAAAGTGCCGCTCCACCAATCAAGCCCACCTGGGCATTGGTGAGGAGAAACTCCGCCTTGAGCGCATTGAGTGAGGCACCGACGACACCGAAACAGACTGAGGTTGCGATCAGCGCAAAGCAGGAAGCCAGGAACAGTCGGCGTTCATTGATTTCGACCAGCGATGGAGAATGCGATGGGGTGTTATTCATGAGGATTGGTTAAAACGGGGATCGGGAGCAGATAATCGCTAAAAAAGGAAGGAGAGCACCTTCATTCGCCCTTCGCCGCGAATGACGCGTCTGCCGGAATGTCGCCACAGGCGTACTGGATGCCGCGAAGATACAATTCCAGGGTGCCGGGATTCTCGAAGGTGGCGGCATTGTGACCCAGGCTGGTGTAAAAAAGGCGCCCCTCACCGATTTCTTTGATCCAGGAAATCGGCACGATCACAAGTCCTTCAGGCATCGGACGCTTCTGCGACTCTTCAATGTTCAGCTTCAGCAGCATCCGGCGGTCGTGTGCACCAATCCATTCGTCGTTCACATCTTTCATGATGTAGATTTCCTCCTGCATCGGGAAGCTGTTCTCCTCAAAGATGCCCGCGACGAGAGGATGCTCTGGTTCGACAATATCCACGACCACATTGATTCGTTTGTTCCACGGATGGCCTTCGAATTTGCCTCCGATCATCTCCGGGTATTCATCCCAACCTCTTTTGTAGGTATCAGTGGCAGCATGGATGCCCACAAATCCCCCGCCGTTGCGGATGAACTCCATCAGGTTCTTCTGTGCTCGATCCTCCAGATCGAATAGAGCCTTACGCTCCTCGTCAGGCAGTTGGCGGGCTTCCTTCCAGGGAAGGTTGTGGAAGGCTCGGCCCGAGGTATTGTTGAAAATCACTGCATCAAACTGTGACAGGCTGTCTTTCTCAAAGTAAGCGGCATCGTCGGTAACGACGGCTTCGTAGGCACCCGTCATTTCGCCCAGGAGTGGCAAAACCTGCTTGCCGAACTCAATGGCGTTGTGTCTGAACGCACCGACTCCGCTAAAGATGAGCACCTTCCTTGGCTGCTGCGGTGGCACCGCTTCAAGGGTCGCGATGGACTCGCGGGCTTTCTCAAGATTGAGTTCCTTGTCCTGCGCCTGCGCGACGCCGACAAGGAGGACGATTCCCAGAAGGGCGGTCACTGTGTGCTTTATTCTATTCATAAGTTTCTTCAATTTTGAGTTTTAACCAGTCAGAGATACGAACAACCCTGGGGTCAGGTCTGGAGGATTTCTTCGATCATTGCTCTCTGGGATTCCGTCAGGTTCTCGATTTCGAGGAAGGATTCGCGGGCTCTTCGCGTATGATACTTTGCTTTCGAAGTCATGTACTCGAGAATTTCGCGCTGCTTTTCTTCGTCGGCGAGCAGGAAAAGGACTTTCCCCCGTTCGACAGTTTCATCCCAACCGACGTTCGGGTTGGGATCCTCACTGGTCAGGATACGCATTGCGGCCTGCCAAAGAACGAGTTGTTCCCGGGGGTCGGGGTTGCCATTCTCAAGCAAAAAAACGATCGCGTCGATGGCGCGGATGTCGGTCCAGCGAATGAAGTTACGGATGACGGCACTACGCAGCTCCGGCGGACCCTCAAGGGCGGTGTCTTGCATGTAGGCAAGGGTGCCCTCATAAGGCACGGCATCGAGAATCACGGCCAGGCGTTCCTTCACCGCAACGCCCATATCCGCACTGGTCAAGGCCGGTGCGTAAAGTTCTTCCCAGGCGCGCGGATAGTCGTCGGTGCCCGCGGTCACGCGCTTTGCGCTGATCTGCGCTTTCCGGAGTATCTGCGGATCATCTTCGCGGAGCACGCGAGCGATCAACATCTCCAAAGTTTTAAAATCACCCAGCGTCTCAGCCGCCTGGAAGGCCGCACCGACCACGGCAGGATTCGTCCCCTCGGCGATGATTTCGTTGAGCAAGGCGGTGGAGCCTTTGGGATTACGCAGGGCCAGCAACTCGATCGCGGCGATCCGCTCCTCGGTCGAACCCGAGCGCGCATCGGCGAAAAGCCTTTCGTCGAGACTCGGTGCCCGGAGTGCCCCGAGCGCCCGACCGTAGAGCGTGCGAGTCAACCCGGAAGTCCCTTCGTATTGAGAGAGAAGAACAGGCCAGGCCGCTTCGCCTCCTATCCGGATAAGGGCGAACAGTGCAGTCGTCCGCAGGGTCTCGTCCTCCGATTGTTCGAGCACATTGATGGCGGGTGCTTCAGCCGCCCCGATACCTGCTTGGCTGGCGGCCGCGAGCACAACCTGCTGCTCCGCCACACTTAAGGCCGGGAATTGATCCAGAATGAGGGGTGCCGTCTCCGCATTCCCGGCCAGAGAGTGCAGAAAATCGAGACGGATCGGGCCTTCAGTCTCGCGAAGAACGGCGAGCGCCTGCTCGGGGGAAACGGCGATCAATTCGGAAAACGCCCCGGCGCGGATGGCTGAATTGGCACCATTCCGAGCCAGCCCTGCGAGTGCTTCCGCGGCCAGATCGAAATGGAGTAAAGCCGTTTGCAGCAGGGCGGCGCGTTCGGGAGTCTGCGCACTGGATGCAGCCTGGAGCAGCGCTTCGCGTGCGTCCTCCCCGCCGATCCGCACCAGGGCATTCGATGCTGCGGCGGCCTCGCCTTCGTCGTCGGCCGGGAGCCAGGCGGCGATTTTCGCAACAGCCGGCGTCCCGCTCCCGCCGAAAACACCGAGAGCCTGCAACGCTCCGATCCGGTCTTCGACCGTCTCAGCCTCACCCAGGTGCCAGGCGAGCGCGCGCAACGCCGCCTGGCCGCCAATCCGCTCCATACTTTTCCGCGCCAGATCGCGGATGCGAGGATCGGGGTCTTCGAGAAGAGCAGTCAAAGCATCTACCGATGCCTCCTCACCGAGAACCCCGATCTGGCGGATGGCCCAGTCCCTGCGGGGAAACGGGATATCCGGACCGGACTCGGCCGCCAAAAACGAGGCCAGACGGGCACGTTCGGCGGCAGGAGTGCCCGGTGCCGTCGCCGCATTGACTGCCGCGGCAATTTCCAGGCGCGCCTCCTGCCTGGCCCCGTAGTCATCACCGGAGAGGGTTTCAAAGGCAGTGGCCAAATCGGCACTGAGTGGCGCGGACGCCAGAACCAGCCACAGAAGAAAGGATAGTGTTTTAGGCATAATGATGCGTTAAAAAGCTTGAAAGGAATGGAAAAGCGGAGGGGCGCGGTGTCGGCATCACACCGGCAGTTCGTAGCCGGCACGGCGCGGACGGGACAACCGGCGGTTGGCCAGCGGATCGCCCACAACGGTCTCCGATTGCGGATCCCAACGCAGAGGGCGCCCCAAACGCTCGGCAATCGCCATGACCTGGCAGATGGACCCCGTGCGGTGACCGATGTTTACCGTTGAAACCGGCTCTTGGCGCGTGTGAATCGAGTCGATCCAGTTCTGATGATGGTCGTCGGAAAAGTACAGGCGCTCCGCCCACGAGGGAAGCGGCTGCTTGGCGAGATAGGAAGGCGTCGTCGCAAGACTCGGTGATCGCCGGGTAGCCATCGCCTCTCCCTCGGTTCCAACGAATCGGATCATGAACCCATTGGTATCCGAGCTGTTGGCATACACGCGCACACCATTCGCATACACGAACGTCGGAGGCTCCCCGCTCGATTCGGGGATGAATTCGACCGGGCCGCTATCGTCCATGCCCATGGCCCATTGCACGATATCGAAGTGGTGGGCACCCCAGTCGCCGAGCTTGCGGGAACCGTAGTCCCAGAAACAGCGCCAGCCGCCACCGTAACTCCCCTCGACCCTGTCCTTGAAATAATCCTCGTACGGAGCCGGTCCCAGCCAGCGGTCATAATCGAAGCCCTCCGGAATCGGCTCCGGCTTCTTCAACATGGGCGGAGGGAAGCTGCCAATGCGTGTGTGAACTTCGCGCAGCTCCCCGATCAAACCGTTCCGCACGATCTCCGCCGCCTTCCGGAACCCTTCGGCAGACCGTTGTTGTGCACCCACCTGCACGACCCGCCGGTACTTGTCCACCGCATTGCACATGGCCCGCCCTTCTTCGACCGTGAGGGTCATCGGTTTTTCCACATAAACATCTTTTCCCGCCTTCATGGCGGCGATGGCGATGGCCGCGTGCCAGTGATCGGGCGTGGCGACCAGCACCGCATCCACGGCATCATTGGCCAGAACTTCTTCGTAGTAGGGCGTGGCAATCACATCCTT
>CAZBLJ010000055.1:12052-13510 GCA_964492605.1 uncultured Puniceicoccaceae bacterium
AGCGGTGTGGCCCGAAGTTTGCCTCGTAGTAGTGCGAGGTCATCCTGCCGGGCGGCGCGATGTCCCGGTCAATGATTTCGCAGTCGGCCTGGCTGATTTCGATGTCCAGTGCGGCGATGTTGTCGTCGAGCTGCTCGATGGTACGCGGACCAACAATGGAGCTGCTGATGCCTGGCTGAGCCATATTCCAGGCGAGGGCATATTGGGAGGGCTTTACACCTCTCTCTTCGGCAAAGGCCACGAATTGATCGACCACTTTCAGAGTGGCGGCACTGTTACGACTTCCCTTTTGCGGGTGGGTCTCCGCTGCGAATCGTTTGCCCTGAGGATTGGGGTTGTCCGCGGAATAGGCTCCGGTGAGCAAGCCACCTGCAAGAGGACTCCATGGAACAACGGCGATGCCATAGGTTCGACAAAAAGGGATGAGTTCCCGCTCGATCCTGCGGTCGAGGAGGTTGTACGGCGGCTGCTCGCAGGAGAAGGGAGTGAAGCCGCGCTGACGGGCGACCATGAATGCCTCCATGCATTGCCATGCGGCAAAAGTGGAGGTGCCCGTGTAGCGCACCTTGCCCTGCCTCACGAGCTGATCGAGGGCGGCCAGGGTCTCGTCGATGGGGACCTCCGGATCGGGGCGGTGAATCTGATAGAGATCGATGTGATCGGTTCGCAATCGCCGCAACGAGTCCTCACAGGCTCGGATCAGGTGGCGGCGAGAATTGCCCCGGGCGTTGGGATCCTCCTTGTTGACCGGAAAGTGCCCTTTTGTCGCGAGGACGACTCGATCCCGCCTGCCATCGCGCTCAAGCGCTTTGCCGAGAATCTCTTCCGAGCGGGTGCCCGCATATACATTGGCTGTATCGATGAAGTTGATACCGACTTCGATCGCTCGGTCGATCATGCGGAAGGAATCCTCTTCCGATGCCTTCCCGCCAAACATCATCGTGCCCAGACAGAGCGGTGATACCTTGACTCCGGTGCGTCCTAAACTGCGATATTCCATACCATAGAAACATTGATGGGAAACAGGTCCATTGAGCAGACCAGGGATGGCAACAGAATCACCGGCAAAGGACAACTGCAAACCGCACCATAATGGTTATTTCTTAATTTTGGGTGTCTTTAAACTTTTCCCTCAAAACACCCGCTCGGGAACATATACCGAAGTGCCTGGCTGGAGATGGGCGTCATCGGCGTTGCCGTAAAGAATGGCCCGGAAATCGACCTCGACCGGGTCGCCCTCGGGTGGGCGCACGACGATTTTTTTGAGATCGGCGAGGCGGGTCAGCCCTCCGGCGGCGGCGATGGCCTCGATCAGGCTGATGGTTTCCGCCCCGGGTTCGAGGGCGATCCTCCCCTGGTTCTCCACATGACCGAGCACCGAGACATAGCGCGGGCGTGTCGCCTCGGTCTGCTTGCGAGCGGCCTCAATCCGGGCCTGAACCGAATCGATGGCGGCTT
>CAZBLJ010000056.1:0-13460 GCA_964492605.1 uncultured Puniceicoccaceae bacterium
CCGGACAACCCGACCCAGGTCCTGAACAGTGTCGAATTTGAACAGCTATTGATTCAGTTGCGCCACCGCTACCATAAGATCGTGATTGATTCTCCGCCTGTCGGAGCGGTCAGCGACACGCTGTGCCTCCTTCCTTTGATCGATGGGGTGATCTTCGTCCTCAAGTTCAACGACGTAAAGAAGAAGGCCGCCAAGGCTGCGGCCAAGACCTTGAACGAATCGGAGACGCCTGTCTTCGGAGCGGTGATGAATGCGATTAGTGCGAAGATGTCGAATTACTACTATTCGCATTATTACGATTACAGCTATCACGACTACTACTATCTCAAGGATTCCGGAGACCGGCAGTCGCTGAAGGAAACCACCGGGCCGAACCGCCCGACTCCCGGGGGGCAGGTTCCCATCGAGGATGATCGGCAGAAAGAAGAAGAGCCCCAATCGCAGAAAGTCTGATTCTTCCAGATAGAGAGGCTCAGATACCGGCAGACGGATTTCTCTGCCGCATCTGCTCCGCCAGGTAGATGGAGCGTATGCGGTCGTAATCCTCTTCGCGCTCACCGGTTTCCAGAAGGTAATCGAATTCGGGAGCTGCCTGGATTTCCTTCCGGGCCGTTTGGAGTCGCCGCTCGATTTCTTCCGGATCGTCCGCGTTTCGTTTCTCCAGGCGGTCGCGGAGGACGTCCAGGGAGGGGGGCAGGATGAAGATCGAAACCAGCCCGTGACGGAGTTCCCTGAATTGGTCGGCTTTTTCGCGGATCTGCCTCATCCCCTGTATGTCGATATTCAGGAGAACGTCGGCATGGTTCCTAAAGTGTCGGAATACTTCCGAACGCAGGGTGCCGTAGTCGCGGCCGTGGACGTTTGCCGATTCGAGGAATTCGTCGCGTGACTTCTTCTTCTCAAACTCCTCTTGCGAGAAAAAGAAATAATCGACGCCATCCCGTTCCCCCGGACGTGGCGGACGGGTCGTGGCGGTCGTGACTTGACGAATGTTCGAAAATTCGCCGAGGAGTCGGTCGCAAAGGGTTGTCTTCCCGCTCCCTGCGGGGCCGGACACGATGAATAACAGGGGGGAACCGTGCTTTCCGGGCTGCATTTCAGTAACTCAACGGGATCAGGCACAAAAGAAATCCGTAGCCACCCAGTCCGCAACCGAGGGTGCGGCGAAGCCCCGGGCGGTGGTTCAATGCGGAGATGAGATCCCGCAAACGGTACGGCACCGCGGCAAGGTAAAGGCTGCCGATGATGATGGCGTAGGAAAAGGCGGTCAGGAAAAGGCGGGTCTGAGGCGGTTCGAGAAAAGCGGAACGGAGCAGAACGCCGGCGAACAGCAGGCCGATTACGGAAAGAGCCCTTACGCCGAGAAAGTCGGGCACGCGGAACCACGCGCCGATGGCCAAAGCCAGGAAGAAGCCGAAAAGGATGTGTTTGTAATTGCCGAAATCGGCTTCGCGCAGCTGGGTGACCTCGTAAAGGACGATCGAAGTAGCGACCAGGAGAAGGACGAAGGTGCAGGTTTTGTTTCGGGGGAACCCGGTCAGAAATGCTTTTACCCGTGACGGATACCAGGCGAGCAAGCCTCCCACAAACAGGAGCAGGATACCGGAAATCAAGGTGGCGGTGAAGAGACTCATGCGCTGATCGGAGTAAGCTCGGAATCGATCCCCGAGAGGACCGGCTGTCCGTTGAGGGTCGTGACGGAAGCCGAATCGATCCGGACGGGTATGATCTCGCCGATCTGGCGTTCCCTGCCCGGAAAAACGACTTTTCGAAAGCCGCGCGTGCGGCCCTGCAGCATGCCCTCCCCTTTGCGCGCGGGCCCCTCCACAAGGACCTCCTGGACGGAGCCCACCAGGGTCTCGTTGCGGGCCTTCGAATGCCGTCCGAGAATCTCGAGAAGAACCTGGTTGCGGCGCTCCTTTTCCTCCTTGGATACCTGATCCTCCATGTCCGCCGCCGGGGTTCCGGTACGCGGGCTGTATTTGAAGATGAAAGCCATGTCGAAACGGATCTCCTCGAAGAGTTTCCGGGTTTCCTCGAATTCCGCCTCGGTCTCGCCGGGGAATCCGACGATCACATCCGTGGAAAAAAACATATCGGGTGCTGCGTTGCGGAGAGCATCGACGATTTTGCGGTACCGGTCCACGGAGTAGGGACGTTTCATCCCTTTGAGAATCCGATCAGACCCACTCTGGAGAGGCAAATGGACGTATTCGCAGAGTTTCGGGAGATCCCGGTAGGCTTGAACCAGATCGTCTCTGAATCCCCGCGGGTGGGGCGAGGTGAAACGAATCCGTTCCAACCCGTCGATTTCGTGAACTTTTTCGAGGAGCTGGACGAAGGGGGTCTTTCCGGCGATGCGGGGGTACTCCTTTTGTCCGTAACTCGTAACGATCTGTCCGAGAAGAGTCACCTCCCGCGTTCCTCCGTCGACGAGTCCCTTGATCTCGTCGACGATGTCTTCCATGGGGCGGGCCCTCTCTTCGCCTCGGGTTTTTGGGACGATACAGAAGCTGCATCGCATGTTACAGCCCTGCATGATCGATACGAAGGCCGTGACCTGCCGCTTTCCCGGAGCGTGGTGGCGGATCTCGTTTTGAGAATCCGCCTCTTCTTCCAGATCGAGGATGGACGAGGGCCGGGGGCCCTGCCCTTCCAAACTATGGATCAAGTTGTCGAGATGGTCGGGAACCCGATGGAACTTTTGCGTTCCGACGACGAGATCGAGATCGGGAAGGCGGTCCAACAGCTCGGCGCCCCGGTTTTGCGCCATGCACCCCATGACCCCCAGGAGAAAATTCGGGTTCTCGATTTTTCTCTTACGAAGGTATCCCGCTTTCCCGATCGCCTTTTGCTCGGCTTGATCGCGAACGCTGCAGGTATTCAGGAGAACGGTGTCCGCGTCGTGCTCGGAATCCACGATCGAATAGCCCCGACCCCGGAGAAGTTCCGCGACCGCTTCGGAATCTCTTTCGTTCATCTGGCAACCGTAGGTCTTTATGTAAACCCGGTTCATCAGTCGGTGGAATCCTCTTTCGGCGGATCGGCCTTTTCCGGTGAATCGGAGGACGGTTCGTCTTCTTCCGTTTTCGCCTTTTTGGGAGGAGCGGTGCGCTTCTTCGGACGTTTCCGCGGGCGCGGTTTTCTTTTGGCGGGCGGGTTGTCCCCTTTTTCGGCAGCCTCGGAAGCGGGTTGATCGGTCGGCGGTTTTCCTTCGCCTTCGGTTCCCGCTGGAGCCGGGTTCCCTGCCTCCCCGGATGATTCGGATCGGGATCCTTCGTTCTCCGGGCGATCGGGGTTCGGCTTTTGCCGCTTCCGGGAAGAACGCTTTCTCGGCGGACGTTTACTCTTGGAGCCTCCGGATTTCGTGGATTCGGTCTCCGGCTCCCAGGCCGCGTCGGTCTCGGGATCCTCTTCGCCGTTGGTCACGTCCTTCAATTCCGCGATCTGCACATAGTGGCGCGGTTTCTCGGTGGGGATGAGGATGGGGTCCTTTTCATCCCCATCCCCGGGAGGGAGGACCGTATTCTGGTAGGGATCCACCCCCGGAACCAGATTCGGGAATTTGGAAGCTGGAACCAGCCCCCTGGGGCTGATGTGCATTTCGCGGACCACGCAGGTCTCTTTTTGCCGAAGAACGATCTCGAAGGCCCTTGAGACGGAGTCTGCGAGATCCTGATGGATCGCGGAACCCTCCGACTCGGTGTCGGGAAAGGCATACAGGATCCTGGCGGATCGCAGTCCGGCTGCGGCGTTCCGGACGAAGAGGTCGTCGTAAGCCCTGCGAAGAGAGTCTTCGAAATAACCCGGGGAGACCTCTAGTTCGGCGGATACCGGGCGGCGGTGTCCGTGGATGACGAATCCCTTGCTGGCACGCAGGGCGGGGAGGCAGATATTGGCCGCAAGCAGGGGTTCGGTAAGGCAACCGTGCAGGCGCCGGACCAGTGCCTCCGGCGGGCTCTCCTCCCAGCCGGTGGTGATCTCCGGACCGCCGATCCCCACGAGCAAATCGAGCCGTCCCTCGTCCTCGAGAATCCCGTCGAGGCACTCCTTGAGTTCCGCAAGTTTTCCGGGACCGTACGAATGGCAGATCACGTACCGCTCGTCGTAAGCCGAGCCATCGGGGCTTTGCCCCAACGCATGAACGCGGAAACCCATCTTGAGAAGGGTTCGGATAACGGAATCTCCGAAGCGGCTGTCCGCTCCTGTAACGATGGCAACATCCATTGTAGAAAAGCGAAAACGATTGGTGTTCCGTCCGACAAGGTCAACAAGCGACTGTGCATCCCGAAAGAAAGAGACGGGGGCGAATTTTTGCGGGGGAGGTTCCAGTGGAGCGTTCGCCCCTGGGGGAGCCAATTTTAGACCAGTTCTATATTTGTTGACGGATGAAAGGCCCTCGGGGGGCGTATGGCCGGAGACTCCTGCGGTATCCGTTTCGCCGTATGAGCCTCGCCGCGTCGGGACGCTGAATTCCGGAAAATCAGGTCAAATAAAAATACCGTGGGTGAATCAGGCTGATAGCCGCATTCGTGCTCGATTGCGATTCGCATGGTTCCTCCATCCCCGTCGGGGTTGATCGGACCGGGAAAGGGGGCACTCTGGAACGGAGTGAGATCGTATTATCACGAGGACTATTTTTTTCCTTTGCCCGAGGGGCATCCCTTCCAGATGGAGAAATTTCCCGGCGGGCGGGATTTGGTCGTTTCCGCCGGGGGGGAGATTGCCACCGCCCGCGCAGCGGGATGGGAAGATCTTCTTCGGGTCCACGACCCCGACTACCTTCGCAAGGTGGACCTGGGGTTGTGGACCCGGTCGGAACAGGTGAAGATGGGGCTTCCCTCGGACGGGCGTCTGTTCGGCAGGTGTGCCGCGGAAACGGGAGGAACGATTTGTGCGGCCCGGGCGGCTCTTGCCGAGGGGGTGGCCGCTAATCTGGGCGGAGGCACCCACCATGCGGCACCGGGCCGCGCCGGGGGTTTTTGCGTGTTCAACGATGTGGCGGTCGCCGTCCGTGCGTTGCGGGCGGAGTCGAAGGATCTATTCGTCATGGTCGTGGATACCGATGCGCATCAGGGGGACGGGACGCACGAAATTTTTCAGAACGATCCCCGAACCTTCACCTACTCGATCCACGTGGGGGCGAACTACCCGGCGCGCAAGGTGCCGGGAGATATCGATATCGGGCTGGAGCGTTTCGTAGACGGGACGACGTATCTGGACCGATTGAAATCCAGTTTGGAAAAGGCTTTTCTCGAATTCGAACCGGATCTGGTTTTCTGGGTTTCGGGGGCGGACGTGCATGTGGACGACCGGTTCGGACAGATGTCGCTCACGGAACCGGAGATCGGGGAGCGGAATGATTTCGTTCTCGACCTGGTTCGTTCCTGGAACGTGCCTTTGGCGATCGTATACGGTGGGGGATACAATCGGAATGTGTCCCTGACGAACCGCCTCCACGTGCTTCCGGTTCTGGAATGTCTTGCGCGGGAAACGGCAGACGGTTGATTTGCATTCCCCGCACGGAGAATAGCGGATCGGGGTTTACCCGGAATACTTTGCCAGGGACTATCCTGACCCCAAGAGGCTTCAGCTCGCGACCGTCTTTCGGCTCGCACCCTTCGCCCAGGAAAAGTGGTTGTGGTTCATTTCGAAGCCGAATCGTTTTTCCAGCCACAGAGTGAATCGATGCCGACGTTCCCTCTTGCTGATCCGGTAGTCCGGGTTCGCCTGAAAGGTTTCGTCGGCCCGGGGAAAGAATCCTTCGATCACGGCCGGGTGGGAGCCGGTAAACTCGCGGAGGGTCGCGGGATCCACATGGTCGTACCGCTTGGCCTTCGCCTGGGGCTTGCTTTTGTCGTCCCGCCAGAAAATTTCCGTGTCGGCGGTTTTCCGGTTGTATTGATCTTCCGAGCGGACGTAGCCGTAGTGAAAAATCCGGGCCCCGCTGTGGGCGGCTTTCGGATACCTTCCTTTCTTGTGATCGTCGAGCACGATGAAGAAGAGACCTTTCGGAGCCCAGACCGGAATGGTCGTCTTGATGATGCGCGGCGCCCGCCGATACCACCTGGGGGACCAGGCGAGCGTCCGGGTGTTTCCGTAGAAATGGAGGTAGTCGAAGACCAAAGATTCGACCCGATCGTCTTCGAGGTGTCTCTCCATGGATTGGCGGATAACGGGCAGGTCGTCTTCGTGCACCACTTCGTCTCCCTCCAGGTAAAAGGCCCAGTCGCCGGTGCAATTGAAAAGGGCGACGGACTTCTGCTGGCCGTAGTTGAAGCCCCGGATGCTATAGTCGTTGCGGATGCGTTTGTTCCAGGTCGTGTCGATGATCCGCAGCTTCGGCTCGTTCATCGCGACGAGTCTCTCGCGGGTGCGGTCCTCGCAGGCACCGAGTGCAACGACGAACTCGTCGACGATCGGCAGGATCGAACGGATGGAGCGCTCGAAGGGGTATCCGAGCATCTCGCCGTTGCGAAGAAATGTGAATCCGCTGACTCGCACGATAAGGGGTTTAGCGACTTCGGCGGGCAGTGGAAAGGAAAAGTAGAATCCGTTTCCGGGTCGGGAAGGAGGCCTCGGGGCCGGAAAAAGAGTGGAAACCCCGAAATCAGGACGTTTCGGGTGGTTTCGCGGTAAAGAGGTTCTGGTATTCCTCCAGGCCGTCCTCAATGGAATCCGCGACGACGGCGGAGGTGGAGAAGAAGATGACGATTGCGTTGGAAATCGCATCGTTTTCCTCGACGGCCTTGATCCGGTGCGAAAAGTCGCGGTTCAGATCCTCCAAAACTCGATAGAAATCCTTCAGACCGGCCAGTTCCCAGTCGGGGGTTCCGCCGTCACGCGCTTCGAAGTATTGGTGGATCAGATAGGCCCCGACCGTTCGGAAGAGGGTCTCCTCGAAAGAGGAAAACGGCATGTGAAAGGAGGCCAGGGGCCGGAAACGCCCGAGCACCGGGCAACCGCTGGTTGCCATGAGCAACCCGAGAAGGGATTGCAGAGCCGCCTGAAGAGGGAGGGTTTTGCGGTACTGCCGTTGGGGAGTTTCGACTTCGACGCTGGCGGAGTCGAAGGAACGGGCATTGCGGAAGGTGGAGAGAACCTCGTGGGCGCGGACGGCCGCCGGGCAGTACGGATGGTCTTCCACCTTCAGCGGGCAGCACTCGCATTGGTGGTAGTCCAATTGGGTCCAGCGGGGAAGGTCCCCGGCATCCTCGACCCGTGCCTCCTCCGACCAATCGATTTCCCATACCAGAGGGTCTCCCCCGGTTTTGAGAGTATACCGTATGGACGTGGGGCCGATGGACATGATCGGAGCCAATCAGACCCGGCTGCGCGGGGCGAGGTTGTTTTTGCGAAACCGGCCCTTCGGACTAATTTCTCGGATTTCGGATCCTTATCGCCAGAAAGAGGACGGCCATCGTAAACAGAAACCAGGGCGCAAAAAACGCCAATGCCTGGGCGAAAGCCTGGTCGCCCGAGGCCCCCTGCCCTTTCAAAGCACTGATCGACCAGCCATAGACGAGGGAGAGGCCCCCGTAGCCCAGGTTCATGGCCAGACCTCGGAAACTGAGAACGGTTGCGCGGTGGAGGGGATCGACCTCCCGGTTGAGATAGTGGCTGAGGAAAAAGTCGGCAAACCTCATCGACATCATCGTCGTCACCGCGAACACGATCCCCCACCCCTGCAAAAGCAGGGAAAGACCGAACAGGGAGCCGGTGACCCAGCCCCCGAGAAGGAGCACGTTCGTCTTCAGGGACAAGTTTTCCACCATCCACCTCGGGATCCGGGCCAGGAACAGTCCCGTCAGGGCGATCGCCGATCCGATCAAGCCGTAGGAGGCCTCCGGCAGATCGATCATCCGGAAATATTCGCTCGTGAGAGTGGCAAACAGCCGGACGATGCTGTCAAAGAACAAACCGCCGAGGATCAGAAGAAACGGCAAAGGTGATCGCAGGATCCAGGCCCCGGTGCGCAGGGTCCGGCGCCAGGGAGCCGCCAGGGAGGGATCTTCTTCGCCGTCGGCGGATCGGGGCTCGGTCATCCGGATGGCCGCCCACAGGGCGCCGATTGCGGTGAGAAGATTCAGATAAAGCGGCCAGTGAATCGTGTCGCTCTGCGACCAGTCCCGTTGAAATCCGAGAAAAGAGGCTACCGACCCGACCAGATTCGGGTCGTAGATCGCCGCTCCCGCCGCCATGGCAACAGAAAATCCGATGCTCTGCAGTTTCATGAGAGCTTCCAGCACCCGGGGCCACTCGGCCTCCCGTCCCCGGTCGGACAAGCTGTCGTAGGCCAGCGCTTCGTCCGCCCCGCTGGCCGCGGCCTCGGCCAGGCCCGAAAGAACCCGGTTGACGAGGAAAATCCAGAAAAGCCAGGGGGACGCACCCATCGGGGTCACGCAAATCAAGGCCATTTCCAACACCATCAAAAGCCCGGCGAACCGGACCAGCCGCCTGCGCCCGAACCGATCCGCCAGGGCCCCGGAAGGCACCTCGGCTACGATAATGGTGGCCGCCCAAGCCGCATTGAGCACCGCGAACTGTTCCAGGGTGAGACCGAAGTCCAGGAACAGGATGGTGAAGATCGGATAGTAAAAGCGGGCGTTGAAAAACACCCGGAAAGCCAGAAAGAGCCGAACGTTGGGAAGGGAAAGAACGCTCTCCGGTCCGGTAGAGTCTGCTATCCGGTCAGCCATCGTTCCAGTTCCTCGAATCCCTCCACGACGGGAGCCCCGGTTTGCTCCAGCCTCTCCCGGGAATGATGCCCGTGGGAGACCAATACGCAACGGATGCCCATGGCCCGGGCGACTGCGTGGTCGTGCAAGGTGTCGCCGACCAGGACGACGCCGTCCGGGTCGAGTTCGTTCGCGGCGAGCCAGGCGACCCCGGCACCCTCTTTCCCGTGGGCGAAAATATCCCGGGCACCGACCAGATGCCGGAAGCACCGTTCCAGGCCGTAAACCCGGACGGAGTGTTCCAGGGCCGCTTGCTGGGCGGCGGAGAGAATCGACTGCGAATGGGCGGCGTCCGTCAACCGCAGGAGAAGGTCCTTGGCACCGACGTGCAGCGGACAATCGATCGCCCGGGCGTGATATCGCGCGATAAAATCGCGGGAGGTCGCTTCGAATTCCTCCCGGCCGGTGGGAAACCCGAGCGCGCGGTAGAATTCGATCACCGGGAAGTCGAAGGTTTCCCGGTACCGCTCTTCGGTGATGGGGGACAACCCCTTTTCCGCCATCAATTCGTTCAAGACATCCACGCAGATCCGCGTGTCGGCCAGCAAGGTGCCGTTCCAGTCCCAGACAATATGTTCCCAGCGAGTCACCCGTCTTTTGGAATGGTGAAACCGCCGAATGTCAAAGTTGGATGGTCCCGAGCCTCATTCCGAATTTTTATCCGCTTGATCGGCTGGCTCATACCGGTCGTTGGCGGTTTGATTCCGCTTGAATTCGGGACTCCACGAGTTGATGATCCGCCGCTCCATGGCATCGTCCAAGACATCCGGTGGGTCCGTGCTCGAACCCGATCTGAAACTCAGGCTGCTCCGCCTCATGCTCGAAAGCCGTGCGGGAGATTTGCGGGAGCAAAGCCTCCTCCGCCAGGGGCACGGGTGGTTTCATGTCGGGGGAATCGGTCACGAAGCGGTTGCCGCGCTGGCCTCCCACTTGAATGAGGACGACTTCCTCGCGCCCTACTACAGGGACCGTGCCCTGGTTCTGGCGCGCGGGCTGACCAACCATGACGTCGCTTTGACCTTCTTCGGCAAGCGGGGGTCCTCCAGCGGCGGCAGGCAGCTTCCCGGCCATTTCAGCTCCCGAAAGCACAACATCTGGTCCCATCCCTCTCCGGTCGGGGCGCACCTGCTGCCCGCGTGCGGTATCGCCTGGGGGTTGAAGTTGGACGGGAAACCCAATGTGGTTCTTGCTTCCACCGGAGAGGCCGCTTCCCGGCAGGGTGACTTTTTCGAGGCGGCTTGTGTCGCCGTCGAGAAGAAGCTCCCGGTGGTGTTCGTGGTGGAGGACAACGGCATCGCCATCAGCACTCCCAACCGCGATTCCAACCCGCTTGTGCTGGGCGTCCTCGACGAGAAGCGCTGGGTCCGGGCGGACGGTGCCTCGGTCGAGGAGGTCTATGCCTCGGGCGCTGCGGCGATCGAAAAGGCGCGCTCGGGAGAGGGTCCCGCTTTTCTCTGGCTGAATGTCGAGCGGGGAACCAGCCATTCGAGCGCGGACGACCACCGCCTGTACCGGTGTGCGAAAGAGATTGCCTACACCGAAGAGCGGGACCCGCTGCTCCTTTTCAAAAAAACCCTTGTGGAAGAGGGGCTTCTGTCGGAGGAGGACTATGCCTCGATGGAAAAGGAGTGCCGCGAAGAGGCCCGCAAGGTGTATCTCAAGGCGCGCCAGGCGGATGATCCGGAGGTCTCGGAGGTGACGTTGCACCTTACGGACCCCGCCCCCCCGGTGGCCGAGAGGCCGAAGGTAAGCCTCGGGGAACGCGCCCGTCTTCTGGACGCGGTCAACACGACCTTTAAGGAGATTCTTTCCAACAACCCGGATTCGATTTTTTACGGGCAGGACATCGCCGATCCAAAAGGAGGGGTTTTCCGGCTGACGGCCGGCCTCTCCACGGCCGATCCCGAGCGTGCATCCAATGCGCCGGTGGCGGAATCGACGATCCTGGGCCTCGCCTGCGGCCTCGCCTGTTATGGCAAGAAGCCGTTTTTCGAGATCCAGTTCATCGATTTTATCGGCCCTGGCTGGAATCAACTCGCCAATAACCTGTCGAACCTGCGCTGGCGGAGCTTCGGCGAATGGCCCTGCCCGGCGGTGATCTATGCGCCGTACGGAGCCTATCTTCCGGGTGGGGCCATCTGGCATTCCTCCTCCAGCGAGGGTCTCTTCGCCAACCTGCCGGGTTTGACCATCGTCGTGCCCGGTACTCCCGAGGACGCGGCAGGCCTGATTTGGAGCGCCCAGCAGGCAACGGACCCGGTGCTCCTTTTGCTTCCGAAGCATCTTCTCTGGGAAGAGCGGAAACTGCCGGAAAAAGTCCGTTCGGCGCCGATCGGGAAGGCGCGGGTCCGAACCTCCGGTCATATGGTGACGGTCGTCACCTGGGGCAATTGCGTCGAATTGGTCGAGGAAGCGACCGAACGATTGGGAGAGATGGACCAGGTCGAGCTGATCGATCTGCGGACCATCGTTCCCTGGGATCGGGAGACGGTGCTGAATTCGGTGCGGAAAACGGGCCGCTTGCTCATCGTCCAGGAAGATGCCGAACCGTGCAGCGTGGGGCAGGCCATCGTTTCCGAGGCGGTCGATACGCCCGATATCTGGACGAGGCTCCAGGCCGCACCCCGCATCATCTCCCGGCAGAACGCGCCGATCGGTTTCCATCCGACCTACGAGTATTCCGCGCTTCCGGACGTCGAGACGATCCTCGAGGGGCTTCGGGGTCTGATCTCAACCTCCCGGGGTCCGGTTGCGGCGCCCTCCGAAGCCGTTGTCGCGTCGGCCTCCGGCCTGGAGTCGACGGTCCCGTTCGAGGTCGAGGAGGAAGAAGTCGAGGCCCCGGAACCTACCCAGGAAACGATCAAGGTTCCGGTCCTGGGAGAGGGGATCACCCGCGCCCGTCTTCTCACTTTGTTCAAAAAGAACGGGGAGACTTTCGAACCCGACGAGTCCATCTGCGAGGTGGAGACGGACAAGGCGGTCTTCCCCATCGAAGCTCCGGAGAAGGGTACGCTGACCGAGTGGCTGTTCGAGGAGGGCGATGAAGTCGGCGTCGGCGAATCCCTGGCCCGCTGCACCTTCGTATCGAGCGAACAGGAGGAGGAGAGGAAGAGCCTTCCGTCCCTGTCGGGAACCGAGGTGGCGAACATCAAGAAGTTCCGCCAATACGAGGCCTCGAACGGCGAGATCGCCAAGACCTCCGGTCTGTCGGCGGAGATCATCCAGCAGATGCAGGGGCTGGTTCCCGCGACCATCATGGTGAAGGCGAAGTGGGAGCCGATCCGACGCATCCGGGAAAAGGCGAAAGCCGACGCCGGCAAGGCCCCGAGTCCTTCCGCGATCGTTGCCTGGTCTCTGGTTCAGGCGATGAAGAACCACCGGCGGTTTACCCACACCTTGCTCATGGGCAAAATGCCGCGGGCCATCGGGGACTTCGATCTGGGGATCGCGGTTTCCCTCCCGGACGACCGGCTGGCGACGGCCATCCTTCCCGACGCGAATCGGCGGGAGTGGTCGGAGTTCGAAGAACTGTTCCGGAAAGCGGTGGACGATACCCGAAAGGGCCGCTTGCAGCCCAAGACGAGAATTCCGGTCCTTCTGTCGACCATGGGGCGTTACGACGTCCAATCGGCGACGCCGATCGTGGTGCCGCCGTCCATCGCGACCCTGTTCGTGGGATCGGCCCACTACGAGTTCGATCCGGACAGCCAGGGCCGCGAGGGGCGGGAGGTAGTCCGCCTGGTCCTCACCTTCGACCACCGGTGGATCAACGGTGCCGGTGCGGCTTCTTTCCTGAGTGAAGTGAAGCAGAACCTGGAAACCTTCGCACTGCCGACTTGAGCGACGACGATCCAGTAAGGCGATACGCCAATCTGCGGCGGCCCGGGTTCCTTCTCTTTACCGTGCCGGCCCTTCTGGGTGTGGTTTGGTTCTTTCTACTCCTGCCGTCCATGGCGGGAGATACGGAGCAGATCGCCAATACGGGCGTGCTTCTGGCGATCCTCGTCCTGTACCTGATTTACGATTTCCGTCCCCGGTTCGCCGCGCCCGGCGAGCCTGCTGCGGGCTCGGTGACCTGGGGACTCGTGGGTTTTGGATTGCTCGCCGGAGCAGCGTTCTTCCAGCCTTCCCTCCCGTCCCTGTTTCTCCTGCTCGCGGGCGTCGGCTGTTTGTTTCGGGCCGGAGTCGGAACCCTCCTGCATCCGACGAGCCGGCCTTTGCTGAATGCGCTCTTCGTCGCGTTTACGCTGTTCGGGGGGTTGCTGGTCGCCCTTCCTCTTCTGGACGTGCCGCTTCGAATCATCGCCGGGCGATGGTCGGCCCAGTTGTTGATGTGGCTTCAACAGGAGACGAACCTGGGCTGGGTCATCGAGCAGGGACAAGCCCTTCTCATACTCGTGGTAAACGGCAGGCCGTTCCACGTGGCGGCGGAGTGCAACGGTTTCGGCTTGCTGGGGACCAGCTTGCTCCTGAATGCGGCTTTCATCCTCTACCGCCGCGTCGGCTGGCTGGACGGGATGGTGCTGGTGGGCACCGGTGTTTTCCTGGCCGTGGTCGGGAATCTCCTCCGGATTCTCGTGATTGTAGGTCTCGCCCCGCATGTGGGAGACCATTATTATCTCATGCACGAATTGGTCGGAACGATCGTCTTCTATGCGGCATTGGGGTTCCAGTGGTGGCTGCTCGTGGGCTTCGGGCGTTCTCCGAGACCGGCCCGCTCCG
>CAZBLJ010000057.1:0-13428 GCA_964492605.1 uncultured Puniceicoccaceae bacterium
TCCAGACGTCGATCCAGTTCCGGCAATTGAGGCAGCGATCCCCCGTATTCGTAATCAGTATGAGCGCTCCCGCATGGTTCCCATCGCTCTGGAACACGGGGCTCAAGGAAGTCTGGAACTTGCGGAACGCTCCCTTCGGGAGACTGCAAATAGCGACCACTTAGGCTCGCGCGTGCTTGAAGCCGTCCGCCTCCACACCGGTGCGATCGGCGACCCGATTGACGTGGCCGACTGGATCGCTGCAAACCGGGATCGGTTCGTCTGGAACCCGGAAGCTCGGGCTTACGTCTTGCCATAAATTAAAATGCCGGAAGGCCGCCGGTCCCTTGGCTCGATGCTGGCGGAAGCCATTCCCAAACCTGTCCGTGTCAAAGCAGTAAAACACTCGACCACGTGGTGCATGGAGCGGGTGGCGATCTGAAGAATCCGTGGAACTCGAAACGGGAGACGGATCGCGAGGGCATTCGGGCGATCTACGAGCAGTTTTTTGCCCAAGTTGATGAGATGGAAGTGGCCTACACGGATCGTGTCATCGATGTGGAGGGAAACTCAGCCGCCCTCATCGTGCGGGTCAAAAGCGGAGACGCGCAGATGGAGAATGCCTTGCAATTGAAATGGGATGACCAGGGGAAAATCATCTTTTTTTACAACTGGTATGGGGAGGCCGTGCCCGCTGTAGAGGCGTGACGAAGGCACGTCTATTTGGGAAGTTTCCGGTATTGGCGGGAGGGTAGACCTTGCTTCTCAAGGTCTCTACGGGCGGGGGTGTAGAGGCGTGGAGATAGTCGCGTCTATCGGGAGGGTTCGGATTTGGCCGGAGGGTAGACTCTGCTTCACAGAGTCTCTACGGGGCGACGAAATTTGTAGAGGCGTGACGAAGGCACGTCTATCGGGGATGCTGCGGGGTTAGATCGTAATCGCCATGGGATCTTTGTTGCGAAATCGTCACAAAGTCCGTGGAAATTCGGCCCGTTCGGTCGGAATTGGGAAATGGGGTTGAAAATTGCTCCAACCGAAGCCTAACGTTCGGAATCCATTTTCTGTTCTACACCGATTGCTTAAGAACTCTCGAAAAAACGGTTTCATGACTCGTCTCAGTAGCTTCCAGTGGAAAAAGGTGCACCATTTCCTCTGCGAGCTTCATTCGATGCGAAACACGGAGGAGTTTTTTCAGTACTGCCTGGAGGAGTTTCCCAAGCTTTTGGACTGCCCTTATTTGGCTTGGGATGAGTGGGATCCGGGTATCAAGCTCTCTGGATTCAAGGCGACTTCCGCCTACAAATCTGATCTGGATGAGGTCTTTCCCGAAATCGTGGCGACCGTGACGACGCACCCATTGGTGAAGGAGTTGGAGCTTTTGACCAATCCGCGTCGTCTGTTCAGCGTCTATTCGACTTCCGACTACATCTGTGATCGAGATTTTCGCGAGTTGGCGATCTACCGCGAAGCTTACCGCCACGTTGACGCGAAGTATCAGCTTTACACCGACATCTACTTCACCCCCGAACACCACGCGGGAATCTCCATAAATAGCACCCGGAAATTTTCAGAACAAGAGAGGGCGATGGCGGAGATTGTCTGTCGGCATCTCGAGGTAGCCTATGCCCGGCTGCTGAATCCTGTCAGGTGTTCTCCAAACGTTGAGTGATTGCCGTCTGGTTCTCCAGCGTTCGATTGACGAGGTTGGAAATCTCCTTCCATTCTTTTTTCCGTTGCGGATTTTCTTCGCCGTAGGTTTGGGCGCTGATCTGCAGGGAAAGGCTCGTGAGAAGTTGGGAAAGACCGTCGTGTAGATTCCGCCCGATTCTCCGTCTCTCCGTCGCCGCGATCTGCCTGGCATTTTCCTCGAGAGCTTCCATGGCTGTCTGGTTGTCGGCGGCAATTAGGTAAAAAACCTGCTCTTCGATTTTGATGGGAGAGATTTCCCGGATGTTCAAGAAGAGGGGGTGGCCAGTTTCTGCTTGAAACTGGAGTTGAATGGGGAGGTCATCGGAGTGGTCCGGTCCAAGGCGCAATAAAATCCGAAGAATTCGGGAACGGGTTGAGCCTGCTTCTTCGAGGAAGTTTTTCGCCTCCTCGTTCGAAAATTCGAGCTGATCCCCCTTGAATAGGAAAAGGCAATCCGAGACGGAGCCGAATAGTTGTTCAGCCTCCTCGCGGAGCGATTCGAGTCGTTCGGAAGCGCGGGAGATTGCCTCAAGCGATCCGCTTAGGGCTCGGTTGGTGGCGTCGCGATCGGTCTCTTCGTGACTCATCATTCTGCAACCTTTCTGGCGAAGATCCAACCATTGCGCGGCGGACTCATGACCTGCGCCTCGAAGCCAATCCTTTCGCTTCTGGCGAGGAGACTCTTGAGCCCAACGCCTTCGGAGTTGGTTTGTTCGGGGGACAGGCCACTTCCGTCATCCCAGAGCGCGATCTGATTTTTTTCGATGATTAAGCAGGCGCTCGACCCTCCGGAATGTCTCCATGAGTTGCGGAGCCCTTCCTGAATCAGGAGAAATAACTCGGTCCAGTGAGTATCTTCGATGAAAGAGGGAAGCTCCTTGATGGTCAGATGAATGGGATAGTGAAAATTCGCGGCAAAATCGTGTGCGAGACTTTCCAGTTCCTTTTGGAGGGCGGCTCTGCTTGTGATCTTCCGGGAGGACGACAGCGAGCCTGGGCGGCTTTCAGCTATGCAGGTCTCTACCAGTTGCAGGATTTGAGGGAGTTGTTCGTTCTCGCCGAGGTCATCTCGAATGAGTACCTCGAGTCGCTCGTGAATGGTCTGGAGGTCTTCGCCCAGTTGGTGCTCGAGATCGGCCATCGTGCGCTTCCTTTCCTGATCTTTCGACTCCAGAACCCGTTTTTGAATCGCCTCTTCGTCGCTTAGATCCCGCAGGGTGATGAGCCGGTCGATCTCTTCGGTTCTCGCGATGATACGGTTTCCTCTGACGAGATACGGGGTCTTGCTAAAGCGAACGGTTTGCCCGGTTTCGATGTTCACCAGGGATTGGATCTGGTCCTGCGAGAGTTTGTTGAGCAGGATACGGCCCTTGGGATTGGCTCGGATGACGGCTCCTGCCCTGAATTGAATGAGAGAATCTCCGATCGCTTGAAACGCTCGCATGAGAACAGTAGTTTCTTCCCGGAGTTTCTCCTGTCGTTCCAGCAACTCGCGGTTGCTCTTCTCCAACTCTTTTCCCGAATCACGGTGCGAGACTGGACGATTGGATTCTCGGGATGATGAGGACACCTTTGCGATAATGTGGGAACCCATTGATTTCTGTAAAGAAGCTTGATCCACCTTTTCGGACGAGTTTGTTTTCGCTCAGTTTGGTCGAGGGATTGCGCACGCCGTGGCGTTCGACCTCTCTTATGTCCTTGTGAAATCTGTTGGCTTTGTCTTGGGTCGTTTCGGTAGCCAATGGAACTGTTTGACCTTGTCCTCCTCGACAGCCTCGGGCTGATCGTCATCACGGCGGCGCTGTTCGCCCTGCTCGGACGGTTGGTCCGGTTGCCTTCGATCATCGTTTATATTGGCGCCGGACTTTTTCTCGGTCCGTTGACGGGTCTCCTCGAGGTGGACAAGTCGCTGGACTTGATCGCTCATGTGGGGATCGCCTTGCTGTTGTTTCTCGTCGGTCTCGAGCTGAGCCTCGACAAGATCCGCGATGTGGGCCGGGTCGCCGTGGCGGCGGGAATCGGGCAGGTGATCTTTACCGCCCTCGGGGGGTTCGCGCTCTGCCTGCTTCTCGGGTTCACCGCCCTCGAGTCGCTTTTCCTTTCGGTGGCGCTGACTTTCAGCAGCACGGTCGTGGTGGTGAAACTGCTCGACCAGATGGGCGATCTCGACGCGCTCTATGGTCGGATCGCGGTGGGGATCTTTCTCGTCCAGGACCTCGTCGTGATCATTGCCCTGACCTTCCTGGCCGGGCTGGGGGAGGGGGAAGCCTTCACCTTCGCGGGGGTCGGGCTCGGCCTCGCCAAGGCCTTCGGGGGGATGCTTGTCTTGCTCGCGGTGGTGCTTGTCGCCGCGAAATTCCTGCTGCCGCGCCCGTTCGCCTGGGCGGCCCGGTCCCCGGACACACTCTTTATCTGGGCGTTGTTCTGGTGCTTCCTCCTGGTGGCACTGGCCGCCGGCTTCGGACTCTCGCTCGAGATCGGCGCTTTTCTGGCCGGGATCGCCCTCGCGCAGTTGCCCTACAACGAGGATCTCGCCCTGCGCCTGAAACCGCTGATGAACTTTTTCGTGGCGGTCTTCTTCGTTACCCTCGGTGCCGGAATGGATTTGGGCGCGGCGGTCGGAATGGGCTGGTCGGCGGCGATCCTCTCGCTGTTCGTCATCATCGGGAATCCGTTCATCTTTTTCCTGATCATCTCGCGGATGGGATACAGCGAACGGACCTCCTTCCGGACCAGCGTGACCGTTGCCCAGATCAGTGAGTTCTCCTTCATTTTCGCGGCGGTCGGGGTGACCTCCGGCCTCATCGGCGACGGCATCCTTTCGCTGGTGGCGATCGTGGGCATCGTGACGATCGCGACCTCCGCCTACATGATCCTCTACAGCGAGCCGCTCTACCGCTTCATCCGGAAAACGGGCCTTTTAAAGCCGTTCCGGGCCCGGCAGGAGGACGACGGCGACGAGCGGGAGGGGTTTGCCGGGCACATCATCGTGGTCGGGATGAATCCGCTCGGCCGGGCCTTGGCCGCCCGGTTGCACGGACGCGGGGAGACCGTGGTGGCTGTCGATACGGATGAGCGCAAGCTCGCGGGCCTGCCTTGCCACACGGTCATCGGGAACGTAGAATACGAAGCGGTCTTGCTCGAGATCGGCCTCGCGCGGGCCCGTCTCGTGGTATCGGCCCTGCAGATCGAGGACGCCAATCTGCTGTTGCTGCATCGATGCAAGGAGGCCGGGGTGCGCTGCGCGGTACACGGTTTCGAGAATTCGGTGGTGCAGGAGCTGCTTGATCTCGGGGTCGATTATATGATGACGCCGAGGATCGAGGGCGCTCTGCGGCAGCGGGAAATCCTCCGCGAGAAAGGGGTGTTGACCTCGTGAACGGTCTGGTCGCCCTGCTTTGCGTCGCCGCTCTGGCCTTCGGGATCGCTCGCTGGACGCGGATACCGGAGATTCCTCTGTTGGTGGCGGCCGGTTTCGGGCTCCGTCTGGCGTCCGACGGCGCGGGCTTCGCCGTGCCGACGGATTCCCTCTCCAGTGTCGTCGAGCTGGGGCTCGCGATCCTCGTTTTTTCGGCCGGCATTGATTTGAGCCCGCGTCGCCTGCGGGGGCGGGTCCGTCCGATCCTCTCGGTGGGCCTCTGGCAGTTTTCGGTTCTGGGCCTGGTCGGCATCGGCCTGGCCCTTGCTCTCGGGTATTCCCTCGAGACGTCGCTCTATCTGGGTTGCGCGCTTTCGGCGAGTTCCACGCTCGTGGTGGTGCGTAATTTGCAGCGCAGCCAGCGCTTGTTCGAGCCGTTCGGCCGGCTGGTGCTCGGGGTCCTGCTCTTGCAGGACGTCTTGATCGTTGGGTTGTTGGTCGTGCTCGAAAACCTGGGTGGCGGTGCCGCCGACCTGTTGTTGGCAGCTGCCCGGGTCGGCTTGCTGGGTGCGTTCGCCCTGGTCCTCCACCGCTTCGCGGTGCCATTCGTGGCCAGACGGCTCTCTCTCGACGACGAGGAGCGGCTTCTTTTCGCACTCGGGACGCTCTTTCTCTTCGTCTATCTGGCGGTCCTTTTGGAGGTGCCTTTCATCGTCGGCGGGTTCCTCGCCGGCTTCGCCCTGTCCGCGTTCCCCATGAACGGCCTGGTACGGGGCATGCTCGGGTCGCTCTCCAGTTTCTTCCTCGCCTTATTCTTTATCGGGATCGGATTTTTCTGCGTTTTTCCACCGGCGATTCTCTGGCTCCACGCGCTTCTTTTCGCTGGTGCCCTTGTGCTGGTGACGGTGACCCTGGTGGCCTGGCTCTCGGAACGCCACGGTTTGTCCGCGCGGAACGCCCTCCAATCGGGGGTGCTGCTTTCGCAGACCAGCGAGTTCTCGCTGTTGGTCATGCTGGCCGGTCTCGGGACGGGGCAGATCGGCGAAGAAGTTTTCTCGATGTTCGTTCTCCTCACCGTTGCCACCATGGCGCTCACCCCGCTGATCGCCAGCGAACGCTTCGTCCACCGTCTCTTAAAACTGCATCCGCAGGCCAGGAAGGGGACCGGTCGGCCTTTCGAACAGTCCGGGCACGCCGTCCTGATCGGCTTCGACCAAACCGCGCCCACCATGCTCCGCCTGTTCGGCCAGGCGGGTGTACCGGTCGTGGTGATCGATGAAGACCCGGGGGTGATCCGGAGGCTGGATGCCGAGGGAATCGCCTTTGTCGAGGGCGACGCCGGTTCGCCCGAAGTCCTCGCGCAGGCGAACGTGCGGAATGCCCGGGTCGTGCTCGCGAGCATGAACCGCTCCTGCAATCTGCGGGAACTACTCGAGCAAACCCGTCAGACCGGTGCCCTCGCGGTCCTCCGCACCTTCGATCCCGCCGAACGCCAGCTCGTAAGCGAATACGAGGGTGCTGTAGCTGTCGATACCGTCGATGCGACCGTGAAGGCGTTCGAGCGGTGGCTGGAGCGGTGCTGAAGTGAACCAAGGTTTCACGGTCAAGGTTGCTTCACCAACTCGACGATGGTCACCGAGCCAGCGGGAAGCTCGATGGTATCGACCGCAGGGTCGAAATCCTGGCTCTCGCTTTGCTCAGAGAATTGATCGGGACTCACGAATTTCTGTACCTGCGGTTTCCATGCCTTGCCGCTGAGTCGGTGGACGCGCACCTCGGCGGCGAAGGTGCGTCCGGGAGCCTCGATCCGGAGGCGGTGGGCGCGATCTTTGTCACGGTTGATCACATGCAGGTAGACACGCCCGTCATCCTCGGTTGCGACCGCATCGACGAGGGACAATTGTGGAACCGGTTTCAAGGTGCCCATGCCAACGGGCTGCTCCCGGGCCGGGGTGCCGGAGATATCCGTTGGCAGATAGCGGTCGCCGCTGTGCTCCGCATAGAAGCCGGTCATCCTTCCGCTTGGCATGACGAATGGCGATTCTTCGGCAGCTGGATCGACACGCACGCCGTTGATCATCCAAGAGTTTCCGAGCATCATGCTCTGTGTGGCGAGGTGGATGTGTGCGGACTCGCGGAGAATCGCGTGCAGAAAGCCGGCCACTCCGAGCGCGCGGGGCCAGAGCGTTGCCCCCCGGCGCTCGACGCCCCAGCCGTTCCAGTTCCACTCCGTCATCACGACCGGCCAGTCATGTTTGCGCGCGAGCCACCATGCCTCCGAATCGATCACGGAGAATCCGCGTTCGTCGATATCGGGTGCGGCTACCGTCGCGTACCAAATTTCCTCAGGACTCAAACGGTCTCCCGATACGGGTTGGCCGTTCCGGGTAAAGTCTTTCACGCTCCAGGGTCGGTACAAGTGAACGGTCGCGAAATCCGCGGCTGCCTGAACCCGTGGATCGGCCAAAACGCCGCCGATCCACACCGGCATGCGTGGATCCTGCCAGAGCACGGCGTCGATGATGATATTGATATCGGGATCGACGGCCCGCATTGCCTCGATCATGTCGAGCAAACGTTGGGCCGTGTGGGCCGCTAGAGCTTCGTCATCCTCGAAGCCCTCCTTGCCAAGGATTGTCCTGACCCCATTTGTGTTCTGGAGCCAGCCGATCCACTCGTTTCCGATCTGGAAGTATTCTACGCCGAACGGCTCGGAGTGGCCGTTTTTTGCGCGGTAGGCCGGCCAGTCCGGCATCCCATCGGGCAACTTCGCGCCGACCGGCGAATTGCAGTAGGCGACCAACCCTGCCGCGAGATTCTCTGGATCGTCCGGCAAATCTTCGGGGCGTACTCCCCATACGGCTGCTCGGAAATTCACCCCAACGAGAGGTTTCGCGCCCAAAGTCTTGCAGAGGTCAAAGTATTCGTGCCAACCGAACCGGTAGCCCTCCGGCCGTCGCCCGCTCTCCCGGAAGGGGGAATGGTCTATCATCACGGTCCAATCGTAGAGACTCCCCAGCATCGAACCTCCGGGGAAACGAATCACGGACGCATGTAGCTTCTCCAGCGCCTCGACCACGCCCGGCTGCCACTGCTTGGTGCCGGGAATGTAAGCCGCTTCGGGGCCAATCTCTCCGCCGTTGCCATTCGTCCGCTCCAGAAACTGGCCGAACAGGAGTGGCGAGACCGCATGAGAGGGCTCGGGAGCGAGTCGGAGCACGACCTCCGCGCCACCAACCGGGGCGACAGCGCAGACGCAAAAAACGATACACCATCGAACCGGTGCGCTGATGAGCGGAATCTTTCTGTCAAACGAAATTGGAAACATTGTCATTTTACCCTGCAAACGCATCGGACTCCAAGCGAGTGTTTTCTACCCGCGAGACCGCACAAATGAAACGCATCACCTCCGAGTTTCTCCGCACGACAGCCGCCCTTGCGCCGAAATGAATCCTCCATCGGTCAAACACTCAAAATATATTCGGCTGTCAGCCGAAGTGGATCTTCTCCGAGAAGATCTCTTGCCTTAGGGTGGAGACTGGAAACGGGATTGAGGTCGATGAAGACCGGCCGATCGTCTCCACCGAGCAAATACTCGACCGCTCCGATTTCCATACCGGCAGCATGGGTGATCTTGAGAACCGAATCGCGGATCGACCGGGAAAGATCGGTTCCTGTGGTCAGGTTCGACCGATCCTCGGTATTCGCCAGGCAATAATTGAATTCATCTTCGACGATGGGAGTGGCTGCCTCGTAAAGAATGTCCGTTCCCAGAATCTCGACACGGTGGACTGCGCCGTCGACCGGAGTGATCTTCTCCTGCTCGATCCAACCTCTCCCTCCGCAGTCCTCCGGAACCTCTTCGTTCGCCGCCAAACTGCGAATGCCTTTCCCGAAACCCCCGGCAGGAGGTTTGATCAGGACGGGGATCTCCGGAAAAACCCTTCTTCCCGCCTGAAGAGAAGCCGTGCGGGGCGTTGCGACATCACAGGACGCGAAGAGCCGCATCTGCTCCAGCTTGCTGAACCCTATCCGAAGACAGTCCGCGCCGTTGACGACTCGCACGCCTTCATCCTCCCACTTTCGCAAGGCATCGACAAAAGCCTCCGCGCGATCCGGAAACCGTCGCGCGACCCGGGTCGAGATGCGGTTTACCACGGTGTCGGGATCGATGACCGTTTCCACCGTCTCTGCCGTCGTCACCCGAGCGCCGCAGTCCTCAAACGCCTTTGCCAAGGGTTGGACCCATACCGGAATGTCCGTCAGGAGAAAAATCTTCCTGGTTCGATTCGTCATAAAATGTCCGCCTATCGGGGAATCATCTCAATCGTCATTTGGCTGACTCTTGAAAAACAGCCGATGGGAGCCGGAGATCCATCTATTTCTCAACGACCGCATCATTTAAAAATGGCCAGAGGGTTTCGGCGATCATGGCCTGCCCTTTTGCATTCGGGTGGATGCCGTCCGGGAGATTCATTTCTTTCTCGCCAGCCACTCCCTGCAGAAGAAACGGAACGAAGACGGCTCCCGTCTCGTCCGCCACCTCCGAAAATACCGAGGCGAAGCGCCTTTGGTAGTCGGCTCCCATCGAGGCCGGCATCTGCATGCCCGCCAGAAGGACCGTGATCCCGGGATGGCTCTCCCGAGCGCTTCGAATGATCTCCGTCAGATTGGAGGCCAGCTCTTCCGGCGGCAGGCCCCGTAACCCGTCGTTTCCACCCAGGGCGACGACCAGAACGTCCGTCGGAGGTCCGAGGACCCAATCCAGACGCCGCAGGCCTCCCGCCGAGGTGTCCCCGCTGACCCCGGCGTTCACCACGGTTGCGTCGATGCCTTCTGCCGACAACCGGGCATCCAGCAGCGCCGGAAAGGCCTGGTCCGGATCGAGTCCGTAACCGGCCGTGAGGCTGTCGCCCAGAAAAACGATTCGCGGGGCATCCTCGGCCAAACTTGTGAAATACGGAAAAACGGCCATAGCTATCCACAAGGCCGCCCGACAAGGCCCACCGCAGATCCATGACCGACCCGATTTCTTCCACCCTTTCATCAACCGTCCAGTCTGATGCCGACGGGCGATCCGTCAACGTGCCCCTTCTTCTTTTGGAGGGTGTGGGCAAGACGTATCCCGTCGGAGATCATTCCCTTACGGTCCTCCGGGACATCCATCTCGGCGTCGCCGAACGGGAGACCTGCGCCATTGTCGGTCCCTCGGGCAGCGGAAAGACCACTCTCCTCGGTCTTTGTGCGGGGTTGGACGATCCGAGCGTCGGCTCCGTCCAACTCGCCGGTCGCCACTTGGCCGACCTTGCACAGGACGAGCGCGCCGCATTGAGAAGCCGGGACGTGGGCTTCGTCTTTCAAAACTTTCAACTCATCCCGACCCTCACCGCTCTTGAGAACGTTCTGGTCCCTCTCGAACTCCGGGGAGATCGCGGCAAACGCGATTCGGCGAAAGCCCTGCTCGACCGAGTCGGTCTGGGAGAGCGGACCGATCACTATCCTTCCCAACTCTCCGGTGGCGAGCAGCAGCGCGTCGCCCTGGCCCGGGCCTTTATCCACCGACCCCGCATTTTGTTCGCCGACGAACCGACGGGAAATCTCGACGAGGAAACCAGCCAGCCCATCGTCGAGATGCTCTTCGAGCTGAACCGCGAGCAAGGCACCGCGCTGGTATTGGTCACCCACGACCTCCCCCTCGCCGCCAAAGCGGGACGCGTCATCCGGATGCGAGGAGGAGCCATTGTGGAGGATGGTGCTTCCTCGTAACATGAAAGACACTCAGGACACCGGATCGGGACTGCCCCGGAAGATTCTCCCCGCGTTGTTCCATCGGTGGGTTTGGCGCATGTCCTGGCGCGACAGTCGCTCGGAGGCCCGCCGACTGCTGATCTTTGCTTCGGCCGTGATCACCGGGGTCGCCGCATTGTCCGCCATCCATGCGATGCGCGACAGCCTCGACGCGGCCGTTGAGAAGCAATCCCGATCGCTTCTCGGGGCCGATGTCAAAGTCTCGTCCCGGACGGCATTCTCGGAAGAGGACCGGAAATCGATCAAGCCGATGGGAACCGTCCTGGCCGAAGAGGTTTCGTTCTCGACCATGCTCTATTGGGTCGAACGCGACGCCGGACGCCTCGTCCAGCTCCGGGCGGTCGAGGGAGACTTCCCTTTCTACGGAGCCGTTGCGACCGAACCGGCCGGTGCCTGGGATGCCCTCAAGGAGCGAAACGGCATCCTCGTAGAACCGGCTCTTCTCGAGCAGTTTCAGGAAAACATCGGCAGTATCGCCCGACTCGGCGAGGCCGAGACCATTGTCCGGGGAATTATCGTCGAGCCTCCTCCCCGGAGCGGCCGGTTCGCCGGGCTGGCCCCCGAGGTCTATACCACTCCGGAAGTAATCCGGGAAAGCGGACTGCTCGATACCACCTCCCTGGCCCGTTATCATCTTTACCTGAAGCTCCCCGAGAACGCTGATTCGAAAGCAGTGGTCGAAGCGATCCGGGCACTCGATGCGAACGAATCCTGGAGAATCACCACGCCCGAAAGCCGCCGCGAGCAGATCGGGGAAGTTCTGAACCGTTTCGAACAATTCCTCGGCCTGATTGCGCTGGCGGCCTTGGTCCTCGGAGCGATCGGGGTAGCCGGGGCGGTCCATGCGCAGGTTCGCCGACGCCGCAACACCATTGCGGTCCTCTCCTGCCTCGGCGTTCCTTCCGCCTCCGCCTTCGCCGTCTTTCTGGTGCAGGCTTGTTTGATCGGAGGGATCGGCTCGGTTCTCGGCGGACTGATGGGTATGCTGATCCACGTGGGCCTGATTGGTGTCTTCGGGGGTGCGTTCCCCGTGGAGCTTTCCGTCTGGCCGAGTTTTATCACCATCCTCAGCACGACGGGCGCGGGCTTTGCCGTTTGTTGTGGCTTCGCGCTTTTGCCGCTTCTCGGAATCCGGGACATTCCGCCGTCCGCAGTGCTGGGAGGTGAAACGGGATCCCCGCGGTCGGGTCGCTGGCGGCGGCTTTGGCGAGCCCTTCCGGTTTATCTCTTCCTCTTTGGCATTCTCAGCCTCCTCTCGCTGATGAACAGCGCGAGCGCGTGGAGGTCGGTCCAGATGACCCTGGCTCTTCTCGTGACCTTTCTCGTGCTGGTCGCCTTGGCGGCAGCCGTGGTCTGGCTGACAAAACGAGTGGTTCGACCCGCTTGGCCCTACGAGCTGCGCCAAGGGGTCGCCAATCTCTACCGTCCGCGAAACCAGACGCTGCTCTTCCTGCTGTCGCTCGGCCTTGGGGTCTTTCTGATTCTGTCCGTAATTCTCGCGAGAAATCTCCTCCTCGAGCAGATACGGATCTCGGAAGCGGAAACAATGCCCAATGTCTATTTGGTCGATGTCCAAAAAGACCAGGTCGAGGGCATCAGCGAACTCGTCGAAGCCGAGGGCCTTCCCCTTCTCGAATCCGCACCCATGGTCACCATGCGCCTCGAATCCGTCCGAGGCGTGCCGGTCGGAGAGTTGAGGGAGGCCGGGGAAATTCCGGGATGGGTGGTCCGCAGGGAATACCGGTCGACCTACCGAAATTCGCTGAACGAGACCGAAACGACGCTGGCCGGACAATGGCCGCCGGAAAAGACCGGCAGTCCGGTTCCGGTGAGTGTGGAGGAGGACATGGCCGACGACATGGGCGTCGGCCTCGGCGATACCTTTACCATGAACGTGCAGGGCATCCCCATCGAAGCGCGGGTCGCCCACCTGCGGATGGTCGATTGGAGCCGCTTTAACCTGAACTTCTTCATGGTCTTTCCGGAGGGTGTCCTCGAGAACGCTCCCGGTTTCTTCGTCGCGACTACCCGAATACCGGAAGGCGAATCCTCCGGGTCGCTTCAACGGGAGCTGGCGAGGGATTTTCCGAATGTCTCGGCGATTGATCTCAGTCTCCTTTTGAACACCATCAGGGGCATTTTGGAGCGGGTCGGTCTGGCCGTCGAATTCCTGACCTTTTTCACCCTGATATCGGGGATCTCGATCTTGATCGGGGCTCTCCTTCACGGACGGGAACAACGGGTCCGGGAAAGCGTCCTCCTCCGCACCCTTGGCGCCTCGAGTTGGCAGGTCCGGCGGATCCTTTTTTGGGAATACATGACGCTCGGAGTCGTCGCTTCGGTCGCCGGGTCTCTTCTTGCGTTGGGAGGAAATATCCTATTGGCCGTTTATGTCTTCAGAGTGGAGCCGCAGTTCGACGGCGCGACACTCGGAATTGTAGTGGCCGGAGCGGTCGCTCTTTCGATCTCGGCAGGTGCGTTGGTCAGCCGCGGGGTTTGCAGCGGCTCACCCATGGCGGTGCTCCGCCGGGGTTGATCCGGTTTGTCCTCGGGCTCGCAGAGAAGGAAGCAACGGCAGGGGCCTTTCATCTGGC
>CAZBLJ010000058.1:0-5134 GCA_964492605.1 uncultured Puniceicoccaceae bacterium
CTGCTCTTCGAATGGACTGATTTGCACAAGACGGAGTTACTTGAGAATTGGGAGTCTCCACCCGAACAAGACCCGGAATACAACCCGAGATTCACCGCCCGCCTTGTGCTTGAATCCATCGGCTCGGGTGTATACCCTCCACGATGCTCGAAAAGCTGGTAGCAGAGAACAAAACTGAAATTGAAAGGAAATGGAATGAATGAGATAATACCAGGTTCAGCTATTAAAGAAGGTTTGAAGCAGTATCGAAAAGACGTTCCATCCGTGGGCACAGTTTCTTTTGAAGATTCACAGCAGTATCTCGCGGATGGAATTATTTGTCGTGGCTGGACGATTTTGGAAGGAAAGAAAAGGTATTTTCATGTGATTCGGTCACCCCAGGAGTTTCCCAAGAAGACGTTTATGGTTGCGGAGAGTGAAAAGGAACTTTTCTCCATGACAGTCATGCTAGGGATGGAGGCCGGGATCGAGTTCGACTTGCTTGTGAACGAGAATCAATCAGGATAACCAGTAGGTATCAATTCCGAGTCGCTCCGCTCCTTTCCATGATACACCTCCACGATTGGCGAAAAAATTGAAAAAGTAATGAGCCCAACAGTTTTTCACTATAAGAATTTTCGCTTCTTCTTTTTCTCGCGCGAGGAAGCCCGCCGCCATGTGCACGTTCGCTCTCCCGATGGCGAGGCGAAATTCTGGCTGGAACCGGAAATCGAACTGGCAAAGAGTCATGGACTTCCCCTGCGAGAGCTGAAAGAATTGGAGGAAATCGTGGAGGAATAATTTGATGAAATCTGCAAGCATTGGGACAACCACTTCGGGACCTGAGGTCACGGACATCTCACCGTTCGGAGTCTGGATACTGTACCAGGCGAAGGAATATTTTTTGGCGTTTGAGGAAAAACAATGGCACACAAAAGGAAAGACACGCTAACAAAGTCACCAGAGTGGTGGAAACATTTACGACCCTTCAATAAACGAAGAGTTTCCAAGCGTGAGCGTGTAGCCGCAGAGAAAGAAATCCAAGAAGAACGGGAAGCAGGAGAGGGGGAGAGAAAGCAATTTTAGGAGTATTTCTTCGGACCTTAGGGCGTCTGAGGAGAACAATTTCCTAAGATCTGAAGCCTGCGGGTCGTTTCGTCCCGGATATCCCCTGCGGATTGGATTTCCGAACAGGGCGTGGCTGGCGACACCGGGCCGGGTATCGTTTCGGAGGTTGGGTTGATTTGGATTTGCGCGCTCATGCGGTGCGCAGCAGCCCCAAGTTCAGCGGAGGCCCGCGTGCGGGAAGGATTGGCCATATCCACTTTTATTTAGCCGTGGAACTTGGGGAGCCGCATCGATTCTCCGTTTGAGGTCGAAAAATAGAACGGTTCTATATTTATTGACAGACCGAATGAAAATACCGTCGCCTCCACCGAACTTTTCCTCGCTTCACCGCGCCCGGCGGGAATAAGGTCGCCAACGATCACTTCCCCGCATCATGGCTGCTTCTGTTTTTGGATCGTCGAATAAGAATGCGCCGGGCATCGGCGGCCGAATCTTCGGCTGCCTGTTCGGCCTGGCCTTCGCCGGATTCGGCGGGTTTTTCGTCTGGATGGCGACTCTCAACCCCTTTCTGACCTACCTGGACGGCCAATCCTGGACCGAGACACCGGCTACCATTCTACGGTCCGAGCTGCAAAGCGACGGAGACGACCTCGAGCTTGGGGTCCGCTACGAATATGAAGTCGACGGCAGGCAATACACTTCGGAAGAGATGGATCTTCTGTCGAAGAATCGCGATTACGCTGCGGTTCAAAAACTGGGCAAGGAGCTTTCCGAAGGACTCGAAACCGTTGCGTTCGTCAACCCGGACGACCCGTCCGAGGCGGTGCTTTTCCGGGACTTGAACAGCTCGATCTTTATCGGTCTTTTCGCTCTTCTTTTCGTGTTCGCAGGGCTGGGGATTGCGGGATTCTCGCTTTTCGCTACATCGAAAAAGGACCGACAGAAGGGTTTTTCCAAGGGCGTCGACCGGAAGTGGCGACCCGGGCTTGTACTCTTCTCGGTCCCGTTCATCGGCATGGGGTCGGCTTTTTTCTGGTTCGGAGGGCTCGATCCTCTCCTCCGCTCCCGAAGCGCGGCGGACTGGCCCGAGGTTCCCTGCACCATCGACCGCAGCTTTGTGGAGAGCCACAGCGATTCGGACGGGACGACCTACAGCGTGGAGATCCGCTTCACCTATGAATGGGAAGGCGAAACCTACAAAGGGGAAAATTATTCACTGCTGAACTCGTCCTCCTCGGGAAGGGCATCCAAAGCCGCCATCGTCCGTCAGTATCCCGAGGGCTCCGAGGCCACCTGTTTCGTCAATCCGAACGATCCCTACGAAGCCGTGATCACCATCGAGGTGGGTTGGCTTCCTTTCGCCTTGATGGGTTTTTCCTCGATCTTCATCGGGGTCGGTCTGGTCGTTCTGTTCGCCGGACTGCGCTCGAAATCGGGCGCCCTACCCGATCCGGCCTCCAGTCTGGCCCGGAATTTTCAGTCGCCGTCGGAGAGAATCGTATTGAAGCCCAAGACCTCGAGAGCCGCCAAGGCCATTTTCTCGACGTTCTTCGCGCTTTTCTGGAACGGAATCGTGGTCGCGATGTTCACCGCTTCGGGGGGTGGAGGAGGCGACACCGTCCTGTTCATCTTTTCCCTCGTCTTCGGAGCCATCGGGATCGGGACGGTCGTGTTCGCGTTTTACACCTGGATGTCCCTGCGCAATCCCCTCCCCACCATCGAAGTCGAGCCGGGTCTGCCCCGCCCCGGTGAAGCCATGCGGATTTCATGGTCGTTGAAAGGGTCCGTCTCGCGCCTGGAATCCCTCGAGGTCTATCTCGAAGGCATCGAGACCGCCCGATACCAACGCGGAACCGATACGGTGACCGACGAGAACGTTTTCTTCCAACAACCTCTGTACGAAACCCGATCCAGGGGGGACTTCCGAACCGGAGAGGCCGACATCACGCTGCCCGCCAACACGGTCCCGACCCTGAAAACGGACCACAACGAGATCGGGTGGCACATCATCTTCAACGGCAAGATCCCCCGCTGGCCCGACCTGCGGGAAACCTACAACCTCCCGGTTTTCGCCGGACGACCCCAAAAATCCTGAACCCCGCCATGGCCGATCAACTCCTCATCGATATCCCGCGACGAAACTTCCACCCGGGCGAAACCGTCGAGGGAGGTATTCTCTGGGACTGCGGAAACGGTCCGGACGAATTGATCCTGCGGCTCGGCTGGTGGACGGAGGGCCGGGGCGACCGCGACGAGCGTATCGTCGCCGAACGGACCTGGGACCGTCCCGGTCCGGTCGGAAAGGAGAAGTTTTCCTTCGAAATCCCCGAAGAATGCGTCCCCTCCTTTTCCGGCAGACTCGTTTCGGTCGTCTGGGGGCTTCAACTTTCCGGCAAGGGAATCCGGACGGAAGATGTCGTCGAAAACTTGACGGTCTCCCCCACTGGCAGCGAGATTGACATCAGTGGCAACACCTACGAAAGCAAGGGAAAATCCTTTTCGTTCGGAAAGGGTCGCGGCCTTCCGCTATCAAATCGGCGCTGAAACGCTGACGAACTGGTCCGACCGTATCCGTGAGGAAAAAACCTATCGCCTGGCGATCGTCGGACCGATGGGAACCGGAAAGACCGTTCTTCTCGAAGACCTGTACCAGAGAGTCGACGGAGGGAGCTGGTTGAAAGTTCGGCGCGAAGACCCTCCCCTCCGGAAACTGCTTTTCTCCTTCCGGCTCCTCGGGCGCAATCCAGAGCCTCTATTCGCGGACGGCCTTGAGTCCCTCTCCCCGCTTCTCATCCGTTGGCATCTATCGCTTCGCCCACGTATCGTCACAACATTTCATCGGCCGCGCCCCCCGTTCGAGACCCTGGTGCAGACACGATTCGATTCCGACGTCGCAAAGCGTCTCCTCGAGTTTCTTCTGGGCCATCCCGCCACCCCCGATCAGATCGAGGCCATTCGGCGCACCCAACGCTCCTCGGGAAACATGCGGGACTTGATCCGCTCGCTTTACCTGTCAACCGCGGGGAGGGACGGTTCGTGAACGGACCGCGCAAACTCCCCCTTCGCACGGGCCCCGGCTGGAAAGAGACCTCCCCCCGGGCGACCCGGCACCGGATCGCCTGGGAATCGAACGGCGAAATCCGCATAGCACCGACGGATTTTTCCAGAATTTGCCGGTCGGCCAAGGTCGGTCCGGTCGAGTCCCCGCTCACCTATGATCCGGACGACGATCGACTCTATCGATACGCCTGCCCGGACTGGGATTCCTCGCGAAACGCCAACGGGATTCTCGGTGTGGCCCCCTCCACTGGAACGGCGGATCCGCATTTCCCCCTCCATCCGCTTCGGTGGGTGCCCTGGTTGCTCCAAAAGATCCCCGGCAAGCCTCTCCTGCTCGGACTGGTCGTGACCGATGCAAGCCGCGCGGAACGCCCGGGAATCGTGCTCCAGCATCAGATCGGTCTGTTCCATACCCGGGAGAAGAAGAGTCTTTTGCGAAACCTTCCCGCCGGATGCCGCCACCCGGTGGCGGCCGCACCCGAGCGGGACCGGATTCTCTTCCACGGGCCGGACGGGTTTCAGCTCGTCTCCCTCAAGGGCGGCCGCCAGCTCGTTCTGGCGGATCCCTCCTGGGGCGACGGCCGGGCCGGAGCCGCGTTTCGTCCGGACTCCGAGGAAATTCTCATCGGAGGCGCCGAACTCTCCGTCCTCCGCCCCTCCGAACCACGCCGCAGCGTCCTCGGTAAAAACGCATCGTTCCCGTCCTGGATCGATGCGGAACGCCTCCTTTTCGCCGGGAACAGCGGCGAACTGTCGCTCCTCTCCATTGCGGACGGGCAGACCGCGAACGTGGTGTCCGTCGTCGGTAATCGCCACCCGGAAATAAAGAAGGCCCGGCCCGCCGCCATCAGTCCGGACGGGCGGTATTTCGCGGTCCCCCTCACCCGCCGGGCACCGTTCCACCCGGATACCGTCCATGCCGACCAACCCCTCTGGTCCGAACGGCAAACGCTGGTCATCGGCGATCTCGAGGAGCGGGAACTCTGGCAACACCCCGGACCGGTGGAGCAGTGCACGTGGGCGGGGC
>CAZBLJ010000058.1:5234-10892 GCA_964492605.1 uncultured Puniceicoccaceae bacterium
AAACGGACAGGAATGTCCGTTCTCCTGTACGGAATTCCGAAACGGACGGACAGGAATGTCCGTTCCCCCGTGCGGGATCAGCCAACCACATGCCCGCCTGCGGGTGGTCCTCCCTTTTCCGAATTTTTGGGTCGAAACCCGGGCGCTCCCGAACACACTCCGCCCCTTTTCCATGAATTACGATTTCGAAACATTTCCCGATCGCGCTAACACCGGCAGCCTCAAGTGGGACCGATACCAGGGACGGGACATCCTGCCCTTCTGGGTGGCCGACATGGATTTCGTCTCCGCTCCGGAGATTGTCGATGCCCTGCACGCCCGCGCCGGACATTCGGTGTTCGGCTATACCGTGCCCCATCAGGAACCCCTGGATGCGGTTCTTCGCTACCTCTCCCAACGGCACGGGCTCGAAGTGCGCTCGGAATCGATCGTCTGGCTGCCGGGACTCGTTCCCGCTCTGAACCTGGCGGCCCGGGCGTTCTGCGACAAGACGCGCGGAGTCAAAACCTCCATCCCCGTCTATCCTCCCTTCCTCACCGCTCCCGGAAACGCCCGCGTGCCCCTGCAAACCGCCCCGCTCCGGCATGACGGAAGCCGATGGACGATGGATTTCCAGGCTCTCGAATCCTTCGATCCGGGCGGAATCTTCTTCCTCTGCAATCCCCACAATCCGGTCGGCACCTGCTTCTCCGAGAAAGATTTGCGGAGGCTTGTCGAGCTTTGCAGAGAAAAGGAATGGATTCTCTGCTCGGACGAAATCCACTGCGACCTGATCCTCGAGGATGCGGCATCCCACATACCGACCTTGAGACTATCCGATCCCGGGAAGGATCCCGTGATGGCCCTGTACGCACCCAGCAAAACGTGGAACCTGCCGGGCCTGGCTTGCGCCTTCGCCGTCATCCCCCACCCGAAGACCAGGGCGCGCTTCAAACGGGAGATTCAGGGAATCGTCACCGAGGTGAACTGTTTCGGCTATGCCGGGTGTGCCGCCGCTTACGACAAGGGCGAGCCGTGGAGACGGGAACTCCTGCAAGTCCTCCGCACCAATCGCGACCGCGTTTACCAATTTCTCCGGGACAAGCACCCATGGGTCGCCATCCAACCCATGGAGGCGACCTACCTCGCCTGGATCGACTGCCGGAACCTCCCCGTCGAAAACCCCTCCAGATTCTTCGAGGACCACGGGGTCGGTTTGTCCGACGGCGAGCCCTTCGGCGCACCCGGATGCCTGCGGCTGAACTTCGGCTGCCCGACCCGACAGTTGGAAAAAGGTCTTGATCGGATGCAGAAAGCCTTCGATTCCCTGTGAAAACCCAGACTATTTGAAGTCCGAGGGCTTTCGCTTTCATTTTCAGACTCGACGGGCGGCTGGACATTCGCAACCTTACCAACCCTAGCTTGAACACCTGAACATGTCTCAAAACGATCTCCACTCCGACCAACCTTTGAAAGACCTGGATCCGCGCATCCGCAAACAGCTTGAAAAAGCGCGGGACAGCCTCAAATCCGGCAGCGCGGCCTTCGCCATCGAAATCTGCATGGGCCTGGTCGAAAAATATCCGGGGTGCGTGGAAGTGCGGCAGGTATTGCGACACGCCCAGAAGGTCCTCAAAAGCAGCAAGAAAAAATCCTTCCTTTCCGGAATCGCTTCCATGCCGCTTTCCAAGATCGGCGGCATGACCTTGAAGAAGGACCCGGCGAAAGCCATGCTGCAGGCCGAAAAGATCCTGCGGGACGACCCGACCAGCGCGGATGCGCAAAAGCTGCTCGCGGAGGCGGCCAAGCTCAAGGAACTCCCTCATACCGCTGTTTTCGCCCTGGAGGGAGCCCACGAAAGTCATCCGAGCGACAACGCCGTGGCCAAGAACCTTGCCGAACTTTATCTGGAGGTCGGACGGGTCAGGGATTGCATTCGCTTATGCGAGCAACTTCTTCGGGAAAATCCCGGAGACGGCGATGCCCAGGAAATCATCAAACGGGCGTCGGTGGCCGAATCCCTCGACAAAGGAAAGTGGGAGGAGGAAGGAGACTTCCGCGAAAAGCTCAAGGACAAGACCGAAGCAGAGGGCCTGGAACAGGCGGCCCGCTCGACCACCAGCGAAGAGAACCTCGAGAAGCTCATTTCGGATACTTACGAAAAGATCCAGAAGGAACCGGAAAACCTGAACTATTACAAACAGCTCAGCAGTTACTACCAGCGCTCGGGTGATTACGAATCCGCCATCTCCTGGATCCAGGAAGCCCGCAAGCTGGAAGGCGGAAAATCGGACGTGACCCTGGAACGGCTCGAAGCGAAACTCTACAACGAATACGTCGACAAGCTCATCGCGGCCAAACGGGAGGAGGTCGAGAACGACCCCGATAACGAGGACTTGAAGAAGGAACTCGAGCAGATGATCGCCGACCGGCAAAGCCACCTGCTCGAACAGGCCGCCGACATGGTCAAACGTTATCCGAACGACTACTCCGCCCGGCACCAGTACGGGAAACTGCTGCTGGAGGATGGACAGACCGATGACGCGATCCAACAGCTACAGATCGCCCAGAAAAATCCGAAAGTCCGTATTTCGTCCCTCCACCTCCTCGGACAGGCCTACAAGTCGAAGGATTTCCACGACATGGCCGCCGAGCAATTCTCCAAGGCGAAAGGCGAAGTAACCGGCATGACCGAGCTGAAGAAGGAGATCATCTACGACCTCGCCGAGTCTTACGAGAAAATGGGCGAAACGGACAAGGCCATCGACCAGTACAAGGAGATTTACTCCGCCGATATCGGTTTCCGCGACGTTTCCAAAAAGATCGACGATTTCTACGCAAGCCGACGGAACGGCTGAGAGGCGATCCCTTACGAGATCCGCGCGAAGTCGGTTCGACGGATAAACGTGGCTGCGTCCGACAGGGACGGGCTCTCGGCCTTGCGAACGTAGTATCCGGAAAACGCGCAACCCACGATCAGGGAGCTTTGCGGCGGAAGACCCAGCGTGCGGGCGGCACAGAATCCCGCGTTGAAGTGGTCCCCGGCCCCGGTCGTGATCTTCGGATCCGGAGTAAAAAACCCGGGCGTGTAAAAGGTCTCATCCTTGGTGGCGCAGGCGGCCGAATCCGTCGGGTGGATCATGACGCAGTCGATACGGAGTTCGGCCCGGATCGCGCGGGCCATACCGCGGAGGTCCTCCTCGGAATCCTCGCCGACGGGCTGCCCGAGGACGCGGGCGATATGCTGCGCCTCCTTCAGGTTCAGCCCCAGGACGGTGGAGCCGAAGGCGCTGAACCGTTTGAGAAGATACAGAAGAGCGAGGAGATCGTCGTCCGAGCGTTTTTCGGGGTCGCACAGATCGAAGAAGAAGCGCCGGTTTTCCCGCGGACCCAGATTCGGAAACACTTTGTCCACCAGGGACTGGAGCACCTCCGTCATGTAGGGCACCATCACCCAATTCACCAGTGCGAACAGATCGGTGCGCGAGATCAGATCGAAAAAGGCACCCTCCCCCACTTTGTCCAGGATACTCGAATAGGTGATTTCCTCGAGAGAATCCATGATCCCCAGCAGCAGCTTTCCGTCGTTAAACTCCACTGCGTTCGTCACTCCGGGATTTGCGATGGAGATCGCATTGGTTCTCTCCGCGAATTCCTTGAAGACCGGATGGGGCTCGGGAGATCCCAAGGCCCCGACGTATCGGGTGCTGAATCCGGCTTCCGCCAGCGCGTTGGCCATGATCGGGCCGTTGCCTCCGATTTTCTCGACCTTCCGGGCCAGCTCGATGTTCGTACTTTTCCCTGCCGCCGCCAGAATCCGATTCCCGAAGGTTTGGATGTCGGGAATGGGCTCGTAATCATCCCCCGGGCCGAACCGTTGATCGACCGGACGGATGATCACGTCCACAAACCCGTCGAAGCCGGCCAAAACCGTCCGGCTGGACGCGTCGCTTGCTTTCCGGGATAATTCGTCTGCTGCAGAAGTTTTCGGATCCATACGATAGAGAGAAAAGAGACTCCCCGCGTGCCGGGCAATCCGATTTGTCGGACAACCGCGTTCGGACCCAGGGGCCTTAATGCCGGAAGTGGCGGATACCGGTAAAGACCATCGCCATCCCTCGATCGTTCGCGGCCGCAATCACCTCCTCGTCCCGAACGGATCCGCCCGGCTGGATCGCAGCCGTCGCCCCCGCCTCCGCAGCGGCGGCCAATCCGTCGGCAAACGGGAAAAACGCATCGGAAGCGATGACCGACCCTTTCAGCGCAAGCCCCGCCTCGCCCGCTTTCCAGACGGCGATCCGCGAGCTGTCCACCCGCGACATCTGCCCCGCCCCGATGCCCAGGGTGTGCTCGGCGGCGGCGTAAACGATGGCGTTCGACTTCACGTGCTTCACGATTTTCCAACCGAAGAACAGAGCCGCCCATTCCTCCTCGGTGGGCTGCCGGTCGGTCACCACCTTACAATCCGAAGGCAGAAGTTTCTTCTGATCACGATCCTGAACCAGCAGTCCACCGGCCACGCTGCGCAGATCCTGCAACGCTTCGGCGCGCAATCCGGCACGGGCCACGATCAAGCGGAGATTCTTTTTCTTCCCGAATTTCGCCAGGGCTTCCGTCGAGAACTCCGGCGCGATGATCACCTCGCAGAAGATCGAGGAGATTGCCTCGGCCAACTCGCCGGTGACCGTCCGGTTGACCACGATGATTCCGCCGAAGGGCGCTTGCCGATCCGTGGCGAAAGCCTTCTCCCAGGCGTCCAGAAGGTCCATCGAAGAGGCCACCCCACACGGATTCGTATGCTTGAGAATTCCCACGGTAGGCTTCTCGAACTCTCCAATTAGATAGGCCGCCGCCGAAATATCGATGATGTTGTTGAAGGAAAGATCCTTGCCCTGGAGCTGTTCGAACGCTTCGGAAAACGAGCCGTACAGCGCAGCCTGCTGATGGGGGTTCTCGCCGTAACGAAGCCGCTGCACCAGGGGCATCTCCAGACGAAACTCCTTCCCGAATCCGGACAGCGCCTCCAGATCCGGCTCGTCCGTAGATTCGGACCTCTCCAGATATTCCGTGATCGCCCGGTCGTATTCCGAGGTGCGCCTGAACACTTTCTTCGAGAGACGTCTGCGCAGGACCCGACTCTCGTCCGAATCCGGATTCTCCAACGAGTGAAGCACCTCGCCGTAATCATCCGGGTCGCAGACCACCGTGACCGATGCAAAATTCTTCGCGGCGCTGCGAAGCATGGAGGGACCTCCGATATCGATATTCTCGACCGCCTCCTCTTCGCTCACCCCGCGCCGGGCCACGGTTTCCTCGAAAGGGTAAAGATTGACCACCACCAGATCGATCATTCCGATCTCCTGCTCCCGCGCCTGGACCAAATGCTCCTCCTTGTCCCGGCGGCAAAGCAACCCCCCGTGGACCTTGGGGTGCAGCGTCTTTACCCGGCCCTCCATGATCTCGGGAAATCCGGTGAGGTCGCTTACGTCGGTCACCGCGACCCCCTCGTTGCGGAGAAGACGGGCGGTTCCCCCGGTCGAATAGATCTTGAACCCGAGCTTTTCCACCAAGCCTTTCGCGAAGGGAACAAGACCCGTTTTGTCTGAAACCGAAATCAGGGCGTTTTTCTGCATGGATCTGTCTTAGCGGAGTCGATGGAAACAGGGCAAACCCTTTGGC
>CAZBLJ010000058.1:10992-13151 GCA_964492605.1 uncultured Puniceicoccaceae bacterium
GAGCACGCACACCACGAATTTATGGTTGCACCGGGCGCGAAAAGTCCAAACCGTGTTATCGATAACTTATTTTCAATAATGAAAACCCATCGAATTTTCTCGTCCGCCCGGAAAATCGCGATCGCCTTCGGTGCCTTGCAAACGGGAGCGTCCCCCTCCCCGAAGATCCGATTGCCGCAGCTCCGGAACCGTCCTCTTGTCCGCTCATTGGCGGCATGGCAACAGCCTCCCTCGTCTTCTTGAGGCGACGGATGTGGAACCAGCCCTCTTCGGTTTTGATGGAAATCCCTCCCCATACCGGCGCGCGGCGAAGGAAAGCTTTCACGCTCATCGAGCTGATGGTGGTGATCGGAATCGTCGGCATCCTGGCGGCCATCCTCGTCCCGGCGGTCTCCCAGGTCATGCGCAGTACCACCCTGGCGACATCGGCCAGCAATATGCGAAGTCTCGCCGCCGGGGCCGTGTCCTACCTCGCCTACAACAAACGGACGTTTTGGCCCTACCGGGCACCCGGAGAGAAGGACGGGCAGAAAGGGGTCGAATGGTGGTTCGGACTCGAGCCGATCGAAAGCACGATGATGCCCGAGGGGGAAAGGTATCTGCTTCCGGACAGCGGTCCCCTGGCCGGATTCGTCCCGGGCGGCATCCGCGAAGATCCAAGTTTCGCTTTCGCCGGAACGCCCTTCAAACCCAAATTCAGGAACGGCTACATCGGAATCGGCTACAATGTTCTTCTGGGTGGCGGATGGATGGGATTCAAGGAACCGGCCCGGGTCTTCGAGCTGGATAACCCGGCGCAGACCGTGGTCTTCGCAACCTCCGCGCAGATCAACACATTCCAGTCTCCCGCCTCTCCGGACAATCCGATGATCGAAGAGTTCTACGGAATCGACGACCGGTTCAAGACCGTCCACTTCCGTTACAAGGGAGAAGCCATCGTCGCGTTTGCGGACGGCTCGGTCGGGTTTCTGCCGATGGATCCGTCCACCCAGGATGATCGCGATCCCGAAGCCCAAATCGGCCGATTTGCTCCCGTTGGCAGCGACCGGTATCTGCGCTGAAAGACGGGCTACTCTATCCGCCCGGCGTTCCCGGAGAGCACTTCCGCCTCGAATCCGCGGATGATTTCGCGACAAAAATCCGTCAGTGCGGCCGGCCCTTCCCCCATCAATCCGGACAGATCCACCGCATACCCCACCCGCCCGGAACGGTCGACCGCGTGCGAATCGAGGAAGGTGGCGTTGGCACGACGACGCCCCTCGACGGCCAGATCGTAACGCTTTCCACCGCTAATCTGGGAGTCGAAAATTCCGTTCAGGGCTGCGGCCAGGTTCGGGTGCGCATCGAGAGGGTGCACCACTTTCCGGTCGTCGGGCAACCAGTCGAGGCCACGCCACACTTCGCAACCGAATAGCTGCGAAGGGCGCTTCCGTCCGGGCAACCTCCGGACGGCTTCGAGTACGGCCGCTAGCACACCGATATGCGTGCCGTGCTTGTCGAACGGATTGTGGGTGTAGACCACCTTCGGGCATGCAGCCAGGAGGATCTGTTCCAGATCGTCCACCAGTTCCGACCGCCGGTTCGCCTGTTTGGCCACGACGCTCGGATGCCCGAGCTGCGCCATGAATCCGTACCGTCCCACGACGGCTGCGGCATTCTGTTCCTCGGCACGAATCGCCTGCATTTGCTCATCGGAGCAACCGGCATAGGGACCGGCTCTGGCACTCCCGGCACCGCTCGTGCAGGTGACTCCTCCGAACCATTGCTCCTCGCCGTCGAAGCACTCGAGAATCCCGTGCAGGGCCATGAACTCCAGATCATCCTGGTGCGCTCCGATCCCCAGGTGGGTGGTGCGGGCCAGAGCCGGCGCCGGTTCGAGCCGATCCGGAACAAACAGGCGATCATCGTTTCGGGTGAAGGACATCAAATTTCCCCGTATCCCTAGCATGGTGGAAGGGTTCCGCCGAGTCAGAAAACATCGCCCCTGCGCCCCGGAAGACCAACCACCACCAAGTGCGGCGACTCCGGAACACCTTTCGCCATCAACGATAGCCCGGCAAAAACTCCTTCTCCGCCTCGAACATCTCGAGAGTCATCGACTCGATCTGCGATGGCGAGCATACCGCCGAAGTTAAGGGGTCGAGCAGAAGGGATTGGAT
>CAZBLJ010000059.1:0-13134 GCA_964492605.1 uncultured Puniceicoccaceae bacterium
AGCTTCTTCGAAGCGATCCAGAAGCAATTGCTGACACTTGGGGGCTACGGTAGAAACTTCTCCCCCACCAGATCCTTCATGACCGAGCGGTAGAACTCTCTCAGACGCCCGAAGATCAATCGCGGGCGTTTCAATGTCACGATCTCGGCCGCTAGTTCCCGCGCGCTGTTCCACGACATGTGACGGATCATGAACTTTACCTCGGGAATTAGACTGGGCGACAGGCTCAATTCGTCCGCGCCCATGCCCACCAGGAGGGGGACGTAGACGGGGTCGCTGGCCATCTCCCCGCAAACGGCCACGGGCGTGTCGTTCTCGTGCGCCATGTCGATGACGGTTTTGATGGTCCTCAAAACGGACGGGTGGCAGGGTTCGTAGAGGTGCGCGATGCTGTCGTTCACCCGGTCCACCGCCAGCATGTATTGGATCAGGTCATTCGTACCGATACTCAGGAAAGAGCAGTTTTCCGAGATGACGTCCGCCGTGTAGGCCGCGCTGGGGATCTCGATCATGCTTCCGACGTCGATATCCCCGGAAAAAGATTCACCCCGGTCCCTCAACTCCTCCTTGGCCTCCTCGAGAAGTTCGTTCGCCTCCAGCAATTCGTTCACCCCGCTGATCATCGGATACATCATCCGAACGTTGCCGTAAGAAGCGGAGCGCAGGATAGCCCGCAGCTGCTCCTTGAAGATCCCGGGATTCTTAAGGCAGTAACGAATCGCCCGGAATCCCATGAAGGGATTATCCTCCTTGCCGAACATATTGCCCGGAAGAGCCTTGTCTCCGCCGATATCCAAGGTCCGGATCACCACCGGATGGGGATGCAAGCGCTCCACTACCCTCCGGTATTCCTCGAATTGCAGGTCTTCCTTGGCCAACGCCTGCCGCTCCCGAAGAACGATTCCCTCGGTCCGGAAAAGACCGACCCCCTCGGCACGGCTCTCGATCACGCTTTCGGCTTCGTCCGCCCCTTCGATGTTGGCCATGAGCCGGACCTTGCTTCCATCCATGGTCTCCGAAGGCAGGGAGATCTTGGATTCGTACATCTTGCGGATCGATTTCCGCTGTTCAGAAATCTGGCCATAGCGGTAGAGCGAATCGATCGTCGGGTTCACGATGATGAGCCCGTCGTATCCGTCGATGATCACGGTATCCGACATCCCGATGATCTCGCTCGCATCTTCCAAGCCGACAACGGCCGGGACCTTCATGGATCGCGCCATGATGACAGCGTGGCTGGTCCGCCCTCCCGCCTCCGAAACGAAACCGAGAATCCGCTCTTTGCCGATCTGCGCGACGTCGGAAACCATGATGGAATTCGACACGAGCACATGGGGCTCCGAGAGACCGTCCGCTCCCATGGCCCCGAGATTCGACTCGCCGGAGAGATTCGTTAAAACCCTCTTCGAGACATCGCGGATATCCGAAACCCGCTCCCGCAGGTATTCGTCCTCCATCGAATCGAAAAACGAAATAAACCGTTCCGCAACAACCGCGAAGCAGTGTTCGATGTTGTTCCCACTGCGCTCCATTTCCCCCAGGGTTTCGTCAATCAGCGCCTTGTCTTCGAGCACCAGAAGATGGGAGTCGAAGATCTGCGCCTCGGACTCGCCGATCTTCCGTTCGATCTCGTGCCGGACTTTGAGAATCTGCGACCGAGTCTCCACCAAAGCCTGCTCGAAGCGCTTCTTCTCCGCTTCCTGCTTTTCCTCGCTGATTTGATAAACGGGCACATCCAGCTCCTGATGGCGGAAAACGAACGCAGGCCCGTGCACCACTCCGGGGGCAGCCGGAATGCCGTTCAGGATAATCTCTTCTTTTTCTTCTGACACCGCTCAGATGGCTCCCTGATTACCCATCATCCGGGCCTCCGAAGACCGTTTCAATCAAAAAGCCGTCCCGTCCGATCCATCGCTCCACCAGAGCCCGGAGCCTTTCTTCGCCCTCGCGCAACAGCAGAAAACAACCGCTCCCGCTGCCCGTGATCCCGAAATAGGGAAACCCGTCCTGCTTAAGGAGACTGCTCCACGTATCGTAAAAAAGGTTCTTCTTCGCCAGCCATGTGCCTAAATCGTTGCATAGCAACCTTCCCGGGTCCCCGACCGCAAAGGCCCGTCCGGCTTCCGCCAAAGCCGCCTCGGCCTTCTTGGGGGATGTGTAATTCCCCTCCGCAGCGATTTCCCCATAGAGTTCTCTCGTCGAAACGGAGATCCCCGGATTGAAAAGTGCCAGCTTCCAGTCGCGGAGTCGTTCGGTCCAGTCCGGTGCCGCTTCCACCCGCTCGCCGCGACCACGTATGACGGCGGCACCTTTTTCCAAAAACAGGGGGCAGTCCGAACCGACCTCCGCCGCCACTTCCCGGAGTTCCGATTTGCCAAGCGGTTCGCCCGCAAGGAGATTCATACCTTCAAGGGCTCTCGCCGCATTGCCGCTGCCACCGCCGAATCCGCCTCCGGCGGGGATCCGCTTCTCCAACCGGAACCGGAAGGTTTCCCCGATACCCGTCCGCTCCCTGAAGGCGGCGGCGGCCTTTAAAATCAGATTCGTGGAGTCGGTTGGAATCTCCCCGCGATCACAGTCAAGGGAGTCGCAGGATCCGCCCTTCCCGTCCACCTCGAGCCAATCCCCGAAAGAAACCGGCGACACCAGCGACACCAGTTCATGAAAGCCGTCGGCCCGCCGCCCGGTGACCGCCAGAAAGAGATTGATTTTTGCCGGTGAGAAAAGTCGCATCCGATTTTTCCGAGACTGCCCGCTCCGGACAAGCCCGTCCAGAATATTTGCCACCCGGCGCCCAGGGGCATTTTTCAGGTGGACCTGCAATTTCGATTGCCAGAACCGGCGTCCTTCAAAGACTCTGTTTCCAGCCATGAACCACGCGGAAAAAACTCCCGAAACGACCTTTTGCGACACCATCGTAGCTCTTGATGTCCCGGAAAGAGAGCAGGCGACCCATATCCTGGACCGTCTCGGGGAACGCCCCATAAGGGCGAAACTCGGCCTTCAGCTTTTCACCCGCTACGGCCCGCCCTTGATCGAGACCATTGCCTATCGGGGCTGTAAGATTTTCCTGGATCTGAAACTCCACGACATCCCGAACACCGTCGCCCATGCCGTAAGGAGTCTGGCGCACTGGCCCCTCGAGATGCTGACGGTCCATGCCACGGGAGGACCCGCCATGATTCGCGCCGCCTGCGAGGCGCGGGATGAGGTCAATCCATCCCTGAAAATCCTCGCGGTCACCGTGCTGACATCGATGGATCAAGCGCAAATGGATGCCGTCGGGCTCAAAGGCACCCCGGGGGAGGCGGCGCAGCGACTCGCCGGAACCGCCCTCGGGGAGGGAGCGGACGGCATCGTCTGTTCCGCTCTGGAGGTGCCGGTCATGCGGCAGAAATTCGGGCGGGAGCCCGTCCTTGTCGTCCCCGGGATTCGCCCGGCGGGCTTCTCATCCGGAGACCAGCGACGGGTCATGACCCCCGGCGATGCCGCCCGGGCCGGAGCCACTCATCTGGTCGTCGGTCGGCCGATCATCGAGGCGGGCGACCCCTCGGCCGTCTACGACCAAATCTCGGAAGAAATCGCCGAAGCCGTTTCCCGGGATCCGACCCCTTGAAAAAACATCCGGACAGACCTTCCGATCGACCCGATTCGACATCGGGCCTCACCATCCGAGGCATCCTTCTCGCCGCCGGTCGGGGCACCCGCATGGGGTCGGTCGTCGACGACAAGATTCTCACTCCGGTCGAAGGAATCAGCTCCTTCCAACGGAGCCTCGAGACTTTCCGAAAAAGCGCCCTGTTCAGCGGGCTGATCGTCGTCTATCGCGACCAAGACCAGCGCGGCAGGCTGGAAGGTGAAGTTCCCGCAGGCTGTCCGTCGATCACCTGGACGCCCGGTGGAGACCGGCGGCAGAATTCGGTTTTCAACGGTCTGGCGGAGGCCGGCCTCGAAACCGACTACGTATTCATCCACGACTGCGCCCGACCTCTGGTGAGCGTACAAGACCTTTACCGCCTGTGGGAGATCGTTCTCCAGGACAAAGCCGCCTCTTTGGCCCACCCCGTAACGGACACCATCAAGAAGGTGCAAAGCCGCAAAAGCCATTACCGAAAATGCAAACTCCGGGACATGGACCGCCGGACCCTCTGGGCCATGGAAACCCCGCAGGCCTTCGCCTACGAACCCATTTTCGACGCTTACCAGAAGGCTCGCCAGAACGACGTCGCGCACACGGACGACGCGGCGGTCGCCTCCGCTGCGGGCATGAAGATCAGTCTGGTCGAATCCTCCGTCCCCAACCCGAAAATCACCCGTCCGGAAGATCTGGCCTACGCCTCCTTCCTGCTGCGGCAAGCACCGTCTCCACCCCCTTCCGATTCGTCATGAAACCTCTCCCCTTCCGAACCGGCATCGCTTACGATGTTCACCGGTTCGACCCCGACCGCCCCCTCGTGCTGGGCGGGGTCACGATTCCCGATGCCCCCGGCCTGGCTGGTCATTCGGACGCGGATTGCCTGACCCACGCCGCCGCCGACGCCATCCTGGGAGCGCTCGCCCTGCCCGACATCGGACACAGGTTTCCCCCCGGCGACCCCGCGTGCAAGGATATCGACAGTCAGAAAATCCTGGCCTTCGCCGTGGACGAAGCGCGTTCGAACGGCTATTCCATCGGCAATCTGGATGTTATGGTCCTGGCGGAAAAACCCCGCATCTCTCCCTGGATTCCATCGATGAGAAAGAAGCTGGCGAAGACCCTCGAAGTTGAAATCGACCAGGTCGGCATTCAGGCCACCACGAACGAGACCATGGGCTTTATCGGCCGCGGAGAAGGTATCGCCGCAATGGCGACCGTCCTGCTGATGTTGGCTTGACCCACCGAATGTGGAGCGCCACCTTACCGATCCATACCGATGCCCCGCACCCTCGAAATCAATCCTCCTTCGCCGCAGGACTGCCTGATCGAGGCCGCAGGCCTGGGAAAGTCCTTCCGGCAGGTCGACGCCCTTGACGGATTGGACCTCCGAATCGGCCCCGGCGAAGTCGTCGCTCTCCTCGGCTCCAACGGATCCGGCAAATCCACCACCTTCCGGCTGCTTCTCAACATTTACCGGGCCTCACGGGGAGAGGCCTCCCTGCTCGGCGTTCCTTCGGGGAGACTCGACGGGATGGATTTCGACCGCATCGCCTTCATCTCCGAAAGCCAGAAGCTTCCCGCCTGGATGAACGTGCGACAGTTCCTCCGATTCTGCTCCGGGCTTCATTCCGGATGGGATTCGGAGATGGCCGACCGGCTTCTGGAGGCCTTCGCCCTTCCGCCGGACCAGAAGATCAAGCACCTCTCCCGCGGGCAACGGATGAAGGCGGCGATCGCCTCGAACCTTCCGGCCAAACCGGCCCTTCTGATGCTGGACGAACCCTTCAGCGGCCTCGACGTTGAAACACGGGACCAAGTGGGCGCGCTGCTCGTCCGCCTCGCGCGCGACGAGTCGCTCTCGATCGTCCTGACCACCCATGACGTCGAAGAGGTGGAGCCCGTAGCCACGCGCCTCGTTCTCCTCCGGCAAGGGAAAAAGGTGGAAGACCTGGCGCTCGCGGATTTCATCGGTGGCTACGCCAGGATCTCCTTCCCGGGAGCGGACCCGGCATCGATCCCCGACGGGCCGGTGCGGATTCTGGGCCAAAAACGGGATTCAGCGGGAGCCCCGGTCGGAATTCTCCAATGGAAAGATACCGATGAAGAATCGCTCAGAAACCACTACGCGGGTCTTACCCTGGAAATCTCGAAGCCCAGTGTCCGCGAAATTCTCACCGCCCGCGCCTTTCCCCTCTGACCATGGTTCTCCACTTTCTCCGTAAGGATTTCCTCCGCTTTCGTTGGGCCTGGATCATTTTACTGGTTTTCGGGGCTCTTCGGATCGTCCGATTCACGACCGACATCGGCCTTGCCGATTCCGGCTTTGCGGATTCCCTCGCTCTTCTCACCGGGTTCCTCGCCGGCTGCCTCTGCTTCTTCGTGATCGTCATGGCCGTCCAGGAGGAAACCCTCGCGGATCCCGACGCCTGGTGGCGCACCCGCCCGATCCCGCGGCTCCGGCTACTCCTGGAGAAGGTCCTGTTCTGCGGCATTCTGGTCGCCGGTTACTACTGCATCACCGATTCCCTGATCCTTCTTCTGAACGACGGGGCATCTCTTGTCCCCTACGCGCTGGGCGACGGATTCTACGTGATGACCTTCGTTCTGGCACAGATTTTCCTTGCGGCGCAAACGCGGTCCCTACCCCGCTACCTACTCTTCGTGATCCTGTTGTTCCTGGGACTTCTCGTTTTCCAAATCGTCGCCGGTTACCTGCTGGTGGAATCCGAGTTCGATTTATACTACGGAATGCTTCCGGCAAACTTTCCGAGCCATTGGATCGTTTGGATACAAGTCGTCTTCTGGCTCTCCCTCTTATCCGCCACGCTGGTGCTGTACTACAAACGACAAAGAAGGGGGCTTTGCTGGGCTCTGCTCGCCGCCGGTTTTTTCGTCGCCATGGCTCTGCTTCCCTCCAAAGAAGGCCTTTCGGACCGATGGATCGGTTCGGACTTCGAGGAACAAGATATTGACGTTCGACCGGTCGAAGGAACCCTCCGCGAAACCGGTTCGGCAAGCTACAACGGGGAAAAAGCACTTACCTATTCGGCCGATTTCGAAGTAGACGGACTCGGTCGGGATCAAGAAATCTGGTTCGAGCCGTTTAGCTGGGAGATCACCGGGGAGAACGGCACCACCAAATCCATCTCCGATCCAGGCGGATTCAGAGGAGCGCGCCGTCTCTACCCCAAGTCGAGCGACGGCGGGACAACCAGGGTGCAGGGGAAGGTGCTTACCTTGAACGTAGAGGAGGTCCGTCGATCGGGCAATGGGGTCGATATAGGGATCCACGGTGAATTCAATGTCATAAGCCCCGTCCTCATGGGCTCCATCGAACCCCGTGAAGGCGCCTCGTTCGTGAAAAACGGACGGCGCTTTTTCATCCGCTCCGTCGTCACCCACCAAAACGAGGTCGTCTTTACCTTCGGGGCCTATCTGCCCGGGTTTACGACCGAACCCTCGCATCCCGCCATCGACTCGGACCGGATCACCATGGCCCTCTTCCTCAAAGACCGCGAAGGAGCCATCTCCGGGGAATCCTCGTCGTGGGGCTTCGGTGGAGGCGTTTCAACGATAAGAATGTCGTTCAAGAATCTCCCTCCGGACAGTGAATTCTCCGCCATAGAGATCTATCAGGCGACCGTCCGGGCAACGCAGTTTGAGTTCCTCGAGTTTACGGATGCCGACCTGACGAAATAAACGGCAAGGGGCAGATCACTGGAATCGGTAGTCTCAGTGCAATCGATAGCGCTGGATTTCACCCTCGTCATTTGCCGGGAGACTCCCTTACTTCTGTCTCCATGAAGACTGAACCTTGTGCGGTGATCATGGCCGGGGGACGAGGAGAGCGGTTCTGGCCGAAAAGTCGGCTGTGCCGCCCCAAGCACCTGCTCCCGATCGTGGGGGAGGAGCCGATGCTCCGACAGACCCTGGACCGGCTGGAGGGTCTGGTGGCACCCGAACATACGTGGATCATCACCAACTCCGAGCAGGTGGAGGCCGTCAAGGAGATCTGCCCAGACCTTCCCGCCGACCATGTGGTGGCCGAGCCGGTCGGTCGCGATACCGCTCCCGCCGTGGCCCTCTCGGCGATCCTGGTGGCCCGCACCTCCGGAGACACACCGTTCGTCATGCTGCCCTCCGATCATGTGATCCGCGATGGCGCAGCGTTTCGATCCGACCTGCAAACCGCCCTCGAGGCCGTTTCAGCCGAACCGCGGATCGCAACCGTCGGCATCGTTCCGACCTTTCCCGCCACCGGCTACGGCTACATCCGCACGGCGTCGGGGGACGGGTCGGACGACTGGTCGACCGTCGAAACCTTCGTCGAAAAACCGGATCTTCCCACGGCGGAAAGCTATCTGGAGCAGGGCGGCTATTTCTGGAACGGCGGCATCTTCGCCTGGCGGCCGTCGACCATCCTCAACGCCTTGAAGACCTTCCAACCGGGACTCTTCCAAGCCCTCGAATCAATACGGCAACGAATCGATGAGGGCGAACCCCTGGATGCCGTTCTCTCCGACGCCTACCCGAAACTTGAGAAGATCTCCATCGACTACGCGGTCATGGAACACGCGGACAATGTCGTGATGGTCCCCGCCTCGTTCGATTGGGACGATGTCGGCTCCTGGCCGGCGGTAGCCCGCCACTTTTCCGCAGATGGCGGCGGAAACGTCGTCTGCGGCGCCGCGGAAATCCTCGGCGGCACGGGAAACATCGTCTCGGTCGAAGAGGGTCATCTGATCGGGTTAATCGGCGTGGACGACCTCCTCGTCATCCAAACCGGCGACGCGACCCTGGTTTGCCCGAAAGACCGTGCCGAGGAGGTGAAAAAACTGGTGCGGCGGATCGGGGAACGGGAGGATGGAAGCAGGTTCCTGTAGGCGATCATTGCCGTGATCGAAAACCATGCGCTTTACGCACGAAAACGGTCTCCATCGCGACCCCAGGACCGCATGACCCCGCCCAACCCCTCCTGGCTTTGCCTCGACTACGGTTCCAAGCGAATCGGGTTGGCCCACGCGGACGAGGTGCGGGTGCCGGTTCCGCTGGCGGCCGCCAACCAGCCGAGCGAAGCGGAACGTTTGGAGCACATCGAGAAAGCCGTCCGGGAAAAACGCGTTACCGAGATCGTGATCGGCCATCCGGTCCGACCGGACGGCACCTCCGGGCCGATCGCCCTCGAAGTCGAGGAGTTTGCCCGGAGGATGGAAGAACGGTTCGGCCTGCCGGTGCGCCTTCACAACGAACGTCACTCCTCCGACGAAGCCGGTCGCCACTGGAATTTGAAGAAGGCCCGCAAGCAGAGGGAAACCGGGCAGCTCGACTCCGCCGCCGCCACCGTCATCCTGCGCGACTTTCTCGAGGAGACCTATCCGTTGGACGAACTCCTCCTTGCCCCCGAGCCCGGCGAAGAAGAGAATTCTCCCCATGACTAACCCCGTCGACCTGATTGCGATCGGACGCCGTGTTCTCGAGAGCGAAGCGGAAAGCGTAAAGCTCGCTTCCGACCGGTTGGGCGACGAATTCGTCAAAGCGGTCCGAATCATCCTCGACTCGGACGGGAAGGTCGTGCTTCTCGGGATCGGAAAATCCGGCCAGATCGCCCAAAAGATCGCCTCCACCTTTCGCAGCACCGGAACCCCGGCCGTTTTCCTGCACGCCGCCGAGGCGGTTCACGGAGACCTCGGCTTGTTTCGACCGGGTGAAACGGTCATCGCTATCTCGAAATCCGGCGCCACCGAGGAAATCCTCCGCCTCGCCCCGGCGATCCGGAAGATGGGTTCGCCCGTGATCGGGATCCTCGGGAACCTGCGTTCCCCCATGGCGGAATGGGCCGATGTCGTGCTCGACGGCTCGGTGCGGACGGAGGCCGACCCGCTGGGCGTCGCTCCGACCTCCAGCTCCATGGTCGCCCTGGCCCTGGGAGACGCCCTGGCCGGAGCCCTCGTCGAGGCGCGCGGGTTCACCCGAAACGACTTTCTCAGCCTCCACCCTTCCGGCCAACTCGGGCGTGGCCTGAATCTCACGGTCGACGCGGTTTACCACCGCCGGAAGCACGTGGCCGCCGTCCGACCCGACACCACGGTGAAGACCGTCCTCATGGAGATGACCCGCAAACCGCTCGGCGCCGCCTGCGTCGTGGACTCCGATGAAATCCTGCTCGGAATCTTTACCGACGGGGACCTCCGGCGCGGACTCGAAGCCGACGAGAACCTCCTCTCCCGCCCCATCTCCGAAGCGATGACGCCCGACCCGGTGCGCACCACCCCCGCAATGGATCTGCAGACCGCAGCCGAATTGATGGAATCCCGCTCCTCCCAGATCTCCGTCCTTCCGGTCGTAGAAACCGAAACCGCCCGATTGGCCGGACTCCTCCGCCTGCACGATATTTACCAGCCGAAAGTGACCTGAGAAGATGCCCGTTCCTCTCCTCGATCTCACCCGCCAGAACGAACCGCTCCTTCCCGAACTTCTTGCCAAGACGGAGGAGGTGTTGCGTTCGGGCCGGTATATCCTGGGAGAGGAAGTCTCTTCTCTCGAGGTTGAGGCAGCGAGCGCTCTGGAGGCGGAAAGATCCCTTGCCGTCAGTTCTGGCACGGACGCCCTTCTCCTCGCCCTGATGGCTGCGGGAATCGGCCCGGGAGACGAGGTGATCGTCCCGGACTTCACCTTTTTCGCCACCGCCGGGTGCGTCGCGCGGGTCGGAGCCCGTCCGGTCTTCGCCGATATCTGCCCCTGCTGCTACCTGATTCGCCCCGAGTCGATTCGGGAGCGAATCACGCCGAAGACCAAGGCGATCGTCCCCGTCCACCTTTTCGGACAAGCCGCCGACATGAGCCGTATCATGGGCATTGCCGAAGAACACGGTCTGACCGTGATCGAGGATTGCGCGCAATCGATCGGGGCCCGTCACAAAGGAAAGACTGTCGGAACCCTCGGACACTACGGCGCGATCAGCTTTTTCCCGACCAAGAATCTCGGCGGCTTCGGCGACGGCGGTCTGCTCCTCGCCCGCGACTCCGGCGACTTCGACCGCGCGAAAATCCTCCGCGTCCACGGCATGGAACCGAAGTATCACCATCCGATGATCGGCGGGAATTTCCGGATGGACGCCCTCCAGGCCGCTCTCCTGAGAATCAAGCTCCCCCACCTGGAATCCTACAATCGGGGCCGGGCGAATCACGCCGCCTTTTACCTCCGGGAGATCTCCGCGCACCCTGGCACGGCCCTACCCGCCCCGAGCGGGCGGGAATGCGGGGATTCTTGCCCCTGTCCTTGCGACGAGCCTCCGGGCGACGCCCGCATTCTCCTGCCCTTCGCCTATTCCCATAACAGCGTCACCTGGAACCAGTTTACCCTCAGGATCCGCGGAACGGGCCGTCGGGACGCCTTTCGCACGTTCCTGTCCGAACGGGGGATCGGCAACGAGATCTACTATCCCGTCGCCCTGAGCGATCAGGAATGCTTCCGCTCCTACGATCCCGTCCCCTGCCCCGGTACGCGCCGCGTCGCCGACGAATGCGTCAGCATCCCGGTCTTCCCGGAACTGCGGGAGGACGAGAGGTCGAAGGTGGCGAAGACGATCCTGGAATGGCTGGAAGGGAAGAGCTAATCGGCAGAATCCGCAGGTCCCGGACCGGCCATTTCCGGCAGACCCGTCCCAGCCACCGCGAGGCGGCCACGGTATTCTTTTTGACCTGATCTTCCGGGAATTCCGCGCCATGACTCGGCAAAGCTCATACGGCGAAACGGATACCGCAGGAGTCTCGGATAAACCAACTTCGCCCCTCCAGGGGCCATTCATCTGTCAACAAATATAGAACTGGTCAAAAATATTGCTCCCAGCCACCCCGAGGATCCACGGTATTTTTATTTGACCTGATTTTCCGGAATTCTGCGTCCCGACTCAGCGAAGCTCACACGGCGAAACAGATACCGCAGGAGTCTCCGACTAAACCGACTTCGCGCCCTCAAGGACCTTCCAACCGTCAACAAATATAGAACTGGTCTATTATTTCTGCTCCAAAAATGACTTCGCCGACGGTCAAGGGCCAGGGTCCCCGGAACGGAGGCAGTCGAAGCGAATCCACAGGGGTCTCCCCTCCCAAAAGGGGCGAACGCTCCACTGGAACCCAAAAAAAACCTGAGGCAGCCCCGCCTATTCCGACGAGCCCGTTTGCCAATCGTATTTCGGCGTCAGCTCGCGATCTTCCACATGCTTACGGTCGCCATTGTGCCACCGATAGAAGATCGGGCTTGCGATGAAGATGGAAGAGAACGTCCCGGTCACGATCCCGACGAGGAAGACGAAGGCGAAATCCACGATCACTCCGGCCCCCGCAAGATAGAGAGCCAGGGCGGCCATGAAGGTCGTCACACTGGTCAGGATGGAGCGTCCGAGGGTTCGGTTGATGGCCATGTTGACCACCCGCTTCAGAGTAAAGGTCGGGTTTAGATCCAGCTCTTCACGAATACGGTCGAAGACCACGATCGTATCGTTGATCGAATACCCCAGGATCATCAGAACGGCCGCGATCATCGGGGCGGAGAACTGTCCTCCCGCCAGCACGAAAATACCGATGGTCATCAATACGTCGTGAACGGTCGCCACGACCGCTCCAACCCCGTACCCCACTTCAAAGCGAAGGGCGATGTAGAGCAGGATTCCGACGAGAGCGACGACTACGGAAACGATCGCGTTCTGTTTGATCTGATCGCTCACGGCCGCTCCCACCCGGGTCTGCCCCAGAAATTCCAGCTCGGCCTCCGGATAGGCCGCAGCGAGGGCTCCGAAAACCGCTTCTCCCTGACCCGATTCGGTCTGGAGCACCAGGGTCTCCGCCTCATCGATCAGGCTCACCTGGTAAACGGCGGACACCTCCCCCAGGTCGTTCCGGGAGGCCACATCCTCGATGCCGGCCAACGGCAGCCTCTCTTCAAAAGAAACCGTCACCTCATCGCCTCCCACGAAATCAATTCCGAACAGATGATCCCAGTGGAGATACACCGCCACCAAACCCGTGGCCACGATCGCCCAGGAGGTGAAAAAGGCGGGCCACCTCAACTTCAGAAAATCAAAGGACGGCGGGCCGGGAAGGTTCCATCCGAGCACCTTCTTCACGCCGGCCTTGAACACAAGAATCTCCAGCAAGAAGCGACTGACGACCAGGGCGCAGAAGACGGAAGTGCAGATACCGATGGCGAGCGTCACCCCGAAGCCCTTGACCGGACCGGTGCCCAGCCAAATCAGGATCGCCGCCGTGATCAACGTCGTCACATTGGCGTCCACGATGGTCGAGAACGCCTTGTCGTAACCTCCGATGAGAGCGTTGCGGGGACTCTTTCCGAGGCGCAGCTCCTCGCGGACGCGCTCGAAAATCAGAATATTGGCATCCACCGCCATCCCCACGGTCAGCACCAGCGCCGCAATTCCCGGCAGGGTCAGGGTCGCCCCCAGACTCGCGAGCACCCCGAGGACCACGAGCACGTTTACG
>CAZBLJ010000060.1:0-13068 GCA_964492605.1 uncultured Puniceicoccaceae bacterium
GGCGTATCACGGCTCGCGGATACGCTTCCCGTAATACTCTGCGTAGAGATTCTTCGCCGCATCCCGCCCCGATCCCAGAAGGCAGGCAATCCGAAACCGGATTACCGCACTGAAAACGAGGCGGAACCGTCTCGCGCGACCCCCCGGTCGCCACTTTCCCGTATCCGCCCGCGTCGGCAGACCGAGGTACACGGTTTCACCGATCCGGCGCAGCCTGCGGCTCAATTCCACGTCCTCCATCAACGGATATTCCTCCAGATCCGCCCAAAGTTCCCGAAACTCCAGCCGGAAAAACTGGGCCTGATCCCCCCAGTAGGATTCCCCGTGGACGGCCCTTCCCTCGTTCATGAATTCCACGACCGAAAGGAGGGCACCGGAGGGTTCGAAGCGCTGGCCGCAAGCGCCTCCCACAACCTCGGGACCGAGGCCGCGAATCTTTTCCACCGCCGTCTCGTCCAACAAGCAATCCGCGTGCACCACCAGAGCCCAATCCGTCCGCAACTCCTCCAATCCCCGCTGGATTTGCGCCCCGCGCCCGAGAGGCGCACCGACCACCCGGACCCCGGCCTTTCGAGCCAGGGCAACCGTCCCGTCGCTCGATCCGCCGTCGACCACCACGATTTCCTCCGGCGGGACGGAGCTTTGCCGAATGGACCGGAGACAACCCCTCAGACAGGACTCTACGTTGTAGGCGGGAATCACCACTCCAACGGTTTCTCCCCCTGCGCGCGCCTTGTAACGGCCTCTTCCCAACAACCGCACTCCTTCCCCCAGCCCCAGCAAGAGAAACGGCAGCCAGACAACCGGCTCCACCCATTGCGGAAGAGCCCACACTCCCGTCGCAGCTTGAGTCTCCCAAACGAAAAAATAGAAGCCCTGTGCCGCGCAAAGCCACAACCAGGACAGACTCGGGCGGAGTGCCAGGAACGGTATCAACCAGGTCAGATACCAAAAATGAAGAATCGGGCTGCAAAGCAGGAGCACCCCGACAACCCGTCTGGCCACGGTGGCCGGAGGCCCCCCCCGGCAGACGATCCACAAGAGTCCTCCCATCAAAAAGGCCCCTCCCGCCCAGGCCGCCCAACCCTGGTCGAATCCCGCCGTTCGAAGAAGATACGGAATCAACCCGAAGAAGGCCGAATTCCCCCCGAACTCGAAAACGGCCGACCCCCACCGGGGAACTGCCTCCATGAACGGCAGCCACGTCAGAGCGATGACGGACGCGGCGATCCAGGCACCCCTCCAGGCGCGTCGATAGAGCCACGCCGACACCAATACCAAACTTACCAACTTTATCTGAACGGAAAGAGCCAATAGAAGCCAGGACAGCCGGATCCGCCCGGTTTCCAGCGCATAAACGGCTCCAACCATCGGCAGAACGAACAACGCATCGTAATGGGCCTCCGCCGCAAAGGATACCAGTACCACGGGATTGACGGCGTAAAAGAGCACAAACGACGGCGGTAGATTTCGCCGTCGCAACAACAGAAGCACCAGCAGAAAGATTCCGAGGTCACAAGCCAGGAAGACTCCCTTCTCCAGCCAAAGGCGGGGCACCTTCTCTTCCGCAAAGGCCATTCCGGCGAAAATCATCTGGGCCACCGGGGGATAGACGGTTCCGCGGTCCTTGTGGTTCATCCGATCCCAGCTCCGATCTCTCCACTCGCCCAACGCGGGATCGTCCGCTGTCGTCGCATACGGGTTTTGCCCGTTCAGAACCAGACGCCCCTCCCATCGATACCGATGGACATCGTCCGTCGGTGCCGCAGGCCAAAGCAAAATACGGGGAAGCACGAAAAGCCCAAGGAGCAGGCCCAATCCAAGTCGGCTCTTCCACCGGTCGCAAGGCGGGAAGAATCCACGGCAGAGGCCCAGGCCGATCGCCATCGAAAAGAATCCCGGGACCCGGGAAAACCCCGGGTCGGCCACCGTCAAAGTCTCCCGGAACGGCAGAGTTCCCACCGACAAAAAAACCAGGCCGGTAGCGAAGGCGGCCCACCGGAAGGTCCGTCCGTTCATCCGGAAACGTCGGCGGGGCGGGTATTCATCCCGTGCGTCGGACCGGGCTTCGAACGGGTCGGGGAGTCCCGAATCTCACGGAAAGAACTCCATCCCACGAAACCGTATCCCACGGCATACAAAGCCAGGAACGGAGTGATTCCCCAGGCCCCGAGCCACAGGTAGCCTAAAAAGGAAACGGAGCAATAACCCGCCAGAAACAATTCGATCGCAACCACCCAGGAAGCCTTCGCTTTGTAAGGGAGCGCGTTCACGCTTCCTTTTTTCGGCGTTCTGACAAACTCGCTTTTCATCCCGAGCAACCCTTCGAGAACGCCTCTGGCGTTGGAAACCGAGATGCCCAGTCCCACTGCGGTCAGAACCGGCAGATAAAGAATCCGGCGACCCCAGGTGCCGGGATGCAGGGATCTCTGACTAACCAGATAAAGGGTGTTCGGCCCGAGAGCGGCCAATAAAATCGCCAGAGTTCCAAACCACCGAACGCCCACCCCCAAATGGTCCGGCAGGACGAAGAGTACCGGCAGGCTCAACAAGGCGACCGTTACCAATACCGGGTGAATCGAATAGTGGGTCAGGTGAAAAAGGGCCTGGAGACGGGCGACGAAGCGGCGGCCGGACCGCCAAACCCGCGGGTAAAGTTTAAGCGCCGTTTGGATCGACCCCTTCGCCCAGCGAAACTGCTGGTTCTTAAATGCCGTAAACGTGGATGGCAACTCGGCGGGTACGACCGCTTCGCCCCGAAAAGCCAGCCGCCATCCCGCGAGCTGGGCCCGGTAGCTCAAGTCCATGTCCTCCGTGAGGGTATCGCCTTCCCAGTTCCCGCTGTCGTAAATGGCTTTTTTTCTCCAAAGCCCCGCCGTTCCGTTGAAATTGAGAAACAGATCGTTCGAAGCGCGGGCGGACTGTTCGATCGTGAAGTGCCCGTCGATTCCCAGCACCTGCGCCCGGCACAAAAGGTTTTCCGTCGGATTCAGGTGATCCCACCTTCCCTGCACCAAAGCGAGTCCGTGGTCCTTCACCAACAACGGCAGGGTTCGTCGGAGAAAATGCGGACGCGGGACGAAATCTCCGTCGAAGATGGAAACGAACTCGCCCTCCGCCTCCTCCAATCCATGTTTTAGCGCTCCCGCCTTGTAGCCGCTCCGGTCCTTCCGGTGCACCACATCGACCCAGCTCCCTTCGGACCGAAGTTCCCCGGCCACCTCCTCTACGAGAGCCCGGGTCTCATCCGTCGAATCATCCAACACCTGGATCTGGTGCAAATGCTTCGGATAGTCGATCGCCGCCACCGCCCGCAAGATGCGCTCCGCGACGTTGTATTCGTTGTAAAGTGGAATCTGGGTGGTCACCACAGGGAGCGCCTCCGGCTTCTCCCACATTTCTTTTTCAAGCCGATCGGCCAGTTCGTCTTGCTCTTGAAGACGAGTCTTCCCGCGGAGGAAGAACGCAATTTGCCAATAGCAGTTCAACCCGTACGTCAGCAGGATCAACCCACAGATGACATACGGTATCAGGATTATCCAATCATACCACTCCATCGGATCTCCATTCCCATCAGGTTTCTTTCGTTCCGACGACAGAATTTTCCCAGTCCGAAAGCTCGTCCACATCGAGCTTGGTGTCCAGCAAGGCCACGCGGCGGTCGTGATGACGGGCTCGGTCCAAGGATTGCGCAAGAGTATCCGCGCTGCTCCATGAGACGTTCTCGAACACTTCCGGACAATAGAGCGACATTCCCAACAAGTAATAGCCCCCGTCTTCCGCCGGACCAAACACCAGGTCGTTCCCGGCCTCCAGGCGGCGACGGGCGGCCAGGAAATCCCGAACGCCCAAATCCGGACAATCCGCACCGATACAGAAAACCGGAGCGTCCCGTTCGGAAAACGCCTCCCGAACCGCACAACTCATCCGGGCGCCCAGATCGCCGGGCTGTTGCGGGCGGAAGACAAAGTCGCCCCCGAGCCATTCCATCATTTCCGGGCCGGCATCCGCCGGATCGTATCGAATTTCCACCGGCCATCCTTCCGGCAGGGAGGCCAGCTGTCGCTCGACGAGTTGACGGTAAATGTCCACCGCCCGCTTATCTCCGACGGAAGCCGCCAACCTCGTCTTGACCCGACCGGCCCGGGGAGCCTTCAAAAACAGAAGGATCCGTGGAGAGGATGACTCGGTCATAGCCAATTTTCCACCCCGTCCCCGCTATTCGAATCGATAGACGAAATTCGAGAAACGATATTCGGGGGGATCCGTCGCGAGAGTCCGGATCAATCCTTCGAAGACCGTCCTGGATTTTTCGAGGTTGTTCTTCAGCTCCTCGACCGGGGTCGGCACCATTTTCACGCCGTTGGCGTAGTCGACGGCGAAGCCCGCCAAGGCGTAGGGCAGCTCGCACTCGTTCGCCAGCACGGCCTCCGGTCCGCAGGTCTGGGAGAGAAAATCGGCTCCGGCACTCCGCAAGCCGCGAATCTCCGCCTTGGTATTGAAACGGGGCCCGTTTCCATGCGCATAGCAACCTTCCTCGACCGACCCTTCCATCCGACGCAAGGTTTCCGCCACCCGCGCACTGAGTCCCTCATGGAAAAGAGAGGTAGCCAAGAGGTGCCCGCGGCCCGCTTCGCCGGGCCGGTCGAACACCGTGCAGCTGCTCCCGTCACCCAATCGATTCTCCGGAAACCAGAGATCGTTCGCCACCAAAGGCACCCCGGTCTCCCAGTCCGGATGGATAACCCCGCAGACCGAGCAGGAAACAACTGCGGACACCCCGACTTCCTTCAGCGCAAGGATGTTGGCCCGGTGGTTGATCTGGTGGGGCAGGTTGCGATGGGAAGGTCCGTGTCGCGGAAGAACGCATACGGATCGCCCGTCGACATCGCCGACCAGGAGGGAAACCTCGCCGAAGCGCGTGGGAATGCGCCGTTCCCCGAGTCCAGGAAACTCGTAAAAACCCGAACCTGTGATAAACCCGATCACGCCTTCCCTTCCGACGACTTCGAGCGCGCCTCCGCCATTCGCACGGGACTGGCCTCCAAAATATCGTAAACCGGCTTCATGTCCCGGTCATAACGTCCGAAGGACAGCACCCCGGTCGGGCACGACTGCACGCAGGCCGAACAACGCACACATTCCGGATCCTCCATGGGGATACCCTTGTTCGCGAAATTCATAATATCAATCCCCTGATGACAGACAGAGGTGCAGACGTTACAGGAAATACACTTCTTCTTCTCGGCGAATATCCGGAACTTCGAGAAACGCGTGTAGATATGCATCAACGCTGCCAGAGGACAAGCAAACCGGCACCACATCCGTCCACTAAACCAGAAGTAGAGACCATACCCCAGCACGCCCGCCAGGAAGAGATCGACAAACCAGCCGTAATTGATGAGGGGTATCCCCGACACTCCTGCGGTGAAGATTCCCGCCGCCCAGGAGCCCGATCCGGCGATCCATCCGATTATGCGAAGAACCATCAAAATTACTGCAAAGGCCAGGATACCCTGCCCCAGCATATTCAGGCGATTCCACTTCGGGCCGTGCGGCATCTTGTGGCGGTGCCGGTCCCCGAGCGTTTCGGCCAATGCGCCGCAGGAGCAGATCCATCCGCAATACGCCCCCTTCCCCCACCTGCGAATGATCAGCGGAATGATGACAAAAGTCTGGATCGAACCGACAATCAACCACCCCCAGAGCGGCTGGGCGGTAAACCAGTTCCACACCATAAGCGGCCAGGCGAGGATGAAGCCGTACGCGCGCCAGTACTCCCGCCCGTTCGGATCATACCCGACTTCCGGGAAAAACGCGTCGGCTAACCACTGCCCCGCCCCGGAGGACCACCAGCCGTTGTGCCCGAGCCAGGGCAGGAGGATTTCCGGCAGGATGAACAACGGAATGACCTGGATGGCCATGAGAACACTGGTTTGCACGGTAACGTAAGGGGTTTTCCGGTAGCGGATTCGCCGTATCCCGAAAATCACGACTACGATCGAGTACGCCATCGTGTAGTAGAACGACGGTGTCGATGCGGAGAGCGTGATCGTGCCGAAGAGGGTGGACGGATCGCTGAACCAGGAGCCGACCGTTCCTCCGATCTCTTGCAGCCAGGAAACCAGCCCATCCGGATTCGGATTCAACCACGCGGGCAGGGAACCCAGCAGAGGGATGTCCTTGGACCCCTTCCAGTGATAAAGCCAGAAGCAAAAAAGAACGAAGGCGGACATCCCGAGCCAGAACTTGAGTCCGCGGTCGCCGAATACCCGCACTCCGGAACGGCGGAAAAAATCCAGGGGCGGTTCCCGGCCGATCATCGCAAACACCGTGTCGTTCGGCAGCGTCTCTTCCTCTCCGCCGTCCCTGTGCTTGAGGACGACCTCGTCATCGCGGATTTCAGCGGGTTCCGTATTCAAGCGCAGCGTCAACTTCCCCGCCGGATTCGCCCCGCGCATCCATTGGGCCGCCGAGGTCGTAACTCGTTCGGAAGACGGTTCATCGACCGCCACGTCCGCATCCGGATCAGCCGCCAAAGCCATGATCTTTTCCTGGTTTTCCGGCTTGGGCCGGGTCAGCTCCTCTTTCCGATAACTCAGCGTCACCTCCGCTCCACACACGGTCAGCGCAATCGCCGTCTCCGCAGCACTGTCACCTCCCCCGACCACCAGGACTTTTTGATCGCAATAATCCTTCGGATCGTGGAGGCGGTTCAGCACTTTGTCTTTCTCCTCGCCGGGCACGTTCATCTTCCGGTGGTTTCCACTCCGCCCGATGGCGACCAGGACCCGTCGCGCCCGGATCGGATCGCCGTCGGCCCGCGTGAGTTCGAAGCCGTCGCCCTTCCTCTCCACCGACTCGATGCGCACGGACTCGGTTTCAATCTCCGCCTCCTCCTTTTGTTCCTCCAGCTCCTCGACGAGATCTTCCTTCACTTCGGCATGGAAGTGCATCCCTCCCGTGGCTTCCATGTCCGTCGGATAGGTGTAGATCGGCTTACCCTTCGGAAAATTCCGGATGGTGGAAAACACCTCTCTCGCCTCGAACACCTTGAAATTCAACTCATTCGCACGGGCTTCTTTGGCGGCGGCGATACCGGAAACCCCGCCCCCGATAATGGCCAGATCCAGCACTTCGTCCTCCGCGTCACGGCCTGGCTGAAAATCCTTCTCTTCCAAAAACGCCCGCACCGCCCGGGCTCCCGTATCCGCGCTGAACTTCAGCAACGGAACCCCGGTCAAATCCCCGGAGATCCGAATCCCGGGAATGTTGGTAGCACCCTCCTCCCCGGAAAGCGGAAGCTTCTCGATCTTGCCCGCAGGCCAACGGGTATGGAGCCATTTCGTGTATTTGGCGATGGGATTCATAACAATGATCGGGAGGATTCTTCAACAAACACGAGGGATCAACCCGAAGCGGCGGGGGAGGATCGAGGGAGCCGGAGCGCCCGTTCTTGCAGCCATCCTCGCAATCAACTTCGGGAAATCGAGATCGGCTTTCAGGCCGAGCAGCGGCATCAAGAGAGGAGCAAGAGCAACGGGCCGGGGTCTCAGCTCCCACCAGATCTCTACCTCGCAGGTGTTTTCCGAACCATGAAGCACTCTCCAGCCGCCGATCATCTCCGACGCCGGATAGGGAAAGCCCGGCTCGTCACACAAAAATTTCAACTCCATCTGGCGACTCGCAGGGTCGAAGAGGGTACACTCCTCGGCCCAGCGGTTTCCCCGCAGGTCCACGCATTCGCGAACCGCCCCCTCGCAGGCAGGCTTCCCGCCCCGAATGAAAGATTGCTTTAGGGAGGGAAAATAGGCGCTGATTCCTCCCAAGTCCGAGACAACTCGCCACATGGCATCGGCATCGGTCGGTGCCGATACGGCGACACAGTGGCGGTACCGGTCGGTTCCGGGAACGCGATGGGCCGTCCCGACGCCGCGGTATTGCAGGAATCCGAACACCGCCACGACACCACCGACAACCGCGACCAGGATTGCGCCGCCTGTCGAAAGAAGCCCCGGAAAGACGGCTAACAAGACAAGCGTTCCCAGCACCCAAAACGCGTCTCCGCAGACCGCATAGAGAGCCCGCCATGTCTGCATCCGCCGACGAGTCGCCTGGTGAATCAGGTCCCCGGAAAAAAGGATCAACGCCCCACCGATTCCCGTGAGGAGCAGGGGTGAGGAAACCCCGAGAAAGCCCGCCAGGGTCTTCGGAAGGAGCACAAGAAGAACTCCCGAAAAAGCCGAAAATATCGCATTTCCGGCGAGCGCAACGCGCAGTGGTTTGGTGTGGGTCATCATAATAAGATCAGCAGCATCCATGTGTCTCGCCGTGGTCGGCGACCGGGGCACAGGGGAACAGCCCGAAGTGCCGGTTCCGGTCGCCGGAGATTTCGAAATGCTTCGCAAATCGGGTCTCCTCGATCATCGCCGCGGTATTGCCACAGACCCTCTCCGGTTTGCCGACTTCGAATCCATGGCCAGGGTCGAGGGGAAAGACTCTCGGATACTGTGGAATCGTCCCCCGGTAGGTGACCGACTGTCCGTAGTCTTCGCAGCGATCCTCCATCGACTCGATCTTGAAGCACCGCACGGTCGCCGAGTCGAAGTCGATACCCTCCGAGACAGCTGCCATTCGCGGATCCTCCAGGTTCAAACGATTCTTCGACACGATTCGAAAGTCCGGCGTCAGAGTTTGCGCCAGCAGTCTCCGAAAGTCCTCCCAATACCAGGCACCGCCCAAACACTCCCCGTGAAAATCCGGATCGTTCGCCAGTTCCGCAGGCAATCGACGTGAGGCGAAAACATCGGAAAAATACAACTCGCCGCCCGGTTTCAGCACCCGGGCGATTTCAGCCAGGACCCGCGACTTGTCCGGACACAGATTGAGGACGCAGTTGGAAATCACCACATCGACGCTGTCGTCCTTGATCCCGAGAGCCCCCAGATCCTCCAGCGGACCTTTCCGGAAATCCGTATTCATTTTCGGATGTCCGAATTTCTGCCGATGCCATTCCCGGTGCCCTCGAGCGACGTCCAGCTGCTCGTCCGTAAAATCGATTCCGATCACAGATCCGTCCGCTCCGACGAGCTGGGAGGCCAGGAACACATCGCGGCCGGTCCCGCACCCAAGGTCGAGGACCGTGCAGCCTTCCAGGCAGACCGGTATCGGAGATCCGCAACCGTAGCTCTTTTCCACGATTTCCGGATGCAGGTTCCCGAAGAGGGGCCGCAACCAGGCGGGAGGGGCTTCGTTCGCACAACAGGCCGAGGTTTTCAGATCGTTCTTCGATCCGAGAACCCTGCCGTAGTAGTCCTGCGAGTTGGCGTGATAGTTGAGCGTCTCGGTCGTCATGAAAGAATTGTGATCCGGTTATAGGTTCTTCAGTTCCCGGTTCTGAAACATGAAGGGTTGATTATTACTGAAATGCTGAATTTTAAAACCAATGAGAAACCGGGAACCGGGAACTGGTAATCAGATTATTCCTTTCCCTCCACCAGCGACCCCCCGCAGGAAGAACCCGCTCCGGCCGTACAGCCGAAGCAGTGGTCGCCGGTGGCGATCCGCCTTTCCTTCAGCATGGCCGGACTCACGTCCCACAGAAAAAGGCGTTGCCCTTCCTCGCCCTCCAGCTGCATGTCCAGCATCTGGTTGAAGTCGCAGTCGAAGATTTCACCCCGCCATCCCACGCTGAGGGTGTCCCGGCACATCAGGTGGTCCACGGTCGCCGGATTGAAGGCGTCCCGGAGCGTTTGCAGGTAATCCTCGTAAAGGCCTTCCCGGCTCAGCCAACGGGCGAACCGCGCGATCGGCAGATTCGTGATGGTAATCAACCGGTCGAAGCGAATGTCGAAATGATTCCGCAACTCCCGCTTGTAATCCTCTTCCAACTCGTCCTGGGCCGGGGGCAGTTTCGCCCCGTTCGGATTGTAAACCAGATCGAGCCGCTTTCGGTCGTGCCCGGTTCCGAACCCACGGCGGTTCAGTTCCTGCAGGGCTTCGATACTGCGGTCGAACACACCGTTCCCCCGCTGCGCATCGACGTTATCCGGAGAATAACACGGCATCGAAGCGACGATCTCGATCTCGTTCTCTTCCAAAAAGGGGCCTACCCATTCGAACCCCGGCTCGTTCAGGATCACCAGGTTGCACCGGTCGATGATCCGGGCGTCGGGCCGGATCTCGCGGATCCGCGTGACCAGCCGCCGGAATTCCGGGGCCATTTCCGGGGCACCACCGGTCAAGTCCACCGTCGGTACCGGATGTCGTCCATACCATTCCAGAATGCGATCCACCGTTTCCGGGGTGATGATTTCCTTCCGGCGCGGTCCGGCGCTCACGTGGCAATGGATGCAGGTCAGGTTGCAAAGGCGACCGAGGTTGAGCTGGAGGATCTCCAGATCGGAACGCCGCAGCTCCTTGCCGGAGCCGGAGACGGTTTCGTCAAACGAAGTGGTAACGGTCGAAGATTCGACGGCGGACTCGGGCATTTCTTAATTCCTTCGTTGGGTGAATCTCGCAAAACTCTTACGAGTCCACGGTTGGCTTGAATATTGATTTCCGTTCATACGCTGTCTCTGCTTTCCGCTTTATTCAAGGACCAGTCGTAATCGATCCAGTGCACGTCATGTCCGGTCGGCAGCTTTTCGGCTCGATAGCGGTTTAAATATTCGGCCGGATCCTCGCCCGGGAAGTCGTCCGCATACCACTTGAACAACTCGGAATACGCCGTCCCTTTGCCATTCGGCAGAATTCTTGCGGCGTGGGGTCCGTTGGCAAAGAGAGCGGTCTGATCCTCAAGCTGGTCTTCCAAATCCGCCCCCCGATAAGGCTCCGACCGGAGCGGCGGGCAACTCACACTCGCGCAATTGACCGCGAAATGGATTCGCGGATCGAAATAGTCGACCAGCAGCATCTCCTTTTCGATCTCGTCCAGACTGACCGTCTCCCCGTTCAGTTCGACGAGGTCCCGGCGAAAAACCGCAAAGGGCAGGAATCCGATTTCACGAACGCTTTCCAGCGGATAATGGTTCAGGACCTCGTCGATCATCGCTGCGTTATAGAGGTTGATGAGAAAAGCGGTCGCGGAGTCCCGGTCCAGGGACCCGGGATCGACCGTCGACCAGCCCTCCAGCACCCGATCCAAGGCCTCCCGGTCGGCGGCGGTCTCATGCCACCGGTCGTAGTCGACCCCCTCCTCCGACACGTACTTCGACAAGAGCCGCGCATAGTCCCCGTACCCAGGTGCCACGGCGATCGCCCCCAGCGGGAGGAAGAGGAAATACGCTCCCCGAAGAAATCTTACAACCCTCATGAGTCGGCGCATACGATACACGGGATCGGGACCCCGGTGGTTCTCGGTAGTTGTTGCATGATCGAGTTCGGTTTGACGGTTTTTCACTTCGGGACAGTAACCCGTTTTCACCCCCCAGGACGAACGCCCCATCGTTTTATTCCCGAAGTATTCTCCAGTTTCTCCGTCTTCCCTTCTCGATGACGGCCCCATTGCGACAGGTTGTTATTTCCGTCAACCGCACAAAGAAAACTCCAAGTGCCAGCAGACAGACGCCAGGAGTGCCGGGGCTTGTCAATAAATTTAAACCTGGTTTATTTTAGTTTCAGACCATTCTGTCTACAGCAAGCGCTCGACCCAGTCCGGGTCGGCGCGGGTTGCGAGGGCGAGGGCTTGCCCGTTTGCTTCATCCAGCTTCCGGTAATTCCAGCCGCCATCGGTCGTCCAATCGTTCGGAACGTTTGCGAGAAGGGATCGGGCCGACCCCTCGAATACAAAGAGATGGATCAACTCCCCGTTTTTCTCGAAGCACAGAAGACTGACGGAACCGTCCCCGTCGGCAACCGGAAGAATACGGCACCCCTGTGCTCGCGCTTCGGTCAAGCCCGGGGGAAGGACGGGTGGGACAGCCCCTCCTTCGGCGGCAAGCCAGGTAGTCAGTTCTTCATAGGTCCCGCCCTTCCGGTCGAGCGGGAGGGCCCCGTCGGCCAGGGCGGCCATCGAAAAGGTTTCGGCACGGAGCGGAAGGGCCGTGTCCTGGCCGAGGTGGGGACCGAATACCGGAAACAGCGCGATTCCGAGGACCAGCAGCGCGGCGATTCCGATCCCGGCGCGCCAAAAACGGATCGGTGATCGCGGCCGCTGCGGAGCGGTTTCCAGCTCGAGCAGGTGCAGAGTCCGCTCCCTGCCCTCCGGATCCCGAGGGAGCGTGTCCATCGCCGCAGCCACCGCCTTGTCGAAGCCGGACTGCTCCTTCCACCAGGAGGTCGTCTCCGGATCGCGCCGGGCGAATTCAATGGCCGGACGGAAGGTTTCGTCGAGCGCATCGGCACCGTTCGGACGATAGGCCGAAAGAATATTTTTGGCGGATTCTCTATCCATAGCGGGTCTTCGGGTTGGGAAACGGTAGCGGGGAGGAATCCGTTCGCTCCGGACTCTCCAGCAGAAGGCGAAGCCGGTCTTTTCCCCGTCGCAGGCGCGACATCACAGTGCCGATCGGCACATCCAGAATCTCGGCGATCTCCCGGTAGGAAAAGTGTTGCAGGTAGAACAAGGCCACGGGGGCGCGGTAGTGCTCATCCAGTTCGTTGAGCGCGGCGAGAAGGCCTGCCGCGTCCACCCCTTCCCCCGGCCTCGGGGCAGGAGCAGCGGGCTCGGGGGCTTCCTCGAGCGTCCGCGAGGGAAAGCGACGGGACCGCCGGTATTGATCGACGAACTCGCTGTGAACGGTGCGGAACAGCCAGGATTTGGCCTTTGCCGGATCGCGCAAATCGCAGAGCTTGCGGGTCAGTTTCAGGAAGGCGTTCTGGGTTAAATCCAGGGCGTCTTCCCGGTTACCGCTCAACGAGCAAGCGAAACGAAAGAGCGGGTCATACCACTCGTGGACCAGGTTACGGAGAAAATCGGCGGACATCGGTCAGTTTTCCACTGGTTGGTTCCGTGAAAAGAAACCCTCCCCGAAGGTGACTGCGACAAATACTTCCATATCCGGCCTTGTGACGAAGCGAGCCCATACTTATTCCCGCCTCTTCGACGGTCGCAAGTTTTCCGGTCCT
>CAZBLJ010000061.1:0-13020 GCA_964492605.1 uncultured Puniceicoccaceae bacterium
GATATTATTTGACATTGGAAAAACGTTGCGCCGGGGGGCGAAATCTCTCAGCTTCCCCTCTTTTCCCGGACGGGTAGCTCAGTTGGTTAGAGCAACTGGTTTACACCCAGTAGGTCGTGGGTTCGAGTCCCTCTCCGTCCACCATTTCATCAAATCCCGGTTGCCCCGGCGGGAACGGACTGCTAATCCCTCCTTTCATGAAGTCGGAATTTTTGCGCCTCTCCCGTTCTATTCTTGCGGCACTCGTCGTCCTTCCCTCCCTGGCACCCCATTTCGTCGATGCGGCCCGGGAGGTGCGGTCGGTGTTTCTCGGCATCGATCATCTCATCCAGCGCGATTTCGATGTTCTCGAGGGGAAACGGGTCGGGCTTCTCACCCATCCCGCGGGAGTGACCCGCCAGGGGGAATCGACCATCGAGGTGCTGGACCGGGCACCGAACGTAGACCTGGTCGCCCTTTTCGGTCCGGAACACGGGGTCTACGGCGACGAGAAGGCGAACGTGAAGATCGACGACCGGATCGATGCAAACACCGGCCTGCCCGTTTTTTCCCTCTACGGAGATACCCGCAAGCCCACGCCCGCCATGCTGGCCAATCTCGATGTTATGGTGGTCGACCTGCAGGATCTGGGCGTTCGCTCCTATACGTACATCAGTTGCATGAAGCTGGCCATGGAGGCCTGCTTCGAGCAGGGAAAGGAATTCGTTGTTCTGGACCGGCCCAACCCTTTGGGAGGATTGAAGGTCGACGGACCGATGATGGAGACTCGCTGGATGAGCTACGTGGGAGCGTACCGGGTGCCCTACGTTTACGGGCTGACCATCGCGGAACTCGCTCGAATGCTGAAGGAGGTGCCGGGCTGGCTCGATGTTCCCGACCGCGTCAGACGGGAGGGAAAGCTCAAGATCGTTCCGATGAAGGGTTGGAAACGCGGGATGCTGTGGCCGCAAACCGGCTTGCAGTGGGTGCCCACCTCCCCCGCCATTCCCGACGTGTCGGCGGCCTTCGGCTACCCGATGACCGGGCTCGGCACCCAGATCGGAAAGTTTCGACACGGCTACGGAACTCCGTTCCCGTTCCGGCTGCTGACCTACTCCGGAATGTCCCCGGTCACTCTGATGGCCCGTCTCAACCAGCTGGAAACTCCGGGCTTGGGCTACCAGTTGCGCAATTACCGCCTTCCGAATCGTTCGACCGGAATGGGGGTTTACGTGGTCGTGGAGGACTATCCGGCACTCAGCCCCACCGAATTGAGTTTCCAAATGATGGTTCTCGCCGCTCGCTTCAGCGCGAAAAATCCGTTCGCCGAGGCATCGGAACAGGAGATGATTCTGTTCAACAAGCACGTGGGATCCACCGAGTGGTGGAATGCGATTTCGACCCAGGGTGCCAAAGTGGATCTGGAATATTTCCTCCGCAAATTCCGCCGCGAATGCGATACCTTCCGCGAGTTCAGTAAACGCTATTGGATCTACCGGGATATCTGACCCCTCTTTACCCCCCCCGGAAGTCGCCCAGCCGTTGCACATCGACCGATACATTTTCCTTGAATGGCTGAAGATCTTCAGCCTGGCGGTCGCCGCGATCCTCGGGCTGCTTCTTCTCAGCGAGGTTTACAACGAGTTGCCCGGCTTCTTGAAACGAGAGGCGGATTGGGAAACCATCTTCTCGTTCTTCGTCTTCCAGATTCCGGGATACCTTCCCTCGTTGTTACCCGTCTGTTTTCTGATCTCCCTTCTCTTTACCCTGGGCATCTTCCAGCGAAACGGTGAGATCGTGGCGATCCGCGCAGCCGGGGTCAGCCTCTTCCGGCTCAGTCGCGCGTTCTGGGTCGCCGGTGCCCTTCTGGCGCTGTTCCTTTTCTGGCTGAATGCTTCGCTGGCGCCGAAGGCCGTCGAGCGGGCCGCCCTCATCAAGGAGCGCGCCAAGGAGGCGGATCTGGATCGCCGGATGGAAATCGTCCGGGGAACGATGGAAGACCTCGCCGTGCACTTGCCGTCGACGGGTGAACTCTGGTTCGTCGAGGTCTACCGGCGGTCCACCGGGGAGGCCTTCGGCGTGTCCGTAACGACCGGGCCGGGCGAGGAGAGAATCCGCAAGGAGGCCGCCCGGGCTACCTTCGACGCGGAATCGCAAACCTGGATTCTCGAAGACGGCATCTCCCTCAGCGTTCCGCCGGGAGAGGCCCTGCCGGAGACCCTGGATTCGTTTGAGAGATTGCCCGTGGCGGATTCCCGGATGAGCCCGACCGTCCTGGTCGGTCTCAGCCAGCGTCCCAAGGATCTCACCTTTCTTCAATTGGGGGAGCTAGTCGGTAAATTGCCCGACGACCCCCGCACCGACCCTTACCGGACCCGGTATCTCGGCATTCTTGCCGCGCCGTTCCAGTTTTTCGTCGTCGTTCTCATCGCCCTGCCCTGTGCGCTTGGCAGCGGTCGATCCCGGGCATCGAGCGGATTTTTCCGGGCGGTGTGGATCTATCTGGGCTTTTTCGGAATCACCGCCGCCTTCGCCTTCGCGGGCCAACGGGACATCCTGCCGCCCCTGGTGGCGATTTGGGCCCCGTTCCTCCTGGCAACGATCGCCGGATTGTGGATGTATAAACGCAACGCCTGAGGGAACGGAAGGGCGTTTTCAAACGGACACTCTTGTCGGTCCCCGCCTTGCCTGCGACTACCGAAAGGCCTGGAGGGGACAGGAGTGTCCCCTTTCCGGGAAAAGTCCTCCACCTTCTCCTGCAACAGCTCGCCGCGAGCGGACCGGAGAGACCCCTTTCTCCCCGGATTCCACCACCCTACTCCAACTCGTCGGGAAATCGAAGGAAGAGGATGATGGGGATCTGCGCGAGAACGAGAAATATCAGGGTGCCGGACCAAGCCGGCAGGCCGAGTTCGCCTCCGGCGGCCTCCACGACTCTTGCCTCGAAGAGCACGCCGATCACGCGCAGAAAGACAAACGCCACGGATCCGAGGACGAGGGCCAGAAAGGCTCTTTTCCACCCCGGGCCACGCCGCTCCCCCCATTTGCCGAAGGGAAGAAACAGGACCAGCCCCAGACCGATTTCGAGAATCGCCCGCAGGCGGAAAAACCACTCCGGCTCAAAGGGAGGCCGAATCAGGGCGATGGTCCCTCCCGCGATCAACAGGAGCCCCACGGGCAAGGCCGACCACCGAAGAGCGCGGAGAATCCGAAGTTTATCCGCCCCTTGCAAACCGCCTTCCGGATGGGGGTTCGTCTCTTCTGCGGAGGACTCGGACACTACGGCACCCTTGCGGGATCTAAATCGACGGCGCGGATTCCTGTTGCGAGGGGGCCGCTTCGGAGCCGGGAGTGTCCTGCGCTTCTTCGGCCTCTTCGGCCTCCTCCATTTGCCCGGCAGTGTCGGGATCCTCCTGCTGAGCCTCGACCTCCTCTCCCACCGCTTCCTCCTCCGGGACCGCCTCTTCGATCTTCGTTTGGAGGGCGGGCAATTCAAGCAACTCCGAAGCCGACCACGGGGCCGCCCGGCCCCCGTACAAGTTGCGGGCTTCGGCCACCTGCTCCTCGCTGATCGGGCCGGCGTCGTTTCCCCATTCCTGCCGGACGTAGGTAAGGACCGCGCCGATGTCCCGGTCGCTCAGAATCCCTCCGAAGGCGGGCATGTTTCCGTTGTAGGTATTGCCCTTGACCTCGATCTCACCGGCAAGGCCGTTCAACAGGATCGCCGAAGGTACCACGCGGGTATCGAGGACCCACTTCGTTCCGACGAGCGGAGGAAAGGCACCCGGAACCCCCATACCGCTATCCTGGTGGCACTGGAGACACTGCTGATTGTAGACCTGCCTCCCGCGCGCGATCGGATCGAACGGCGGCGGCTCGGCAGCAACCCCGAGGTTGGCGGGGTCGAAATTCGGGTCATAAACATCCCACCGGAAACCGGCGGCGTTCTTGCCCAGATAGATGCCGCAGACAAAGGTGATCACGGCAAACAGAAACAACAAGGCGATCGGCAGCGGAGGGAAGCCCTCGCGGGGCTCCTCCTTTTCGCGCATCAGCTGGCTGTGAACGTCCTGCACCTCGGGGTCGGACATGGGTGCATCGTCCATTCGAGGCTCGTTGCGGAGTGGCGGTGGAAGCGGGTCGTCGCTCATCGCTGAAAAACAGTGTCGACCAAGAAGATCATTGCCAAGCTCGAATAAAGGAATCAGTTATTAGGTTTTGGAATTTCTGCTATCATCCCTGCAATCGACCAATTTCATGGCCTTCCGATTTTTCTCAAGAGCATTTCTGATTTCGCTGCCTTTCGTCCTCGCCGGGTGTAATTTCAACGCCCGGCAATCGTTCGTGGATCCGAAGGGGATCATCGCGAAGAATCAATACGACCTTTTCATGGTCACCGTTTGGGTCACCGCCGCCATTTTCGTCGTCGTGGGGGGAGCCCTTCTCTGGACGGTGTGGAGATACCGCGAGCGCAAGGGGGATTCGGACAAACCGCTGCCGTCCCAGTCCCACGGAAACCCCTTGATCGAAATCGGCTTGATCGGAGTCTCGGTCGCGTTGCTGGTGATCATCGCGGTCCCCACCCTGCAGCAGATCTGGTTTACCCATGAGATGCCCGACGACCCGGAAAGCAATCTCGGAAGCTGGTTCGACGGGGAGACGGCAACGGATTCGGAGGAGGAACCGCTTACGATCGAAGCCCGGGGTTGGCAGTGGTGGTTTTCTTTCGACTACCCGCAGCTCGGTCTCGTCACCGGAAACGAGTTCGCCATCCCGGCCGGGAAGACCATCCGCATCGAACTCCGCGGAGAGGATGTGATCCACTCCTTCTGGTTGCCCAAGATCGCCGGGAAGGTGGACATGATCCCGGGGAGGCGTAACTACATGTGGATCCGCGCCGACGAACCCGGATACTACTACGGTCAGTGTGCCGAATACTGCGGCGAGTCGCACGCATACATGCAGTTCCGTGCACTCGTGCTTCCGGAGGAGGAATTCGAGGAGTGGGTCGCCGAACGCAAACAGCCCGCTTCCCCGCCCGTCGGCGACGACTGGAATCAATTCATCTCGACCGCCGCATCGGATCCCGAAAGTTTGCCCGACGAGCCGGCCGTCCAGGGAGCGCGACTTTTCTTCGGAAAGGGTGCCTGCGTGCAATGCCACGCCATCGACGGGACCATCGCAGCCGGGCGGCTCGGACCGAACCTGACCCACGTGGCCGACAACCTCTCCCTCGCAGCGGGCTGGATGGAGCACGACAATCCGGACGGAACCATCGACCGGGAAAAACAATACGACAATTTCTACCGGTGGGTGCGGGAGTCGGAGAACATCAAGCCGGGCAACCTGATGTATTACGGGGTAGGCGGTTTGAAGGATGTCGACCTCAGTGACGAGGAAGTCCACCAGATTGCCGCCTTTCTCCAAACCCTCCAGTAAGCACCACCTTTTCTATCGCGAATTCCCTCATGTCCACCACTACCACAAGCACCCCGACCGCGACGCCCGATTCATCTACGGACGTTCATCACGGAGCTGAGCGAAGCCATCTGGGTCTGGTTCGACCGGATCACTCGAAAGGCCTCAAAGACTGGCTGACCACCGTCGACCATAAGAAGATCGGTCTGATGTACGCCCTCTTCGCCATGGTCTTTCTCATCGTCGGCGGCGTCGAGGCCCTGGTCATTCGAGCGCAGTTGGCCGTGGCCGAAAACAATCTGGTATCGGCGGAGACCTACAACCAGCTCTTCACCATGCACGGCACGACGATGATCTTTCTGGCCGTCATGCCGTTGAGTTCGGCCTTCTTCAATTTTCTCGTTCCCCTGCAGATCGGTGCCCGCGATGTCGCCTTCCCGCGATTGAACGCCTTCAGTCTGTGGACCTTCGTAGCCGGCGCCATCATCATCAATGTCAGCTGGATCTTCCAAGCCGCCAATCTGCTGGGGTGGTTCGTCCCGGCCAGCGGCATGACCGACATCGTTCCGTCGGCGGGCTGGTTCGGCTACGCGCCTTTGACGGGCTCCGAATACAGCGGCATCGGGACCGACTTCTGGATCTTCGGCCTCCAGGTTCTGGGGATCGCCTCGATCGCGGCCGCCCTGAACTTCATCGTCACGATCATCAATTTCCGGGCCCCGGGCATGAAGATGATGCGGTTGCCGGTCTTCGTCTGGATGACCCTGATCACTTCGATTCTGGTGATTTTCGCATTCCCGCCGATCACGGTCGCGCTGGGCGAACTCATGTTCGACCGGCTCTTCGGGACCAATTTCTTCCGGGTCGAACAGGGCGGCCAGCCGATTCTGTGGCAGCACCTCTTCTGGGTCTTCGGGCACCCCGAGGTTTATATCCTGATCCTGCCGGCCATGGGGATCATCTCGGAGATCCTTCCGGTGTTTTCCCGCAAGCCCCTCTTCGGCTACTCGCTGATCGTGTTCTCCGGAGCGGTAATCGGTTTCCTCGGTTTCGCCGTCTGGAGCCACCACATGTTTACCACCGGCCTCGGGAAGGTCGCTACGGCTGCTTTTTCGCTCCTCACGATGGCGATCGCCGTGCCGACCGGCGTGAAGATCTTCAATTGGATCGGGACGCTCTGGGGCGGACGGATCAAGTTTACCGTGCCCATGGTCCTGTCTCTCGGATTCATCTGGATGTTCATGATGGGCGGCTTCTCCGGCATCATGCACTCGGCGGCACCGGCCGATGCGCAACAGCAGGACTCCTATTTCGTCGTCGCCCACTTCCACTACGTCCTGATCGGGGGCAGCATTCTCGCCCTGATGGCCGGCATCTATTTCTGGATGCCGAAGATGATCGGCAGGATGTGGTACGGGAAGCTGGGCTACTGGGTTTCCGGGGTCGTGATCGTGGGGCTGAACCTGACCTTCTTCCCGATGCACTTCCTCGGAATGATCGGAATGCCCCGCCGCACCCACACCTACCTCGAGGGCACCGGCTGGGAGCCGATGAATACCCTCTGCACCATCGGTGCGTTCGTTTTGGCCGTCGGCATCCTCCTTTTCCTGATCGACATCATCCGAACCGCGAAAAAAGGCCCCCCGGCCGGGGACGATCCATGGGACGGACGCACTCTGGAATGGACCATCCCGTCCCCTCCCCCTTCGCACAACTTCACGCGCACGCCCGTCGTTCGATCCCGCGACGCCTTGTGGGCGCACAAGCACGGCTCCGGGAAACTGCGCCTCGGCCACGTTGATCCGGGCCCGCACGGCATCCATATGCCTAGTCAATCCTGGTTCCCCCTCGTGGCCTCGTTCGGCTTCCTGATCCTGGGAATCTCCATGGCTCTGAAAGAGGCGGGCGTTCCCTTCTGCGGTTATATCGCGATCGGAGGGTTGGTCGTCACATTCGTCGGGATTTACCTTTGGGCTCTGGAGGGGCCCGGAGGATACCACCTCCACCCGGAAGAGGAGGGCGCCCGATGAGCCACGCCAGTGCCGATGCCGACCACCCGTCCGAGCACGTCGAGACCGGACTGGACAGCAAGAAACTTCTCATGTGGTTGTTTCTCGCGTCCGACTGCATGTTCTTCGGAACGCTGATCACGACCCACCTCGTCTATCGAAAGATCTACGAAAACATCGGAGTCGATCCGGTTTCGGTCTTCGACATCGAACTGACGACGGCCAGTAGTTTTATCCTTTTGATGAGTTCCCTCTTCATGGCGCTCGCCGTTTCCGCCATTCACAAGGGCGAAGTCAAATCCTTCCGTTGGAACCTGATCGGAGTGATCGTCTTCGGAATGCTTTTCCTCGGCGGCCAGGTGTACGAATTCAACCACTTCGTGCACCACGCCGGTCTCACGCTCTCCTCCGGCACCTTCGGTTCCACCTTTTACCTGATGACGGGCACGCACGGCGTCCACGTCGCACTCGGAATCCTCTGGCTGCTTTCCTGGCTCATCTACTCCTTTACCGGGCGTTTCAAGGCGGAGGAGCATGCCATCGACGTCGAGACCGCCGGGCTCTACTGGCACTTCGTGGATATCGTCTGGATCGTGATCTTTACGGCCGTCTACCTGATCGAATACATCTGATTCCAACACTGCACCCATGTCACACGCAGCCACCAGAGAGGAGTTTCTCCTCGCCGAGCAGAAGAAATACTTCACCTTCATGAACCTTGCGTTCCTGATGACCGCGCTCACCGGGATCGAGTTGGTCATCATCTTCCTGCCATTTCCCGGGTCGATGCTCATCTTCGGATCCCTGATCTTCCTTTCCCTGGTCAAATTCATCGGCGTGATCTTCTGGTTCATGCATCTGATCTACGACGGGAAGCTGCTAACGATCATTTTCCTGTTTGGGATGGTCCTGGCGGCCGGAACCGCCACAGCCCTTCTCCTCATCTTCAGCGACAAGCATGTGGACAAGGATTTACCCTTCTACCAGAAAGGGTTGGAGCAGCACGAGGCAGCCGCCGGCGGGCACTGATATTGTTCCCAAAACCTCGGTCTACCCCAGCTTTTCGGCAATCTGCACCGCATTGAGGGCGGCGCCCTTCCACAGCTGGTCTCCGACCACCCAGAAGGCCAGGCCATTTCCGAGGGCTTCGTCGCGCCGGATACGCCCGACACCGCAAGCCGTTTTTCCGGAATAATCCATCGGCATCGGATACCGGAGATTCTCCGGATCGTCCACCAGCTCGGCCCCGTCGAACTCTTCGATGGCCCGGCGGGCGGCGGCGACATCGACCGGCTTCCCGAACTCCGCGAACACGCTGATGGCATGGGCACGGAAAACCGGCACTCTCACGCAGGTGCAAGAAATCGGCAGCGACGGCAGGCCCAGAATCTTCCGGGACTCGTCCCGCATCTTGACTTCCTCCCTGGTATAGCCGCTTTCCTGAAACTTGTCGACGTGGGGGATCAGGTTGAAGGCGATCGGATGGGGAAAGGTGGAGGGCTCCGCCGCTTCCCGTCCGTCCGCCCAGCGGCGGACCCCGTCTTCCAGCTCGGTGATCCCACTGGCTCCCGCCCCGGATACGGCCTGATAGGTCGAGCAAATCATTCGCTCCAGTCCGAAAGCCCGGTGCAAAGGCGCGGCACCCATGAGAGTTATGGCCGTCGAACAATTGGGGTTGGCGATAATTCCCTTGTGTCGGCGAAGTGCCTCCGGATTGATCTCCGGAACCACCAGCGGCACCTCGGGATCCATTCGAAACGCCGAGCTGTTGTCGATAACGACCGCGCCCGCGCGGGCGGCCGCCGGTGCCATCTCCTTCGACCGGTCTCCTCCCGCACTCAGAAAAAGAATATCCAGATCCGAAAACTCTTCGGGCCTTGCTTCGCGGATACCGATGGATTCTCCTTGGAAAGACAGTGATTTTCCCACCGACCGCGCAGAAGCCAACAGCCGCAGTTCCGCCACGGGGAAGTGCCGCTCCTCCAACAATCGAATCAGTTCGCGACCGACCGCACCGGTTGCACCGACGATTCCTATTCTCTTTCCTTCACTCATGAGCTTTTCAAACAATACCAGGGATTTTTCCCTTCTTATCGACAAGTGCCTCGCACTGTCAACGACCCCGACTCCCGTTTGTCTGATTGTCAGTATCCGGAACCAGGTTCTCCAGCTCTACCGGGATGGGGCGCTGCGTCGCAGCTTTCCGGTTTCCACCTCGCGAAACCCGCCTTCCTGTGTGCGGGACTCCGAAGGCACTCCGACCGGTCTCCACGAGATCGCCGACCTGATCGGCGACGGCGAGCCCCGGGGAATGGTCTTCCGGGGGCGGATAGCTACCGGGAAGCGGTATTGGGAGGAACCCGACGAGGAACAAAAGGGGAACCTGATCACCACGAGAATCCTCCGGCTCCGCGGACGGGAAGAAGGGCATAATTCCGGTCCGGGGCTGGATAGCTACGAGCGCTACATTTATATCCACGGGACCAATCACGAGGACCGGCTCGGCACTCCGGCCAGCGGGGGCTGCGTTCTTCTGGCCAACCGCGACATCGAGGAATTGTTCGAGAGCGTGGATCCCGGCACCCTCGTATTGATTCGGGGATGAAAGTGAAACCCCCGGGCCCTTTCGGGTCCCGGGGGTTAACTACCACTAACTCACTCTTTCTCAATCGGGCTTCTCACACCCGAAAATCCCATCACTCGCATTACATACGACTGATGATAAGCTCTCGCTCAAAAATCATTTGCCGGGGAAGGTGGTCTCCCAGTTGGAGAATCAGTTCCTCGTGCTGGAGGCTCTGGATTTTCATCCGTTCGCGATCCACGCTCATCAATTCATCCCACGATTCTTCGGAAAAATCAAGCCCCGACCAATCAAAATCACGATAGCGGGGCATCCACCCCAAGGGCGACTCGAAGGCTTTGGAATTTCCGTTCACCCGGCCGACGATCCACTTCAGAACGCGCATGTTCTCGCCGAACCCGGGCCAGATAAAGGAACCGTCCTCCCCTTTGCGGAACCAGTTGACGTGAAAAATCCGGGTGGGTTCCTTCAGTTTCTTCCCCATCGTGAACCAATGGCGGATGTAATCGCCCATGTGATAGCCGCAAAACGGAAGCATCGCGAAAGGATCCCTCCTCAATTTCCCGACCGTGCCTTCGGCCGCAGCCGTCAACTCGGAACCCATCGTGGCCCCCAGGTAAACGCCGTGGATCCAGTTAAAGGCCTGGAAGACCAAGGGGATTTCGCTCATTCGGCGACCGCCGAAAATAAACGCATCCAACTTCACTCCTGCGGGATTCTCCCAATCCGGATCGATGGTCGGACAATTCGCGGCGGGCGCCGTAAACCGGGAGTTCGGATGGGCGGCCGGCGTTTCGGAATCGGGGGTCCAATCGTTTCCTTTCCAATCGATCAAATGGTCGGGAGGTTCTTCGGTCATTCCCTCCCACCAGACATCGCCGTCATCGGTCAACGCGCAGTTCGTGAAGATCGAATCCTTCGCACAGGAAGCCATGGCGTTCGGATTGGTGGCGACGGATGTCCCGGGAGCCACTCCGAAGAAGCCGTTCTCGGGATTGATGGCGCGCAATTCCTTGCCCCGGTCCGGCTTGATCCACGCGATGTCGTCTCCGACGGTCGTGACCTTCCACCCGGCATCCTGAAAGGGCTTCGGCGGTATCAACATCGCGAAATTCGTTTTTCCGCAGGCGCTTGGAAAGGCCGCCGCTACGTAGGTTTTCCGGCCGGACGGCTCCGTAACGCCGAGAATCAGCATGTGCTCGGCCAGCCAACCTTCGTCAAGGGCCATACGGGAGGCGATTCGCAGGGCGAAGCACTTTTTCCCGAGGAGCGCATTCCCACCATATCCGGAACCGATCGAGAGGATCAGACGCTCCCGGGGAAAATGAGCGATCGTCGTATTCTCCGGATCGCAAGGCCAGAGAGGCCCCTTTTCTCCCGGTTCCAGCGGCACCCGGACCGAATGGGCGCATTTCACGAAATCGTTGCTCTTCCCGAGGATGGACCACACCTCGCTACTCACCCGCGTCATGATGTGCATGTTGCACACGACATAGGGGGAATCTGTGATCTGAACACCGATCCGGGCGATATCCGAACCCAGAGGCCCCATGGAGAAAGGGATGACATACATCGTCCGTCCCCTCATGCACGCCTCGCCCAGGGTGTTGATCTTCTCCTTCATCTCCTCCGGGTCCATCCAGTTGTTGGTCGGACCGGCCCCGTCGGGCGAAACACTGCAAATGAACGTGCGGCTTTCCACCCGGGCGACATCCCTCGGATCCGAACGAAAAAGGAAGCTGTTGGGACGCTTCTCCTCGTTCAGCTTGATCGCCATTCCGCTTTCGACCATTCCCGCCATGATCGAATCGTATTCTGCCTGCGACCCGTCACACCAATAGACCTCTTCCGGTTGGCACAGTCTCGCGATCCCGTCCACGAAGCGGCGGACGAACTTGTTTTCGGTCGGGATCTCGGTCTTTTCAGGCATTAAAAATTCCTTATATTCACCGAGGCTGCCATATAAGAAATCCTTACGTCAAAGCATTTTTCTAATCTTCCGTCTTTTTTCCGGGAACGGGATCCGGACCGTGGCCGCCGAACGGTCGGCAACGGCAGATTCGGCGTATCGCCAGCCACCCTCCCCGGAAAGGACCGTGGATGCGGATGGCCTCCTCGGCGTACTCCGAACAGGTCGGAACAAAACGACAACTCCCGCGAGCGCCGAAGACGGCCAGGAGCGGTGAAAGGACGAGGCGGTAGAATCCGAAGCAACACCGCAGAACGAATCCTGCAAGCCTCTCCGCCACGGTTAGAGACTCAGGCGAAGCGCCAGCTCGAACATGTCGTTCCGTTCGGAATCCAGGGTCGCTTTGGCGGCCGTCCCGTCGTTGAAATCCTCATCTCCGAGCCAGATCGCCCGATAGCCGACCCGCACCTCCATGCGTTCCGTCACCCGGCCCCCGAGGCCCGCGAAGAACCCGTAGGTAAAAACGGCTCCGGTATCGTCGAGGTTACCGCCCAGCGGACCCGAACCATCGATCCCAATCCAGGAAACACCCAGCCCCCCTCCGCCGTAGACGAAGAGTCCGGTGTCCGCGAGCGGCACGTTCACCCGCAGATTTGCCAGGACCGGCAGAACTTTGGTCTGCGCCTTGCCTTTGCCGGCCGCGTAATCCACGGCGCTATCAATCTGCCAATACGAACCTTCCACCTCCACATCCGTGGAAATCCGGTATTTGGCTTCCTCGGGTGCGGGAAAATGCCAACCGGTTCGGATTCCGATTCCCGGCCCAGAATCCGTGTTGTTATCCACCCAATACCCGGACAAGCCCGCATAGGTTTCACGGGCCGAAAGCCCGGCAGCCAGGAAAAGGAGGGAAATGAAGATCGAAAAATAAAAGGGCAGTTGTCGATTCATCGTCCCATCGTTGACGAAATTCCGGCTTCTGCCCAGTCAAAACGACTCCACGACCCCTTTGCCGCAAGGTGTTCCATCCGCCCTCTCAACAGCGGATGAGTTCGGCCTCCCGCACGACCCGGCAACTTCGATAGCTCTCGCCCGTAAACGGCAGGTTTTTCTGAAAGAGG
>CAZBLJ010000062.1:0-12858 GCA_964492605.1 uncultured Puniceicoccaceae bacterium
CCGTCCTCGTCGATGATACCGCCGACGGATTCGATGACGGTGAAGGCCACTTCCTCGGACCAGGGTCCGCCGACAAAGGCACCGTCGATGCCCTGAACGGCGGCGTAATAATCGCCGGGGGGCAGGTTGAAGCGGGCGATGTTGCCGACGAATTCGCCGGAATCCGGATCGAGCACACCGCCGAGGAAATCCCCGGACGCGGAGAGCCGCCGTTGTCCGGTCACGAGATCGGCCTGGGCCGGGCGCACGTCGTCCTGGCTGGGGGAACTGCCGATGCGGACGTTATAGGTCATGGCTGCGGTTGGCGTCTCTTGGTCAAAAGCAGTTGCCCAACTGAGCAGGACGGTGCCGTCGCCGTTGTCCTCGACCATCAGGTTGGAGGGCGCATCGGCAGCGGTGCTTCGGCTGGTTACGTCGATGTTCTGGAACACATACGTTCCGTCATCGGCTCCGTTCTGGGCACCTCTGCCCATGACGATCAGATCGAGACCTCCATCGAATTCCAGATCGGTCCAGCGATAGGCACCTCGTGAGAAATAGTCGACGTTCAGGGATTCGTCCTCCTCAAACTGGCCGCTATTGTGGCGGTAGAGTTTGGATTCGTCGTCTCCACCAACTGTCTCATTCAAAGAAGCCACCATATCGACGGTCCCGTCCGCGTTGTAATCCGCCCAATCGGCTGCAACAATTTGCCGATCATCGCCACCGGGAGAGGCATCGGTCTCGGTAAAATTGCGGCTGGTGCCATCGTTAATGAGGGCGATGATGGAACCTCCCGATTTGTAAGAAGCAATGACGACGTCCAGGAAGCCGTCCAGATTATAGTCAATGAAGGTGGACAGCCCCTCTGCGGAGGGGGAGAGATCAATGGCCTCAAAGGCCATGCCAGGGCCGTGGTTGAGGAGCAGAAATCCTACCGGGTCGCCCGTTTGCAAACTCGTCCCGACGCTCAGGTAATCAGGCCAGCCATTGCGATCCACATCGGCAGAAGCAATGCGGTTTTTGAACCCCGATCCCAGCACGTAGGAGCCAGGAAGTTCCGATCCTGTGTATTGGAAGGTGCCGTCAATGTTTTCAACAAGCATGAAGGCTCCTCGATCATTCGGTTCCTGGTCGGGTTCAAGATCCTCCTCCGGTGTATTCCAGTAATCAATGTCCTCAATGAAAATACTTGTCACCATATCGAGATCACCGTCCCCATCGAAATCAGTGAATCGAATGGCCTTGGGGTAGTAGCCCTCTTCGGAGAGTTGCTGGGTGCGCACGAACGTTCCCTCATCATTGCGATAGAAGTCCAGAGACGTGTTTAAGGCGAAGGCCACATCAAGGTCGCCATCGCCGTCGAAGTCGCCCCATGCGACCGCATTCCCGTCATCCTGGGGAAGGGTGCTGGCACCAATGTCGTTGAAGATTCCGTTGTCATTACGGAAAATGTAGGAGGAGTCGACCCAGCCATCGTTGACCCACACCGTGCCAGTGATGACCATATCCTGATCGCCATCGTTGTCGTAGTCTCCCATGTCGAAGGTTCCGCCCTGGGCCTGCGGAAGCTGGAATCCGGTGGCCTGTTCGAGGAACTGCGAGCTGCCCCGGATGGCAAACGTGAAGTCGTCCACCCCATCGGCGGACACAGTGACGATCGCGTCCTTGGTGCCACCTGAATCGGGGTTAAACTCGATGCTAAATGACGAACGGCTGCCCGACCCAATGGTGCTGGAGGGTTGAGTGGTCACGGAAAACTGATCGGCATGGGGGCCTGAGAGCGACACGGAGACACCGGTGAGCGATGCGAGGTCGCCCTCGTTGTTTATGTAGAAGGTGCGGGTGGTAGAATCTCCGATACTGTAGAACCCGAAGTAGGTGTTGTCATACCGGTAGGCGCGAGTGGAACCGTTGTTAATGGCATCGCCGCCTCCCTCTACAGCAAGAACCCCTTCAGCCAAGCCCTCGCCTCGGATATCAAAGACGATTTCTGGGTTGGACGGGTCGCTGGTGGCGACGGTGACGGTAGCACTATGAACACCTGCGGCTTCGGGATCAAAAAGGACATGGAAGGGCACGGAGGTGTCGGCTTTGGCAAAGGCGGGCGGTTGGCCGATGACGGCGAAGCGATCCGCGTTCGGGCCGGAGAGCGTGACGCCCGTGATATCCAGATCGCCGCCGGTGGTGCCGATATGGAAGGTGCGGAGGATCTGGCCGCGATCCCAGACCGCGGTGGAACCGAAGTCCGTATGATCCGCGGAATCGGGGGTGGTATCTTCGTCGGATATCAGCACATCGTTGCCGCGCACTTCGACAGCGGGCGGGCCGGGATCGGGCAGGCCTTCGCCGGCGAGGGCAAAGCTGTAGCTAGGCGTGTCAGCGTCATCACTCGTAACGGTGACGGTGGCGTTGTGGGCGCCGGTTGCGCCGGGGGTGAAGGTGACCTCAAAAATCGCCGAGCCATTGGCGCCGATCACGGACCTTGGGGCGCGCGAGAGGCTGAAGTCATCGGAGCCGGACAGGCTGACATCGCTGATGTTCAGTGGATCATGCCCGTTGTTGAACAGGAAGAAGCGGTGAGTGACGCTTTCGCCGACGGTTGCCGGACCAAAATCCGTGAAATCCTGGTTGCGCGCCGTAGTGGCACCGGCGGCGATGTTGGAGTGGTTGCCGCGAACGATGATGTCGCTCGGGGTGCGGACGCGGCCTTTGATCCAAAAGCGGTGGTGGGCGAGGGCGGGATCGGAGGCGCTGACGAAGACGCGTGCGACTTCCTGCCCCCGGCTGGTGCCGGGTGTGTAGCGAATGGTAAAGGTATCGCTTTCGCCGGGTTGGAGCGAGGTGGCGGTGGGTTGGGCGACGACCGTGAATGCGGAATCCCCTTTCAGGCGAACGGGCGTGCTGCCCAGATCCAGATCGGCGCTGCCGTCATTGAGAATGGTGTAGGTTTTCTCCAGGGGTTCCCCCGATGCCGGGGAAAGTCCGAAGTCCCGGTTGGGTGGAAGGAGAAGTTGGCGGATATGATGAGTTGAGTTGCTGAAATAGCGGTGATCCATTTCCACACCGTCCGGTCCCAGAACCATCAGGGTCGGCTTTCCGAGACCCGGTGCGGCGGAGGTCCACACGCGGACACGGTTGAGGGTCATTCCACTCTCCGGGGTTTGGAGCCGGAGGTAGTCGTCCAAATCGGCGGCCAAATTGTCGAAGGCGATTGGATGGGTTCCCGATGAAGTTCCGGCGAAGCCGCGTATCTTCAAGCGCCCTGGATTCTCGGGGTCGTCCATGACATAGACCCGGAGCCGGGTCGTGGTCGGCCTTGCATGTTTCGCGGAATGTGCGGCGATATCTATGCTGTCGCCGCCTTCGCCGTTGGTGAAGGCAAAATCAAGACTCTCGCGGATGCCCTCCGCATTGTGGCGCAAGCCGGTGCCGAAGCGGTGCCCGAGAATGTTCACATAGGTGTCCCGGGCCTCCCAGTAAGAAAATTCGACATCGACGAGGAAGGGAGGTTCCAGGGGTTCCGTGCTGCGGATTTCCCCGTTTGAAAAATTGATCTCCGGATAATCCAACCTGTTGCCTTTGAACCATGCCGTGTGGTGGTCGATGTTGAAATCGGTTTCGTCCGTAGTCCAGGAGGCGGGGTCGAGACCGTCGCCATCCCAGCCGTTGTCGATCAGAAGCTCCCAGTCGGCTTGCACTTCGATCTCGAGGGTCTCGGTGTGGCTGCCGCTGGGGCCGGACACCGTCAGGGCGACCTGGTAAATCCCCGGCTCGGTAAAGGTGTGCGAGGGGGCAACCCCGGTGGCGGGGCTGCTTCCGTCGTCGAAATCCCAGGAGTAGCCGGTGATCGCTCCGGCGGCATCGCGCGAGGCGGAGCCGTCGAACTCTACGGTCAACGGGGCGGGTCCGCGCAGGACATCTGCCGCCGGCTCGGCGATGGTTTCCCTGACTTCAACGACGGCCTGGGACCCCGCGTTGGTGTCTTCGAAGCTATCCGTGTGGGCGGTGACCGCCAGATTGTGCGTGCCGACCTCGTCCGGGGTCGGAGTAAAGGTCCAGATATTGCCGTCGAGTTCACCCCCGGCCCCCTCCCACTGGGTGTAACTCAGGGGAAAGTGGTTGGGGTCCTCGCTGTAGAGATCGTATTGGAGGGTTTCACCGGGGAGAATCGTCGCGTCAACGATTCCGGAGGGCGGGGTGACGCGGTCGTAGTTGTCGCGGGTCGGGTGGTAAGTGCCCTCGGGGACATAGGGGTCCCACACGTATCGCCAGTCGTCCAGGGAGCTGTCCCACAGGAAGAAACTGATCACCGCCGGGGCGCTGGTTTGGTGGCCGTTGCTGGCGGTGAGGATGATGTCGGTGCGCCCGGACTGATGCGATTGGGTTCGACCGTTCGGTGAGGGCAAGCCCCCGGGCAGGTCCGAATCGTAAGGCACGGTGATGAGCCATTCGTCTCCTTCGACGTGTTCGATGGTGGCGTTCTTGTTGCCGCGCACCACGGTCCACTGGTAATCGAGGGGCAGGCCCTGGATATCGATGCCTTCGACCCGGACCCGGGCGGTTGCGGTTTGCCCGGCCAAATGCCAGAGGCGGAGGGAGGAACGCGCGGAATTATTGTCCACGCTGCCCGTGTTTTCCAATAGTTCCAGCAGAGCAACCGGCGGCGCGACCCGCATGGACTGAAAGTGCTCGACCAGGTTTTCGCTGTGCAGATTGGGGTCGTAGTTATGGGTGATGGTTTGATGCTGGGCGAACGAATCCTCCGATCGAGTGACCCGCCACCATCCGGCATTGTCATCCCCCTGTGCCTTGTAATGACTGCGGTGGCGCAGCGGGTGGTTCGGATCCGCCTTGTAGGGGAGGGCTTGACGCCATGCCGCCTGGACCGCCGGCGCGAAGAGACCGTTGCGCAGCAGCTCCCGCCGGGTCTCGATCGGCATATAGCCCGCCGTCACGATCAGCCGCATAAAGGCGTATTGCGGGGAATAGGAGCCACCGTCCAACATTAAATAGTTGGGCATCATGGCCGTAAAGGGGCCGGCACCGGCGGTCGGGGTCGTGAAGATCGTGTTGTTGAAGTAGAAAAAGCGGTCGTATTCATCGGCCGTGTTGGGATCGAGGGTCGAGCCGGGGCCCGCGTTGGCCACGGAGGCATTGGCCCAGTTGATCCCGTAGCGTTTGCGGATGGAATCGGAGATCGCCGCCATGTCGCCCATGACCTCCTCGATCATCCCGCGCTTGATGCCGTCCACGAAATTGGGTCCCGCCGCTCCCCAGGGTTCCCTCAAATTCGCGTGCCCGCCGTCTGCCCCGCCGAAGAAGTCGAAACTGAAACCCGCATACACACGCTCCAGAGGATCAACGGAGGTGTAGGGCATATATTTTACATACATGCCGTCGGAGGCCTCAGCCTCCGAAGGATCGACGGGCTGGAGACGTTTACTCACCTCCGGGAGGGCGATCGGATTTTTCCTGTTGGATTTGAGCGGCGGCATCGGCGAGGGATCGTCGTGCCAGAGTTTGAAGTCAGAGTTGGACTCATCCCAATAGGGATTTTGCATCTCCTGAGCGCTTGTGCTCGAAGCGGCGGAAAAAGTCAGAAACAGGACCAGAAGCATCCCGACCGGTCTCGGGGAGTTATATGTTTTCATGAGGGGTGAAATAATAGGGGAGAATCTGAGGGAAAAAGCGTGCCAAGTCAACCGCCCGTGGCGGGGATCAACCGTGGTATGGTTTGTGGTGCCCGGGGAGGGACTCGAACCCTCACCCCCTCACGGAGAGCAGATTTTGAGTCTGCCGCGTCTGCCGATTCCGCCACCCGGGCCCGATCAAAAGAAGACAGGGAAACGTTTGTTCGGGTCGGAGTCCAGAAGATTTCCTTTCCCTCTTGCCATGGGTTCCCGGTGATCGTGGAATCCGATGAATGCCAGAATCAGGCGAAACATTGCTCGAGACACCTTTTCACGAAATGCACGTTGCGGCCGGGGCGCGGATGGTTCCGTTCGCCGGTTGGGACATGCCGGTGTCCTACACGGGGATTTTGGAAGAACACACCCTCGTGCGAAGGGAAGCGGGCGTTTTCGATGTTTCCCACATGGGGGAGTTTCTGGTTTCCGGTCCGCAGGCCGGGGAGTTTCTCGACTACGTTCTGACCAACCGGGTGGCGGGTTGTCCTCCGGGCAAAGCCGTTTACAGTCCGATGTGCGACGAACGGGGCGGGGTGGTCGATGACTTGATCGCCTACCGGCGCTCGAACGGAGACTTTCTCGTGGTGGTCAACGCCGCAAACCGGGAGAAGGATTTCGAATGGATGTCGAGCCGGAAGGGGTTGTTCGAGGTCGCTTTGACCGATGAATCGGAGAGTTGGGCGCTTTTGGCGGTGCAAGGTCCGAAAGCAAAGGAGTTTCTCGCCGGACTCGGGTTCGAAGAGGTCGAACACCTGAAGCGGTTCCGGATCGCGGAGGTCGAGTGGGAGGGGCAGACCGTCCTTTTCAGCCGGACCGGATATACCGGAGAGGACGGGTTTGAGATTTTCGTGCCGACGGACCTGTCCCGGTCCTTCGCCCGGAGTCTGGGGGCGGGCCGGGATCTGCCGTGGATCGGTCTGGGGGCCCGCGACAGTCTCCGTTTGGAGGCGGGTCTGCCGCTTTACGGACACGAGATGAGCGGGGAGATCAGTCCGATCCAGGCCGGATTCGGATGGGCCGTGAAAACGGAGAAGGAGTCCTTTATCGGTCGGGATTCGCTGGCGATGGAAAAAATGACCGGGCCGGAGAAAACGGTGCGCTTTTTTGTCGTGCAGGACAAACGGATCGCCCGGGAGGGGATGGAGATCCGGATCGGCGACGAATCGGTTGGAACGGTGCTTTCGGGGTCCAAAAGCCCGATTCTCGGTATGCCGATCGGCTCGGCCCTGGTGGATTCCGCTTTTTCCGGAGATGAAGCCGAGGTCGACTCGAGAGGTCGGCGACTGCCCGTCCTTTTCCGCAAACCACCCCTCCACGTGTCGGCTTGATTTCGCGCGACAGAACTTTACACACGTACCATGAGCCATATTCCAGAAGACCTGTTTTACACGAAAGATCACGAATGGATCCGCATCGACGGAGAAACCGCGACCATCGGGATCACCGACCATGCCCAGGAAGCGCTGGGCGATATTACCTTCGTCGAACTGCCCGAAACCGACGCCGGGTTCGGCTCGGGGGAGACGTTCGGGGTCGTGGAGTCGGTCAAGGCCGCTTCCGATATTTACATGCCGGTGGAGGGAACCGTCTCGGAAGTGAACGAGGCCCTGGAAGACGAGCCGGAAACCCTGAACTCGGATCCCTACGGGGACGGATGGCTGGTGAAGGTCAGATTGGATGGAGAACCGGACCGGAAGGAACTCCTGGATGCCAAGGCTTACGGTGAGCTTTGTGAAAAGGAAGGGTAGGGGCTAGATCCCGGCCGGTGGCTTGGTCCGGGGCGGCTTCTGCATTCTTCCGGGAACCGAATGAAGAAGATTCCTCTTTGCATGGGCGCGGCCCTTGGGGTCCTGGCGGCGGCGGTTGTCGCGCAAGGGGAGGCGTCGGCAAGCGGGAAGTTCGTATCCGAAGGGGTGCGTGTGGGGGCGCCGCCGGAATGGGTGGAGGTTGACGCGGCGGAAGTGCGGGGCGATGCGGACCGGCATCCGGCTGGCGGCGTGAATTTCCACTTGGTGAAGCATCATTTCCGACCCGGCGAGAATGCGGTGTACAGTCGCTTCCTTCTGGCGTTGGAGTCGGAGAGCGGCGTCGACGAAAACAGTACCTTGTATTGGAACTTCGATCCGGATTTCGAGGAGATCCGTCTTCATTGGGTCCGGATTCGACGCGAGGGCGAGGTCATCGATCTCCTTTCGGATGCCGACATCGATGTGGTCGATGCGCGAACGGAAGTCAGCAGTTGGTTCTATGACGATTCGAAAGATATTCGGATTATTCTGAAGGATGTGCGGGTGGGCGATGTTCTGGACTACGCCGTCACGCGAACCGGTTCGAATCCGGTCGTCGGCGATCGATTCGCCCAATCCGCCTCACTGGGTTACGGAGTGCCGGTGGACCGGATCGAGGTCCGTCTCGACTGGCCGGTCGAACGATCGGGATTCAGGTGGCGGACCCATCCGGAACCGATGGAGCCGGAGGTCGAACAAGAGGACGGCGAACGGATTTACCGGTGGACGGTGGAGGATGCACCGGCTCACCTGACCTCGGATGGAACTCCGCCCGGCTACGGCCCTCCCTGGGTCGAGTTCTCGGACTGGCGGTCCTGGGGTGGTGTCGCGGATTGGGCGGACGCCCTCTACCAAAACGACGGCCCTCTGCCCATGTGGGTGGCGGAGGCGGTTGGAGAGATTCGGGAGCGTGAACTGCCGCCCCTCGAGGCGGCGACGGAGGTGTTGCAACTGATCCAGGATTCGATCCGTTACGTCGCCATACCGGTCGGGCCGCATTCGTATCAACCGTACAGCCCGGAGGAGATTGCGGCGAGGCGGTATGGGGACTGCAAGGATATGAGCCAACTCCTGGTTTTGGCTCTGCGGGAACTCGGGATCGAAGCCGATCCGGTACTGGTTAATTCCCGCCAGGCGGGCACCATTTCCCGATGGCTTCCGTCGCCCCGGGCCTTCGATCACGTGGTGGTCGGGGCGAAGATCGAGGGGCGGAGAGTCTGGATGGACCCGACCTACGGGTATCAGGGCGGCATTCTTCCCAAACGATTCTTTCCGGATTACGAGGTGGGACTCCGGGTTTCCGATGAGACCAACGGGCTGGAAGAAGGGGTGGGCCCCCAGGCTTTTGCGGAGAGCCTGATCGATTCGGAGGAATCGCTCGTCTTCGAGGAGTATCGGGCACCCGTGGATCTCACGGTGGTGACCCGGTACGCGGGAGACGAGGCCGATTTCATGAGAGAACGGATCGCGGCGGACGGGATCGATTCTCTCCGGAGGGAATTCGGGAACTATTACGCCGAATTGTTCGGTGGAATGCTGGAGACAAAGCCGTTAGAGGTGGAGGATCGCCGCGAGGAGAACGTCATCGTGGTGAGGGAAGGGTACCGTTTGCCTTCCCTGTTCGGCGACGACCCCTCCGAACCGGGCTTCCGGACGTTCACGGCCGACCAGATTTCGGACCGACTCTCGACTCCGGTCGAACGGATCCGCGAGCAGCCCTACAGCCTCTACATCCCCAATCATGCCAGGCAAACGATCCGGCTCGCACTTCCGGATGACTCGGTCTTCGCCGACGAGCAGCACGAGGTCGCCAACAAGTGGTTTCGATACACCTTGGAAGTCCGCCAGGAGGGAAACCTGCTGGAGTTGCGGCATGAAATCGAGTTCCTGGAGGGACTGGTGGTCCCTTCGGAAATCGACGATTATATTGCAGCCGTCGAGGAAGTCCGGCTTTTGGTCGATTACTCGATCGAAGTCGAGGCGGTGTCGGCGGGGAGCGGTCTGGTGAAAGGTTTGGTCGACGCGTTTCGTCGGTCGTCGGCGGAAGACCGTCCGAAGCCGGAAGCGGAAAGCGACAAACGACCCCGGGAGGAAGAAAACTCCGTCTGGCCGCTGGCCTCGGTTCTGATTTTTCTGGCTTTCGTGCTTGGAATCGGAATCGGAAGAAAAAACTCTTGACGTCAAGATAAAAGGGCGGGGTTCTCTTGACCTTTCTCTCGTTATTCCCCAACTTCTTGATTCTTTGACACTTCCCAGAAGCCCAAATGAATCGAAATTCCTTTGCGAACCGCGCGAATAGCGACCTACTCGAAAACCGTCTGAAGGACTGGGAGGAGAATCCGGACTCCCTGGATCCGGAGTGGCAGGCGTTTTTCGAAGGATTCGAGCTGGCGAACAAGTATGCCGGGTCGGGGGGGCGGAACGGGTCGTCGGGCTCGACGGCTTCCGCAGGAGAAGTCGGCACCACGGATTCGCAGACCCAGGCCCGGGCCATCGGGGCGATTTACGCGTTCCGGTCGATGGGGCATACGGAAGCTTCGTGCAATCCTCTGGTGAAGGAGGTCGCCGCAAATCCGCGTTTGTCCCTGCAGCGACTGGGACTGGACGAGTCGAATCTGGACAAGGTCGTGGATACCGGGAACTTCCAATGCGAAGGGGAGATCACCGCGCGCGAGCTGCTGGAGCTTCTGCGGGAAACCTATTGCGGTCCGATCGGGATCGAATACATCCACGTGCAGGAGACGCCGAAGCGCCGCTGGCTGCAGTCGCGAATCGAACCGACGCAGTTCAGACCGGATTTTTCGGTGGAGGATATCGAGAGGATTTACCGGAAGATCGCCCAGGCGGAGGAGTTCGAGAGTTATCTTCACTCCCGGTTCGTGGGGCAGAAACGGTTTTCGCTGGAAGGGGGAGAGACGTTGATCACCGCTCTCGATACCATCGTGCAGCGCCTGCCGGATTTGGGGATCAAAGAGATCGTTATGGGGATGGCCCACCGGGGGAGGCTCAATGTTCTCGGCAACATCGTCGGCAAGTCCCACGCCTACATCTTCCGCGAGTTCTCTCCGGATTTCGTTCCGGAAAAGGAGGGATCTCCGTCCGGCGATGTGAAATATCACCTCGGGTACGACAATCGGATACACACGGACAGCGGTGCGCCGATCGAAATCCGCCTGGCGGCGAACCCGAGCCATTTGGAAGCGGTGGACTCGGTGGTCGAAGGCAAAGCGCGTGCCCGGCAGCGTATTCTGGGCGATCTGGAGCGAAAGCAGGTGCTGCCGATTCTCGTCCACGGCGATGCGGCGATCGCCGGTCAAGGAGTCGTTGCGGAGGTGTGTAATTTCTCCAAGTTGAAAGGGTATCGGACCGGGGGGACGGTGCACATCGTCGTGAACAATCAGATCGGTTTCACGACCGATCCGTCGGACGCCCGTTCGAGCCGCTATTGCACCGACGTGGCGAAGATGATCGAGGCACCCATTCTTCACGTGAACGGGAACGACCCCTTGGCGGTGGCGCATGCCGCCCTGCTGGCGGTGGACTACCGGGCGGCCTTTCAGGAGGACATCTTCCTCGACATCATTTGCTATCGGAAACACGGGCACAACGAGGCGGACGAGCCGGCTTTCACCCAACCTCTCCTTTACAAGGCGATCTCGGAGATGGAGTCTCCGCGGCAGGAACTGAGAAGCCGCCTCCTTGACGAGGGTATTCTCGAAAAGAGCCGGATCGAAGAGATCGATGCGGAGATCAAGAGCGATTTGGAAGGAGCCTTCGAGGAAGCGAAGTCCGGAAAACCCCTGAAGAGAGAGACGGATGTTTTCGAAGGCTCGAACGCGGTCTTCCAGCCGGAATACAACTTCGATACGATCGAGACCAGGGTGGCGGTGGAGGATCTGGACTCCGTCGCGGAGACGGTCACCAAACTGCCGGACCATCTGAATATCAACAAGAAGATCGCCCGGCAGATGAGCACCAAATGGAAGGTCTACCAGGAGGACAAGGGGATGGACTGGGCCTTCGCGGAGAGTCTCGCCTTCGGGACCCTCTTGAGGGAGGGCACTCCGGTCCGCCTCTCCGGGCAGGACAGCGAACGGGGAACTTTCAGCCAGCGTCATGCCGCTTTCTACGACATGGAAACCCGCGAGCGCTACGTGCCGCTGAATCATGTATCCGAAGATCAGGCACAGTTTTGCGTGCACAACTCCCTGCTTTCGGAGGCTGCGGTTCTGGGTTTCGATTACGGATATTCCCTCGAATATCCCGATTTGCTGAGTATATGGGAGGCGCAGTTCGGAGATTTTGCGAACGGTGCCCAAGTCGTGATCGACCAGTTCATCTTCGCCAGTGAATCGAAGTGGCAGCGGATCTCGGGGATCGTGCTGCTGCTGCCCCACGGCTACGAGGGGCAGGGCCCCGAGCATTCCTCCGCGCGTCCGGAGCGCTTCTTGCAAAATTGCGCCGAGAACAATATCCAGGTCTGTAACCTGACCACGCCCGCGCAGTATTTCCACGTCCTGCGACGGCAGATGAGGCGGAAGTTCAGCAAGCCCCTGGTGATATTGACTCCGAAGAGTCTTCTCCGTCACAAGAGGGCGGTATCCCGGAAGAGCGATTTTACGGAGAAGAATTTCAATTCGATTCTGGATGATCCCGATCCGCCGAAGAAGGCGGACACCCTGATCCTCTGTTCCGGGAAGGTGTTTTACGATTTAATCGAAGAACGGGAGCAGAGGGAGTTGACCAACGTGGCGATCATCCGGGTGGAGCAGTATCACCCCTTCAACGCCGACTTGTTGAAGAAGGTGTGCAAGCCTTACGAGAAGGCGAAGCGGTTGGTCTGGTGCCAGGAAGAGCCGCGGAACATGGGGGCCTGGACCTTCCTGATGGTTCCGCTCGAGTTGGTGTTCGGCAAGCGTCCCGAATACGCCGGTCGGGCGGCCAGTGCGAGCCCGGCCACCGGTTTCCTCGCCCGGCACAAAGAGGAACAGGAAGCTCTCGTGAACAAAGCGCTGACAGGAGAATAGGATTTATGGCAGTTGAAGTGAAAGTTCCCTCGCTCGGAGAGTCGATCTCCTCGGGCATTCTGGCCGGATGGCAAGTCAAAGACGGAGACACGGTGGAGAAGGACCAGGTTCTGTATGAACTGGAGACCGACAAAATCACCTCCGAAGGGACCGCCGAGGTGGCCGGAAAGATCACCCTGAAGGTCGACGAAGGCGAAGAGGTGGAGATCGGCCAGGTGATTGCCGAGATCGACGAATCGGCCGCCGATTCGGAAAAGGCCGATGATTCGGGGGATGCGGAAAGCGAATCCGCCGAAGAGGAAGAGTCGCAGGAGGAGGAAGAGGAAACCTCGAAGAAGGAGGAATCTTCGAAGGAGGAATCGTCCGATACGCCCG